>DASYUW010000112.1:0-41173 GCA_036000845.1 Burkholderiales bacterium
GCAGTTGCACATCGGACCGCGTACCGGATGGTGGCTGCCGAGGTGACCTGCGATACTGCAGCGGTTTACGATCTGCAATACGGCAAATGTCCGGCCGCAATCGGACATTCACAACTGACAGCAGGAGGAGAAAATGCGTAAGAAGCTGATCGCCGCGCTTGTCGCGGGCGGATTGGGTCTCACCGGCCCTTCGTTCGCGGCCGACAATTCGGTGGAAGTCTTGCACTGGTGGACCTCAGGCGGCGAAGCGGCCTCCCTGAACGTGCTCAAGGGCAACCTCGAGAAACAAGGCATCAAATGGAATGACATGCCGGTCGCCGGCGGCGGCGGCGAGCAGGCGATGACCGCGCTGCGCGCCCGAGTGACCTCCGGCAATCCGCCGACTGCCGTCCAGATGCTGGGCTTCGACATTCTCGACTGGGGCAAGCAGGGCGTGGTTGCCGACCTGAACGACGTCGCCGCCAAGGAGGGCTGGGACAAGACCGTTCCGGCGGCTTTGCAGAAGTTTTCCAAGTACAACGGCAAGTGGATCGCCTCGCCGGTCAACGTCCACTCCACCAACTGGGTGTGGGCAAATAAGGAAGTCCTGAGTAAAGCCGGCGTGACCAGCGAACCCAAGAACTGGGACGAGTTCATCGCCGCGGCCCAGAAGGTACAAAAGGCCGGCTTCATCGCCATCGCCCACGGCGGCCAGCCCTGGCAGGACGCGACCATCTTCGACGGGGTGGCCCTGTCTACCGGCGGAGTGGACTACTACCGCAAGGCTTTCATCGAACTCGACCAGAAGGCGATCAACTCGCCCACGACCGAAAAGGTGTTCCAGCGCATCTCCCAGATTCGCAAGTTGGTCGACAAGGACTTCTCCGGCCGTGACTGGAACGTGGCCTCGGGCATGGTGATCGGCGGCAAGGCCGGTTTCCAGATGATGGGCGACTGGGCCAAGGGCGAATTCATTAATGCCAAGAAGGTACCCGGGAAGGATTTCCTGTGTTTCCGCACGCCGGGCTCGCAAGGCATCGTCCCGTTCAACTCCGACCAGTTCGTGATGTTCAAGGTGGGCGCCGACAAGGCCGAGGCCCAGAAGAAACTGGCATCGGCCATCATGGATCCGAGCTTCCAGTCGGCGTTCAATGTCGTCAAGGGTTCCGTCCCGGCGCGTACCGACGTGTCTGACGCGGCCTTCGATGCCTGCGGCAAAAAGGGCATGAAGGACTTGGCCGAAGCCAACCAGAAGAACACGCTGGTCGGCTCCATGGCGCATGGGCACGCGGTTCCCGCGTCGATCAAAAACGCCATGTACGACGTCATCACCCGCCACTTCAACGGTCAGCTCGACGACAAGAAGGCGGTCGCGGCGCTGGCCTCGGCGGTGAAACAGTAAGCCGGATCCTTACCGGATAACTTTCAGTGCGATTCTCCCGACGGCGCTCGCCGTGCCGTCGGCAGAATCTGAGTCCAGCCGATGCGAGCCGGAGCCCTGCCCAAGCTGTTGCTCAGTCCCAGCGTATTGCTGGTGCTGGTCTGCGTCTACGGCTACATCATGTTCACGATCTACCTGTCGTTCACCCCATCGACCTTGATGCCGGTGTACGACTGGGTCGGCACGGACAACTACCGGCGCCTGTTTGGACTGGAGAACTGGAACGTCTCGCTCAGCAACCTGTTGGTGTTCGCCAGCCTCTACATAGGTGTGGCGACCGTGCTGGGCCTCGGTTTCGCGATCCTGATCGACCAGCAGATTCGCGCCGAGGGTGCATTCCGCTCGATCTTTCTGTACCCGATGGCGCTTTCGTTCATCGTCACCGGCACGGCATGGAAATGGCTTCTCGACCCGGGAGTGGGACTCGAACGAACGTTGCACAACCTGGGCTGGGAGAGCTTCGCCTTCGGATGGATCAAGGAAGGCGACTTGGCGATCTACTGCGTCGTCATGGCCGCCGTATGGCAGACCACCGGCTTCGTCATGGCGCTGTTCCTCGCAGGGTTGCGGGGCGTGGATGCCGAACAAATCAGCGCGGCGCGGGTCGACGGCGCGCGCACCTGGCAGATTTACCTGCATGTCATCATTCCACAGCTCGGGCCGGTATTTGTGTCGGCCTTCGTGATTCTGGCGCACATGGCGATCAAGTCCTATGACCTGGTGATTGCGCTGACCAACGGCGGACCGGGCCGATCGACCTGGCTGCCTTCGGTTTTCATGTATCAGTACAGTTTTACCCGCAATGAAATGGCGGTCGGCGCCGCCAGCGCGGTCATGATGCTCGCGGCGATCGGATTGGTGGTGCTGCCCTACCTCTTCAGCGAGATGCGCAAGGTGAAAAATGGCTGACCATCGCTCAAAGGGGCTGAACTCCGAGCGCATTTTTCTCTACGCCGTGCTGCTGTTTCTGGCGCTGCTTTTCCTGTTGCCGGTCTACATCATGGTGTCCAACTCGTTCAAGCCGCTGGACGAAATCCACAGCGGCAACCTGATGGCGCTGCCGGAGGTCTGGACCGTCGAGCCGTGGTTTACTGCCTGGAGCACGGCACAGATCGGGGTGCAGCCGACTGGGCTTAAACCGTACTTCGTCAATTCCTTCCTATTGGTGGTGCCGGCGGTAGCGATCTCAACGCTGATCGGCGCGCTCAATGGCTACATCCTCACCCAGTTCAGGTTCCGGGGCGCCCACGTACTGTTTGCCGCCATGCTGTTTTCGGTGTTCATCCCGTTCCAGATCGTCCTGATACCGATGGCCAAGACGCTTGGCGTCCTTGGACTGGCAGGCACGGTAGGCGGTCTGGTCTTCGTCAACGTCGTCTACGGAATCGGTTTCACGACGCTGTTCTTCCGCAACTACTACGCCGCCTTCCCGCACGAGCTGGTGCGCTCGGCGCGCATGGACGGCGCCGGTTTCTTCGGGGTGCTGTTCCGCATCCTGCTTCCCAACAGCGCGCCTATCATCATTGTCACCGTGATCTGGCAGTTCACCAACATCTGGAACGAGTTCCTGTTCGGTGCCTCGTTCAGCGACTTCGACTCTTTCCCGCTGACGGTGGCGCTGAACAACCTTGTAAACAGTTCAACCGGGGTCAAGGAATACAACGTGCACTTCGCCGGCGCGTTCATCGCGGCCATTCCGACGCTGGTCGTTTACCTGGTCTCCGGCAAGTACTTCGTCCGCGGCCTGATGGCGGGCTCTGTGAAAGGGTGAATGTCATGGCATCGCTGGATTTGATCAACGTGCAGAAGAGCTTCGGGTCGATGCAAATCCTTCACGATATCTCCATCAGTCACGGGGACGGCGAATTCCTGGTGCTGGTCGGCCCGTCGGGTTGCGGCAAGAGCACGCTGATGAACATCATCGCCGGCCTCGAAGAACCCACCGGCGGACGGCTTCAGCTCGATGGACGCGACATCACTTCGCTGCCGCCGGCCGATCGCAATATCTCGATGGTGTTCCAGTCTTACGCGCTATATCCCAACATGACTGTTGCCCAGAACATCGAGTTTCCGCTGACGATGCGCAAGGTCGAAAAGAGCAAGCGCGCGGAGCGGGTCAAGAGCGTGGCCAAATTGCTCCAGATCGAGCACCTGCTCGACCGCCGGCCGCGTGAGCTCTCGGGCGGCCAACGCCAGCGCGTCGCGATCGGGCGCGCGCTGGCGCGCGAGCCGCAGCTCTACTTGTTCGACGAGCCGCTTTCCAACCTCGACGCCCAACTGCGGCTCGACATGCGCACCGAGATCAAGAAGCTGCACCAGCGTCTGGGCGCCACCATCGTGTACGTGACCCACGACCAGATTGAGGCCATGACTCTGGCCACACGCATCGCCGTCATGAAGGGCGGCGTGGTGCAGCAGCTGGGCACGCCTTACGAGGTCTATAACCGCCCGGCCAACACTTTCGTGGCCGGCTTCATGGGCTCGCCGCGCATGAACCTGACCAGGGCCGATGTCGTGGCGGGCAATGGCGCGCTGGCGCTCGAGATACGGATCGGCGATCGACCGCGCGTTCGCATCGACCTGCCACCGATGCCTGCGCTGATGGACCGCTACGTCGGCCGCGAGATCATCGCCGGTATACGCGCCGAGGCGGTGAGCCTTGCGCGCGAGGGCATGGTCGCGGGGGCGACGCAGCGCTTGCTCGATGCGCGCGTCGAGGTAATCGAACCGACCGGAGCCGACACCCTGGTGGTGCTCAACCTCGGAGGTCATGAATTTACTGTGCGTCTGGAGCCCGATGTCTCGTTGAAGCCCGGGCAGGATGCACGTTTTATTGTCGACCTGACCAAGCTGGTGTGCTTCGATGCCGAAACGGAGACGCTGATCGCGTAGGTGCCGTGGCGGATAGTAACTTCGATATCGTAATCATCGGCTCGGGAGTCGGCGGCGGTTGCGTGGCGCTGTCTCTCGCCGACACCGGCGCACGCATCCTGATCCTGGAGCGGGGCGAGCGTCTGCCACGCGAAGCGCAGAACTGGGACCCCGAGGCGGTGTTCGTTGACAACCGCTACCGCACGCGCGAGACCTGGTACGACGGCGCCGGCAAAGCCTTTCGCCCCGGTCAGTTCTACTACGTTGGCGGACACACCAAGGTCTACGGTACCGCGATGTTCCGCTTCCGCGAACGGGATTTCGAGGGTATCGAGCACGCGGACGGCGCAACCGTTCCCTGGCCTGTTCGCTACTTGGATCTGGAACCATGGTATGCGCAAGCCGAGCGCGTATTTGGTGTGCACGGGCGCGCCGGAGACGATCCGACCGAGCCGCCGCGCTCCGGCCCCTTTCCGCATCCCCCGATCCCGCACGAGCCGATCATCGGCGAGGTCTTCGAGCGCATGAAGGCGCGCGGCCTGCATCCATCGCACATGCCGGCGGCGATCGATTTCCATCCCGGCGGCACGTGCATACGCTGCGGCACCTGCGACGGCTTCCCGTGCAAGATCGGCGCCAAGGGCGACGCCGAAACCCGGCTAATCGATCCGGCGCTGAAGTACCCGAACGTGAAGCTGCAAACCGGCAGCCTGGTCAGGCGGCTGATCGCCGACGAGCGCGGCAAACGCGTCGTCGCCTGCGAGTTCGAGCGCGGCGGTGAAATCCGGAACGTCGGCGCCCGGCTGTTCGTGCTGTCTGCCGGCGCGATCAACAGTGCGGCGGTGCTGCTGCGCTCCATCAGCGGAAACAACCCGAACGGGCTGGCGAATTCCTCGGGTGTGGTCGGGCGTTACTACATGAACCACAATTGCACGGCGATCATGGCAGTCACGCCGTGGCGGGTGAACGACACCCGCTATCCCAAGACACTTACGCTCAACGACTACTACTTCGGCGGCAATGCCAGTCAACGGCCGCTGGGAAATCTGCAACTGCTCGGCAAGATCAAGGAGCCGATGCTGCGCGGCGCACTGCCGAACCTGCCAAGATGGTCGCGGGCCTGGCTGGCGCGCCACAGCGTGGACTGGTATGTCATGTCCGAGGACTTGGCACAGGCCGACAGCAGCGTGCGGCTGCGCAACGACGGCGCGATCCAGCTCACCTGGAAGCGCAGCAACCTGCGCGCGCACCGGCGCTGGGTCGAGGTGGCGAAGCAACTGCTAAAAGACGTGGGCTTTCCGATCGTGGCGTCCAAGCCTTTCGGCACCGACACGCCCTCGCACCAGTGCGGCACTGCACGCTTCGGCGACGATCCCGCCACATCGGCGCTGGATCCTTGGTGCCGCGCCTGGGACCACGATAATCTCTACGTGGTCGACGCCAGTTTCTTTCCTTCTTCCGCCGCGCTCAATCCGGCGCTCACCGTCGCGGCGCAGGCACTGCGCGTAGGCGCGCATCTGAAGTCGCGGCTGCACGAGTTCTGATCATGACCGGCGCAACGAAACGTCCAGTCGCCCTGGTGACCGGCGCACGCCGCGGCATCGGGACCGCCATTGCGCTGGCACTCGCAAAGGACGGCTTCGACGTCTGCGTCACCGACATCTCTGAGGACGAAGACGCGCATACCACGCTCGCTGCCTTGCATGCGGCCGGTGCGAAGGCAATGTTCATACGCAGCGATCTGGCGGACCTGGCCGATCATCTGTGCGTGATTCGTGGCCCTAGGGGGTTAATTAAAGCGTGATTTCCTCTGCGTCCTCCGCAGTTGGCGCTTCTGATCATGAGCAATGCGCAATGAATGACGACATATACGACTACATCATCGCCGGCGGCGGCTCGGCCGGCTGTGTGTTGGCACACCGCCTGAGTGCCGACTCATCGGCCAAAGTGCTGCTGCTGGAAGCCGGCGGTTCCGACCGTCATCCGTTCTTTCACATGCCGGCGGGCTTTGCCAAGATGACCAAGGGCATCGGCTCCTGGGGCTGGTTCACGGTGCCACAGAAGCATCTGAAAAACCGCGTCCTGCGCTTCACTCAGGCCAAGGTCATCGGCGGCGGCTCGTCGATCAACGCGCAGATCTACACCCGCGGCGCACCGGCTGACTACGACGAGTGGGCTCGCGACGGAGGTGCCGTCGGCTGGTCGTACCGCGAAGTATTGCCGTACTTCAAGCGGGCGGAGAACAACCAGCGTTACGCCAACGAGTACCACGGCTACGGCGGGCCGTTGGGCGTGTCGAACCCGATCAGTCCGCTGCCGATCTGCGAGGCCTTCTTCCAGGCCGGGCAGGAAAGGGGAATCCCCTTCAACCCGGACTTCAACGGTGAGCGCCAAGAGGGGCTGGGCTACTATCAGCTTACCCAGTCGAACGCACGGCGCTCGTCGACTTCGGTGGCTTACTTGAATCCGATCCGCCACCGCCGCAATCTGACGGTGCGGCTAGGGGCACAGGCGTTGCGCGTGGTGATCGAAAAGGAACGTGCGACCGGCATCGAGGTCGCGGGCGGAGGTTCGCGAACACCGCAGTTCCTGCGTGCAAAGCGCGAAGTAATCGTGACCTCGGGTGCGATAGGTTCGCCCAAACTCTTGATGCAATCAGGCATCGGGCCGGCCGACCACCTGCGCTCGGTCAGTGTGAATGTGGTGCACGACCTGCCCGGCGTAGGCGGCAATCTGCAAGACCATCTCGACCTGTTTGTTATTGCCGAGTGCACCGGCGATCATACCTACGACAAGTACAACCAGCCGGTGCGGGCGGCGTGGGCTGGCCTTCAATACCTACTGTTGAGGACAGGACCCGTGGCCTCCAGCCTGTTCGAAACCGGCGGCTTCTGGTATGCGGATAAAGACGCGCGCTCGCCGGACATTCAGTTTCATCTCGGCCTCGGCTCCGGCATCGAAGCCGGCGTGACGAAGATGACGAATCCTGGCGTTACCCTAAACAGCGCTTACCTGCGTCCGCGTTCGCGCGGCAGCGTGCGCCTGGCCAGCGCCGATCCGGCCGCGGCACCGCTGATCGACCCCAACTACTGGGCCGAGCCGCGCGACCGCGAACTTGCGATCGAGGGCCTGCGCATGGCGCGCGAGATCATGCGGCAACCCGCGCTGAAACTCTTTGTCATGGCCGAGCGACTGCCCGGCGAGGCACTGAAGACCGATACGGAGCTCTTCGACTACGCCTGCGCGCACGCCAAGACCGACCACCATCCGGTGGGCACCTGCCGCATCGGGCCGACGAACCACCGGACAAGCGTGGTGACGCCGGATCTGCGGGTCATCGGCCTCGAGGGCCTGCGGGTGGCTGATGCATCGGTGATGCCGTTTATACCTTCGTGCAATACCAACGCGCCGACCATCATGATCGCCGAGAAAGCCGCGGACCACATCCTCGGCAAACTCGCGTAGGAGCCCCTCGTGCAAATGACGCTGCCGGGAGAGGACGGATCGCTGAGACACTACGCGCTGGTGCACGATGCTTCTCCCTTCGCCGCGGTTCAGCCGACGCGCTGGAACCGTACCGCGTACGCGGCGGCGCACGTCGTCGTGGACCCGCTTAAACCCTGCGACCCGTGGGATGGTTCGCCCAGGGTGGACTGGGACGCGACGCTGCGCTTTCGCGAGCACCTATGGCGACTCGGGTTCAAGATCGCCGAAGCGATGGACACCGCGCAGCGCGGCGTCGGACTGGACTGGCCGACCGCGCTCGAATTGATCCGCCGCAGTGTTGTCCACGCCAGAACCGTTCCCGGCGCGGAACTCGCCTGCGGTGTCGGCACCGATCAGCTCACAGTGGATGCCCGCACCACGATCGCCGACGTGATGCACGCCTACGAAGAGCAGATCGAGGCGGTGGAGGCGGCGGGCGGGCGCATCATCCTGATGGCGAGCCGCGCGCTCGCCGCAGCGGCGAGAAGCGCCGACGACTATCGGCGCGTGTACGGCGATCTGCTCGGCCAATGCAAGGACAAGGTGGTGCTGCACTGGCTGGGCGAGATGTTCGATCCGGAGCTGGGCGGCTATTGGGGCAGCACCGACATCCCTCGGGCGATGGAAACGGTGCTGGACATCGTGAACGCCAATGCGGCGAAGATCGAGGGTATCAAGATCTCGCTGCTGGACGCAAAATGGGAAGTCGAGATGCGCCGCAGGCTGCCGCACGGCGTACTGATGTTCACCGGCGACGACTTCAACTATGACACGCTGATCGCCGGCGACGGCATGCACCATTCGCACGCCCTGCTCGGCATCTTCGATCCGATCGCGGCGGTTGCGTCGGCTGCGCTCACCAGGCTCGCAGCCGGCGATGCCACGGCCTACAAAAAGCTGATCGCGCCGACCATCCCGCTATCGCGCGAGATTTTCCGTGCTCCGACGCGGCACTACAAGGCCGGGGTGATCTTCATCGCCTGGCTGAATGGCCACCAGTCGCACTTCGTCGCCGCTGGCGGGCTGCAATCGGCGCGCTCGGTGCTGCACTATGCGAAAGTGTTC
Source organism: Burkholderiales bacterium (assembly GCA_036000845.1). GTDB lineage: Bacteria > Pseudomonadota > Gammaproteobacteria > Burkholderiales > JACQAP01 > JACQAP01. The sequence goes on from DASYUW010000112.1 coordinate 8,843, forward strand.
GAGCTGGCCGACCGCTGCGGCGTGCTCACCGACCCCGAGCTCGCGGTGGCACGCATGCGCGTGTTTCTGCAAGTGCATAGCGGAATCGCGTAGTCACGTTGCACCGTTCAAATCTCCTGTTAGAATGCGCATCGACCCTTCTCCATCTCCCCCACACCCGCGCTTCGTCTCCGCCGGCGAAGCGCTGACGGACTTCATCCGCACCGGCACCGACAGCTGGCTGTCGCGGGCGGGCGGTTCCGACTGGAACGTCGCCCGCGTAGTGGCCACGCTCGGCATTCCAAGCGCTTTTGCCGGCTCCGTCAGCTTGGACCGGTTCGGCGACGAGCTCACCGATCTGGGCCGTGCTGCAGGGCTGGACATGCGCTTCCTGCAGCGGGCAGCAAAACCGCCGCTGCTGGCGATGGTCCACCAGACCGACCCCCCGCGGTACTTCTTCGTCGGCGAGGACAGCGCCGATCTTGCCTTCGATCCGGCGTTGCTGCCGTCCGACTGGCTCCTGCACGCCGAGTGGGTGCACTTCGGCTGCATCAGCCTGGCGCGAAAACCGCTCGCCAGCAAGCTGCTGCGCGTGCTGGACGCCGCCAAGGCTGCCGGTTGCCGGGTGAGCTTCGATCCAAATTACCGCAACATCATGACTGCCGAATTCGACGAGACCCTGCGTTACGTGGCGGCGCGCGCGGACGTGATCAAGGTTTCCGACGAAGACCTGCTTGCGCTGTTCCGCGTCGCCGACCCGGCCGAAGGCCTGGCGCGGCTTCGCGCCCTCAGTCCGGCCGCGGCGATCCTGCTTACCCGCGGTGCGGCAGGCGCCGAAATGCACGTCGCCGGCCGCGTATTGCGCCAGTCTTCACCTGCCATCGAAGTCGCGGACACGGTCGGCGCCGGCGATGCAAGCGTCGGCGGACTGCTATACAGCCTGATGACTGAGCCCGCCGCCGAGTGGGATGTTCACTTGCGCTTCGCGGTCGCGACCGGTACGGCCGCCTGTCTCAAAGCCGGGGCAGTTCCGCCGATGCTGGCGTCAGTGCAGAAACTCCTGACCCGCATGTAGGTGCCGAAAGAAAAACCGCATGCCCGATTTCCGCAGCCGCCAATTCCTGCTCGACCACATCAGGCACATCATGGCGTTCTACCATCCGCGCGCGATCGACCCGCGCGGCGGCTTCTATCACTTCTATCGCGACGACGGGATGATATACGACGCCGATACCCGGCATCTCGTCAGCAGCACCCGCTTTGTCTTCAACTACGCAATGGCGTACCGCCGGTTCGGCAATCCGGAGTATCTGGACGCGCTCAAGCACGGTTTGGCATACCTACGCGAGCGGCATCGCAATCCGACCACCGGTGGCTATGCCTGGCTGCTAGGCAGGAACGGCGTGCTCGATGGCACCAATCACTGCTACGGGCTCGCCTTCGCACTGCTCGCTTGCGCGCATGCGTTGATGGCAGGTATGAACGAAGCGCGGGAATGGATAGGCGAAACCTTCGATCTGATGGAGCAGCGTTTCTGGTCGGCGCAGTTCGGTCTGTACGCCGATGAGGCGAGTCCGGACTGGTCGGTGTTGTCACCCTATCGCGGACAGAATGCCAACATGCATTCCTGCGAAGCCCTGCTGGCGGCATTCGAAGCCACCGGCGAGACGCGCCATCTCGAGCGTGCCGCGACCATCGCCCGCAGCATCACCGTGCGCCAGGCTGCGCTGGCCAATAATATGGTGTGGGAGCACTACCATGCCGACTGGTCGGTGGACTGGGACTACAACAGAAACGACAAGACCAACGTCTTCCGGCCCTGGGGCTACCAGCCCGGTCATCTCACCGAGTGGGCGAAGCTGCTGCTGATTCTGGAACGCCACAAGGCGCGGCTTTCGACGTCATCCGACTGGCTGGTATCGCGCGCGGTCGAGTTGTTCGATGCAGCGCTGTCCCACGCATGGGACGAAGAATACGGCGGAATCTACTACGGCTTCGCGCCGGATGGCGGCATCTGCGACGCCGACAAGTATTTCTGGGTTCAGGCGGAATCGCTGGCCGCCGCAGCGCTGCTTGCCGCAAGAACCGGCGATGAGAAGTATTGGCAGTGGTATGACAGGATCTGGTCTTACAGCTGGGAGCACTTCGTCGACCACAAGTACGGCGCCTGGTACCGCATCCTCTCCCGCGACAACGAGAAATACAGCGCCGAGAAAAGCCCGGCGGGCAAGACCGACTATCACACCATGGGCGCGTGCTATGAGGTGCTCAGCGTCGTCCGGCAATAGAACACCAACGAGCCGGTGTCGGGGCGGTCAATAGCATTCGTGGATCGGTTCCGGAGCGGGGTCAGCGATGGGGGGTGTAACTGGTGGTTCAAATCGACGCAGCAGCAGCGTCCCACCAAGGCAAGCCAGACGTAAATACGCCAAAGCCGGGGAATAGTGAAGATGCAGCCGGAGGGCTGCCAAAACAAAACGGCCGGGAGATCCCGGCCGTCTGCATGTGTTTCGGATCGCTCAGCCGCTCTTCTTGAAGATGCGGTCGAGGTGCTCCATGTCGTTGACGACTTTCCAGTCCGACGCACCGGCCGTACGGGCGCGTCTTTCCCACCACTCCAGCCGGTCGATATAGCGGCGCGGATCCACGTTGTCGGTGTTGAGCTTGGTGACGTTGAGAGCGACCACGCGAATGCCGTCGAGCCTGATCGGAAAGTCCCGAACCGTCTTGTAGTCGAGCTCTTCCTGCATGTCCGAGAAAATCACGATGGTCTTGCGTCCGGCCTGGGACTCGTTCAGGAATTCGGCGGCCAGGATGATGCCGCCAGTGATGTCGGTGTAGCGGCTGCCTTTTGCATCCTTCGTGGTCTTGGTGAAGTCCGCAATCTGCTCGCTGAACGCGCGCTTTTGCGCGTTGGCTGCAAGCGGGTCCTTGCCCAGGCTCACTTTGGCCACGATATCCTTCTCGCTGAAACTGCGGCTCTTGACCCGCCCGACCGCAAGCGCGTCGCCAGGATTGAGCGAGCCCAGAAGGTAGTTCACCACCAGTTGCGCCTTGCCTGTCTCCTTGGCGTAGGTGCCGGAGGTATCGATCAGCATGTACACCGCCTGGTTGTGATTGGTCTCCGGTCCGCAGGCAACGATGAAAAGCAGTACCCCGAGCGCCGCAAGACTGGATGCCCCTTTCATAGCGCCTCCTCGGACCCGCCCGCACGCTTGAGCGGCGGAACGGGGCGCAGCTTGTTGCGGCGGGCGGTACCCTCGCGGTAGCTGACGATCCAGCGCTCGATCGCAAGCGGGACGAAGATGAACACGTCGTAGAGCATGATCGCCAGCTTGCCTGCCCCTCGGATCAGATTGGCGGCAAAGCGCAGCACGAACGCCAGTCCGCGCAACGCCATCTCCAGCCCCGCACCGACCACGGTACGGCCGGAATTGACGAAGTACTCGAGCGGAATCGCCACGAACGCCAGCGCAAACGGCAGCGTGAATCCCAGGATCATCTGGCCGAACGTCGGGATCCTGGTGACCCAGCCCGCTTCGACCTGCACCGCCCCGGCGGCAGCGCCAAGCTGCTGCTTCAATGCCACATCGGCGGCGATGATCATGTCGCGCATGACCGCCAGCGCCACTTCAACACCCGCCAGTACCAGAAGAATTGTGAGCGATGCCCACATCAGCCGGCGCCGCATCTTCTCGGTGATGTTGCCGAGCGGGAACAGGCTGGTAAAGCGCAGCGTCTCCATCAGGAACAGGCCCATCAGGGTTTCGAACAGGATGATCACCAGCGCCGCGACTTCCGAGGCCTGCAGACTCTCGGTGATGTAGTCCCCGCCGCCTACCATCGCCGACATTGGCAGCGCGATCAGCTTGAAGTTGACGTAGGCGCCGCCGAACGCAATCAGCATCACCAGACCAGCGATGAAGAACTGCGTCGAGGCCGACGTCGCGAGTACGTTTGCAGCGTCATTGCCACGGGCTGTGATGTTATCGAGTTTAAGGACATTGGCGTCGATCTTCGCCGCGCTGTTCTGCAGGCTGGTGATGTTGCGGTCCACCTGGATCAGCGTCTGGCTGACCGAGCGCCAGAACGGCAGGAAGCCCTTTAGTATGTGGTGCCGCTCCTGGTAAGCGCCGCGGTACTCCGCCACGAGCTTCTGATAAATATCGTCGAGGGAGTCGCGAATGTCCGCGAGGATGCGCTCCACCACACCGTCGCCGCTTGCCTTGATCTTGGCGATGGCCTCGATCGCCTTGACCCACTCCGGGGGCGGCGGCGGCACTTCGCCGCTCTTCTTATAGTCCTCCTCGATACGCGTGATTTCGTCCATCAACTTGCGTTGCAGCACCGGGTAGCCCTCGAGGTCACGCTGCACCAGAGTGGTAACGTGCTCGAACTCCCGCTCGATTGTCAGCTTAACTTCATGGCTGCCGTGCGCAAACAACACTTCGCGGTTGCGGTTGCGCAGGCGCAAACCGGTATCGGCCAGCCAGCGCGCCCCCAGCCGCAACGGATTGGCGATCGACCGGCACGCACTTCTGAGCAGCGCATGCATCGGCTCGCGCGCCGCATACAGAAATGGCATCAGCAGGACCAGCAGGACCAGCAGCGACGGCAACGGGCGATCGGGCCAGATGAACAGCGATTCCAGGAGTGACATGGTTCCCCCTTTTTGTCTGACTTTGGCTTCGGTAACAAAACAACACACGATACAGTGTTCGCGTGCCTGGACTTCGTGTTATCTGCAACCAGCGGGCCAGAAATGCGGCCAACCTACCAATATCGGCATGGTTCGGGGGCCGGTGCGCTTACCCCCTGTTATTGCGCGAATAAATCGGTGCCAGGGAGCCGGGAAACCGCTCGACGATAGGGGGCAATTGTCGCCGCGCAGCGACTGTGGGTGCCGAAATTAGTAACACCGGTCCGGCCAGGGGTAAATTGCTGATCGATTGGGCGCGGAAGCAGTATTTCCGGACCAGGGAGGTGCGTGATGGCAAAAGGAAAAACCTCGCAGCGTGAACCGGTTTCCCGGGCACGGATGGCGCGCCGCGTCATCGGCATCGCGCTGTGGGCCGGGGGAATCGTATCCGGGATCATCGGTGGCGATTACAGCCTGCCGATCGCGTTGGCGCTGTTCGTGATCGGCTTCTTTCTGTTCGTCTCCACGCCCGCGGCCAAGGGAAAACATTAGTGACTGCTGGTACTAGTGACGGGTGGCTTGAGAAGTCAAGTCAAACCTTTCCGGTGACCGATAGCTATTTCAGTACCTCGCGCAAGTACGCGACGAAACGGTCGCGCCACATCTCCCGACGCATGCCCTGAATGTGCCCGGCGCCTGGTATGACCCACAGTTGCTTGGGTTCCAGCGCCGCGTCGTAGAGCCGCTGTCCGTGATGCACAGGCACGATAGCATCCTGATCGCCATGAATGACCAACAGCGGAATCGGGCTGACCAGCTTCATCGCCGGCAGCGGGCTGAAGTTTTCATCCACGGTAAACGAGGCAAGCCATTGAAACGGCCAAGTCAGCCAGCTTGCCGCCAACTTTTCGCGGGTGATTCCGGCGTAGCTCGAAAACGCGCTCTCGACCACCAGTGCGCGGACATGGTCGCGATACGGCGAGTACGCCACGTTGTACCCAGCCAGCGCTCCGCCCAGGCTTTGGCCGTATACCACGATGCGGTTCCTGTCGATGTCGCTGCGCGCTAGCAGCGTCTGCATCGCCGCATCGATATCCCGCTGGGCTCCGGCAAGCGAAGGGCTGCCCGCAGATGCGCCATAGCCGCGATAATCGATAAGAAAGACGTTGAACCCCTGTGCGGGCAGCCAGGCGACGGCGGAAACATGCGTACTGATGTTCTCGGCGTTGCCGTGCAGAAACATGATCGTCCCCGCGGCATCACCCTGCGCCGGGAGAAACCAGCCGAACAGTACGAACCCGTCCCCTGTCTTGAAACGCACCTCCTGATACGCAAGCCCGAACGTTTCCGGCGTCAGAATCCTCTGCCGGTGCGGCTGGAAGAACATCTGGGTGCATCCGGAAAGGACCGCCGCCAGCAGAATGGTCGCCAGCCGGCGCCTCATGCTCAAAAGTAGTGATACAGAGAAATCAGCACGGTATTCCAAGATTGCTTTTCCTGACGCTCGCGCGACACATCAAGGCGCAATGCGTTATTGGTATTGAGCGTGTAACGCTGGCGTAGTCCCGTCGCCCAAGCATTATCGGTATCACCCGCGAAGAAGCGTTGTCCGCGCGCATGCACGTCCGCCCGCCAGCGCGGCGTAAGGTCGGCAATCATGCCGACGCTCGGTCCAGCACCGAGCGCGAAGCCGCGGCCAATGCGCTCATCCACACGGGCGGTCGCCTCCAGAAATGCATAGATCAGCGGACCGCCGTGCAGCGCATCCGGCACGTTCCGGGCGAGGCCGGCACCCCCGTTCACTTCGAACACCAGCGGCTCCGCGCCGCTTTCGATCCGCCTGCGCGCCCAACCGGCATCGATCTTCCAGGACAGCGTCTTGAAGAAATCGTTTCTCGGCGAAATGGAGACGATGTCCACAGGCTTGAACTCCTCCAAACGCAGGCCTTCGCCACTGCCGTAATGCCGCAGCGCGAAGTCGAAAAATTCGATCTGCGCACCGCGCACGTACCCGCTCTCGGGATCCATCAGCTCGTGGTAGGAAGGCCGCGCACGCAACTCGACGAAGTCGGTGCCGTCGCGATGACCGGCGCCAATTGCAATGCGGGCCGTTCCGTGTCCCTGGTCGGGGCGCACTTCCGGAACGGGCACCGGCGGATCGCCCGACTCCGCGCCGAGGCGGCTGCGCGCCAGCATCAGTTCGCGAGCTAGCGCCGCTGGCTCGCCGACCGGACTGCGGCCGGTGGCACGCAAATAATTGACGTAATCGTGGCTCACCTCGAGCACGCGCGCCCTGCCGGCCGGCGGCAATGCGGCGAACGACGGAGCCTCGGTGGAAACCCGCCCACGGCTCATGCTATTGACTAGGGCGAGTTCCGACGCCGACATCAATCCCAGGCGGTGGAGTATCAGCGTGGCGTTCGACGGCCGGTACACGGCGCGCTTGAGCAGCCCCTGCTGCTCGACCACCGCACGCACCGTGTCAGAAGGGATCGCCCACCAGCGAAAGGGGCTGCTGAGATCAAGGTCGGGGCGGGCCACTTCAAGCACCTCGAGCAGGTAGTAGGAACAGTTCTCGTCGAAGAAGTAGTAGTCGAACCATACCGGACCCAGTTCCCAGATGTGCATCAGCAGCCAGTCGATTTCCTTCGGGTTCAGATTGAGTTCGTACTCCCAGATGTCGCGGTTCTCAAGATCGTTGTACTCCCTCACCTTGAGGTAGTACGGCATGATCGAGAACGTGCCGGGGTAGGTGCCGATCAAACCATTGATGGCGAAAGTGATGCCGTTGGTTTCGCTGGTACTGGCGGTGTAGTTCACCGCGTAAGCCAGCAGGCGGGTGCGCTCGTCCTGGTCCCGGGCATCGACGCGCAGCAACGTATGGCCGTACATCGACGAGGGATTGTTCAGATGTGCCGCCGGGAAAACCAGCGTCACACCCTGCGGGTTCAGAGCCTCACGCCAGGCATGGAAACGCTTGCAGGGCTGCGGCGGCAGGCGTGCCGGATCGAAGGCGAGTTCCCGGTCGAGCCACGCATAGCGCGCGATGAACTGGCACTGAGGATTCTGCCTGTCGTCGGTTTCCTCGGCGTTGGAGAAAAAACTCGCCAACGTGGCTTCGAGTTCTGCCTGCGGGTTGGTCTTGCCGTCGCGCGCCAGAAAAAACCCGGGTGCGTCCGCCAGGCTGTGCACGCCCGGCCGCGCAAGATTCGAGATGTAATGCAGCAAACGACGCCATTCCCGGCGCTCATGCAGGCGCAACTCGCGCGAGCGGGCCGTGAGCTCGTCGAGATAGTCACTGGCCTGCGCCGGCGGCGTGGTCAATCCGCTCAGGCAAACCAGAAAGAGCAAAGCGCGCAGCAGATTCGCCATCGGCACAACGGCAGGCAAAAAAACACCCAGTGGCTTCCCACTGGGTGTCTTCACGACAGCCCGGAACTGCCCGGGCCTAGATCGAAGCTGCGTACTGGGCAAGGATCCGATCGGAGTACAACACATCCTTCAGCGCCACCACGACCTGCTCGGTTGCCACATTCTCGGACGGGAAAATCCTGGTTAGATTCTGCTGCGCAGCGCGATTGAACTGCGCGCGGTGCTCCTCGCGGATACCCATCAGATACGCGAGCGAATCCAGCGTCTCGCCGCCGCCGATGGCCATGTCCCGCGCCAGCCGTTCCTTGTTGCCGTCGATGAACATGGAGGTCTTCCAGGTCGAAGTGACCATACCATCCTGCGTGCAACCGGAGGTACCCGAAGAAATGCCGAAGGTCTGGTTGCCGAAGGTGCCGTTGGTGGTCACAGCCAGCACCTGGGGCGCCACGCCTTTTTGGCCGTCAAACAGCTTTGCACCCCAGCCGCAGCTACCAATGTTGTCGGCAAACGCCACCGCGGGAAGTGCAGACAGTGTAATCGCAATGAGAACTTTTTTCATAGAAATCCCTTGCAAAGTGATGGAGGAGGATTGGCTTCGGAGGATCGCCCCTGGTGCCGGTTCGTTTATACGATTGTCATCCAGCCAAGTCAATTGCTCCCGCATGCGGAAACACCGTCTGCAACCAGACAAACCCTTCGGGGAAGGATCGGCTGAGGCGATCAGCGAGTGTCGCCGGCCTTGATTTTTTGCTGAATCACGGAAATCAGCGCGCGTATGCGTTTCATCGATGCGGTGTCCGGTTCGCATCCGAGGTTCTTCCAGCGCCGGGCCTCGAAGAACAGGCAAGTTCGCAGGTCCGTCAGCGTTCCCGGTGTCTTGCCTGCGACCTCGGCGCACTTTTCAACGGACCCCCAGTAGCGGAAGCCGTCGAAAGTCAGGGCGAAGGGTTCGATTCGGGTCCAAGACTCGCCGACCGCGGGCACGTCCGCCGGCGTAAGTTCCGTATTTGCCAGTTCGGTTGTCATGAGCGAGCAGGAGCAATTAACAGGCTTGGGGCTCTATTATTCTCTATCCCTTGGAAAATGACGTGTGCGCCGCCGGTTGTCTGTTGCGGCGCGACGACAAGAGAAGAGAAGGCGCGGCTTCGATTGGCGTAGGATGCACCTTATCCTTACTCCAAGGCAAACCCATGGCCGCTCCCGCTCCATCCCCGATCAGCGATCCCTTGAGAGACCTGGCAGCGAAGATCTACATAGAGCTGATCTGTCGCAACGTCGTGGTCACCGAGAACGCCGCCCAGATCAAATCCAACCCGGAGAGCCTCGCCAAGATCAGCTTCAAGCTGGCAGAGGCCTTCCAGCGCGTGGGCATGGAAGTCAAAGCCCCCAGCCTGCCGAAGAATCAGGAATTCGACATGAAGGCCGCCGATATTTCTCATTGGAACGCGGCGAAGCCGCAGGGATGACGCAGACGATTGGCGGTAACGGATCGCAACTCCTGCTTGACAAGAAAAAAGCCCGGTTTCCCGGGCTTTTCTCTTTGAGTGTCGCGTTGGTCTGGTCGAAATCCGCCAGGCAACCGGCACTGCCGTCAGGCTTACGCGGGACGGATGTTCGAGGCCTGATCACCTTTGGGACCGGTGGTCACATCGAACGTGACCTTCTGGTTTTCCTGGAGTGACTTGAAGCCGTTGCCCTGGATCGCGGAGAAATGTGCAAAAAGATCCTTGCCGCCGCCATCCGGAGTAATGAAACCGAAACCCTTCGCGTCGTTGAACCACTTGACGGTACCTGTAGCCATAAATGTACTTTCCTAATAGAAATTGAAAATGGGCGGTTTGCCCGAGTGCGGATACTTCAAGAGGAGAAATTAAGGAGATCTGAGGGGTACCGGAAACGGATACAACGGACCAGCAATATCAGCGCTTGGAGAATCCTGCGCCGCCTTTATACGCCCTAATATCGGCAGGGTCAAAGCATTTCGGCGAATCGGCTTGGATATCGGGGCGCCATGTCCCAGGTCCGTGGTTCGTCGGATCACGGGTTTATCAGCCCCGAGTAACTTGTACCGGCAAGCTGGTCACGTACCGCCAGCCGCCTCAGGCATGAGCTCGAACAAAATGTCCTGCGCACCATGCCAGAGAACGAGTTTCCCGAATGCCTCCAGATTTTCGCGCCCCTCCTCAACGGTGAGAAAATGATTGCCTGCCAGTTGCCCCATCTTGCTGGCAAAACGCGAACTGCCGTAAACGAACAATATCTCCGTCTCGCTGAACCCTCCGGGATAGAACAGGAAGTCACCGCGAGACCCATGACTGGTGTGGTTCTCGAATTCCAGCCCCGTATCCATATCGCCCAGGGGAATCCAAACCGCTTCGCCGCTCCATCGCGAGTGAATTACCTTGTTCCTGAACGGTAACAGTCCGGCAAACATTGCGCAGGTCGCCGACGCCTTTTCGATTTCCATGCGCGCAACAAAAACGAACGGCCCGGCGGTAATCTTTATTCTGTTCTTCACAAATCGCATCCCCGATCAGTGTTTTGCTGCCGCACTCGCCTCCCGGCAACCTGGATCAGGCCGACACCCGACCTGGATACTTGCCAACGTTCGACCCGCCTCGCGCCGTTCAGATGTTTCCGGATTCCCCGCGGCTCAAATATTCCCCCATCCCGGCACGGCCAAGCCAACCGGTTCCATCGACGATGCAATGCCCCCGCAGAAGAACCTTTTTCACCCGCCCCGTTACCGGCCGGCCCTCGAACAAGGTGTAATCGACCCGGCTGTGCTGTTCCGCCGCGCGGATGGTCCACTGCTCGTTCGGATCGAACAGCACGATGTCCCCGTCCGATCCCACAGCGATCGTGCCCTTGCGCGGGAATAGACCGAACAGCTTGGCCGGCGCCGTCGAGGTAATTTCGACGAAGCGGTTGACTGACATGCCCTGCTTTTTGACCGCCCCGTCGAAGATCAGGGGCAGACGGGTCTCGACGCCGGGCGCGCCATTGGGGATCTTGCTGAAACTGTCGACGCCCTGCTGCTTGGAGAACTTCATTCCATAAGGCTGCTCGTTGAAGCAGAACGGGCAATGGTCGGTCGATACCACCTGCAGGTCGTCAGTCTTCAGTCCGCGCCAGAGGTGCTGCTGGTGGTTGTGATCGCGTAACGGCGGCGTCATAACGTACTTCGCGCCTTCGAACCCGGGCCTGTCGTAATCCTGCGCCGTCAGAAACAGGTAATGCGGACAGGTCTCGGCATGGATCGGAATTCCGCGATCCCGAGCTTCGGTCACCGCGGATAACGCCTCGCCCGCGGACAGATGCACGATGTAAAGCGGAGTGCCCGCAAGCTCCGCCAGGCGAATCGCCCGATGTGTGGCCTCCCCTTCAAGTATCGACGGGCGGGTGGTGGCGTGGTATTTCGGCGCACGCAGTCCCTGCGCCACCGCTTCCTGGACCAGGACCTGAATGACCAGGCCGTTTTCCGCGTGGATACAAGTCATGGCACCGTTGGCACCCGCCACGCGCATGGCCTTGAACAGCGCGCCGTCATCCACCATCAGCACGCCCGGGTAGGCCATGAACAGTTTGAAGCTGGTCACGCCCTCGCGCTTGGTGAGGGTTTTCATGTCTGCCAGGCTCTGTTCGTTGACGTCGAGCATGATCATGTGCGCGCCGACATCCACGCAGGCGCTGGCACGTCGCTTGTGCCAGTCCTCGAGCCCGACCAGCGGACTTTTTCCTGCCGTCTGGTTGCAAAAGTCGATGAGTGTAGTCGTTCCGCCAAAAGCCGCGGCTTTCGTCCCGGTTTCAAAAGTGTCCACCGTGTGCGTCGGGCCGAACTCCCAGTCCAGGTGGGTGTGTACGTCGACGCCGCCGGGCAAGACGAGGAGGCCGTTCGCGTCATGCACCTTGACGTCCCCGCCCACGGCAATATTCCTGCCGACGGTCTGGATTCGACCGTCGACGATCACGATATCGGCGGTGTAATCATCCACCGCCGTTACGATCCTCCCGTTCCTTATCAGGGTGGTAGCCATCTAGCTCTCCTCCATGGAAATGTTTGCTCCGACATCTACCGGTCTCAAAGGGTCAAGGCGCAAGCGCGGCGACCGTTTCTGCAATCCACGTCCGTGTTTTTGCGCTCGACAGCAACACCATCAACAAGAGTCGCGCCTTGGGGCCCTTCAGGTCGCCCGCAAAGATGCCGCCCGCATCGGCGAGGTCGCGGCCACCGCCGCCGCCGCCGTAGACCGGTTGCACGCGGCCCACGGGACAGCGGGACGTAATCAGTACGGGAACGTCCTTCCGCGTCGCGAGCCGCACGAGTTCGGCCAACCGCGACGGACCGTTGCCGCGTCCGAACCCCTCGATGACCAGACCCGCTACGCCCCTCTCGATGGCGGCCTCCAGGCCGCGCAGATCGGTTCCGAGCGCGAGCCGGAACAGCTCTACGCGTTCTTCGAGTCGATCGACCTTGAACGATTGGCGCAGAACGGGCCGCCGATGAATGACGACTTTGGCGCCATCCACCTCGCCCAAGGCACCGTGTTCGTATGATTGGAAGGTCTCCACCGCGCTGGCGTGGACCTTGGTCACATCTCGTGCGGCGTGGATCGTACCGTTGAAGCAGATCATCGCACCAAGTCCGCGTGCCGACGGCGACGCCGCGACCCGTAGGGCGTTAAGCAGATTGAGCGGACCGTCGGACTGCGGATCGTCGTGAGCTCGCTGCGCGCCGGTGTAGACCACCGGCTTGTCGGAATCGAGAAGCAGGTCGGCCAGATAACAGGTCTCCTCCATGGTGTCCGTGCCGTGCGTGACCACGACACCCGCCACCTCCGGCCTGCCGAGTACATCCTTGATGCGCCTGGCAAGATCAAAAGCGAACTGCAGGTCCATTTCGTAGCTGGGGATGGTTGCAATGTCGTGAACTTCGATCTCGGCAAAATCGGTAACCTGCGGCAGCATCCTGAGAAGTTCATCGGCGCGCTGGGAGGCAACGGTGCTGCCCAGCTTCTGGTCATAGCGCGACGCGATCGTTCCGCCAGTGGCCAAAAGCACGATCCTCGGTTTCATGCCGCAATTCCTAGTTGTTGACGACTTGCGCTTTTTCGAGCACGACGTTCAACAACACGTTGCAACCCGCGGCAAGATCCTCCGACTTGGCGTTCTCGATCTCGTTATGACTGATGCCACCTTCGCAGGGCACGAAAATCATGCTAGTGGGTGCAACTCGAGCCATGTAGATGGCGTCGTGGCCGGCTCCGCTGACGATGTCCATGTGGCTCAGGCCAAGGATCTGCGCGGCATTGCGTACCGCGGATACACATCCGCTGTCGAAATTGCAGGCTGGGTAATTGGCGACGCGCTCGACGCTAACGGCGACGTTTCCCGACTGCGCAAGCCGCTCGCACAAGGCGCGCACCTCGCTTTCCATCCGGTCGAGTGCCGCGTCTTGCGCGTTCCGCAGGTCCACCGAGAAGCGCACCTCACCCGGAATGACGTTGCGCGAATTGGGCTTGACCTGCATGAACCCCACCGTGCCCCGGCCGTCGGGATGGTAGCGGTAGGCTAGCGCGTTGATCTCGGCAACCATCTTCGACGCTGCGACCAGAGCATCCTTTCTCAGCCGCATCGGCGTGGGACCGGCGTGCGCGTCCTGCCCTGTGACGACGACGTCGTACCAGCGCAGACCAAGCGCGCCGACCACGACCCCGATCACCTTGCGCGTGTCCTCCAGAATAGGCCCCTGTTCGATGTGTGCCTCGAAGTAGGCGCCGACCGGCCGGCCGCCGATTTTTTCCGCTCCGGCGTAGCCGATCTGCTTCAGCGCCTGCCCTACCGTCACTCCCTCCAGGTCGGCGCGCTGCAGGGTGGAATCGAGCGGAAAGGCACCCACGAATACGCCCGAGCCCATCATCACCGGGGTGAAGCGCGATCCTTCTTCATTGGTCCAGACCGCCACTTCGATCGGCGCTTCTGTCCGGATCTTGTGATCATTGAGGGTGCGAATCACCTCGAGCCCTGCCATCACGCCATAGTTGCCGTCGAACTTGCCGCCCGAAGGTTGCGTGTCGAGGTGACTCCCGGTGATGATTGGCGGCAGACCGTTGTCCCTGCCGGGACGCCGCGCGAAGATATTGCCGATGCCATCTATCGCGACGCTGCAGCCTGCGTCCTTGCACCAGCGAATGAAAAGGTCGCGCGCCTCGCCGTCCAGCTTGGAAAGAGCCAGCCGGCGCACGCCGCCTTTTTCCGTGGCGCCGATCTTGGCGAGATCCATCAGGGATTTCCAGAGCCGTTCCGAGTCAATCGATATCTCAGCCATACCTGACCACCTTGTGCGTACCGCTCTTTGCGACCGCGAAGAGCGGAGAAAAATGCGGAAAGTTTCCCTACTTCAGCGAGCCGGCCATCGCTTTGCCCTGGTCGGCAGACCGGGTGGGATTGTTGGGATGGGTGGTCCAGCTTCCGTAACCTTGGACTGCCCGTCCCGTCCGCGGATCGATAGTCCCGACTGCGAGTTCTTTCAGGGTGATGCAATTCTCCACCGGGCACACATTGACGCAGAGATTGCAGCCCACGCACTCTTCATCGATCACCTCGAAGTGGCGCCGGCCGTCCTTCTCCTTGCGGATGGACTGATGCGAGGTGTCCTCGCAGGCGATGTAGCAGCGGCCGCATTGGATGCACAGATCCTGGTCGATGTGGGCCTTGACCGTATAGTTCAGGTTCAGATGTTCCCAGTCGACGAAGTTGGGTACAGCTTTGCCAACGAAGTCGGAGAGCGTCTGGTGTCCCTTCTCGTCCATCCAGTTGTTCAAGCCGTCGATCATGTCTTCGACCACCTTGAAGCCGTAAACCATCGCCGCGGTGCAGACTTGGATGTTTTGCGCACCGAGCGCCATGAACTCGGCGGCATCGCGCCAGGTGGAGATGCCGCCAATGCCGGAGATCGACATTCCGCCCGACTCGCGATCGCGGGCGATCTCACCCACCATGCGCAACGCAATCGGCTTGATCGCCGGTCCGCAGTAGCCGCCGTGCGCGCCGCGGCCGTCGACGCTTGGGCTGGGCGACATCAGGTCAAGGTCCACGCCCATGATCGAGCTGATGGTGTTGACCAGCGAAACCGCATCGGCACCGCCGTGCCGCGCGGCACGGGCCGGTTGAAGAATGTTGGTGACATTGGGCGTGAGCTTGACGATCACCGGCAAGCGCGTGTGCTCCTTGCACCAGCGCGTAACCATCTCGACGTACTCCGGAACCTGGCCCACGGCCGAGCCCATGCCGCGCTCCGACATTCCGTGTGGGCAGCCGAAGTTCAGCTCGATGCCGTCGGCGCCGGTATCCTCCACCATCGGCAGAATCCGCTTCCACGCCTGCTCTTCGCAGGGCACCATGAGGGACACCGCGAGCGCTCGGTCGGGCCAATCGCGTTTGACCTGACGGATCTCGCCCAGGTTGTCCGCCAGCATCCGATCGGTGATCAGTTCGATGTTGTTGAATCCCAACAGGTTGCGGGCGGTACCCAGCAGCGCGCCGTAGCGCGGTCCGCTGACGTTCACGATCGGCGGGTCTTCGCCGAGCGTCTTCCACACCACCCCGCCCCAGCCGGACTCGAACGCCCGATTGACGTTGTAGGCCTTGTCCGTAGGCGGCGCGGATGCGAGCCAGAACGGATTGGGTGAACGGATGCCCACGAAGTTGCAGCGCAGATCAGCCATGTTGCGCCTCCGTTTTCGAAACCGCGCGCAAATGCCGGTCGATCGACAAAGCAGCGCGCTTGCCATCCTCGACCGCCACCACGGTGAGGTCCTGCCCGCCTGCCACGCAATCCCCGCCGGCCCAGACGCCGGGAATGGAAGTCTTGCGTTCCGCATCGACGGCAATCCTGCCGGCGCTCATTTCGAGCACATCGGCCTTGCCGTCCAGACCGTCCTTGATCAGGACCTGGCCGATGGCCTTGAAGACCATGTCTGCGGCCATGGTGAATTTTGCGCCGGTTCCCGCGAGGCGTCCGTGACTGTCGAGCCGCGTTTGCTCGAACTCCACCGCGGTGAGTGCGCCGTCGCGGGCCAGCAGCCGCAGCGGGCGCGCCCAATGCTTGATGCGCACGCCGCTGGTCTGTGCCCAAGCCTGCTCCTTGCGGCTGGCGCCCATGTTTTCCGGGCTGCGACGGTAGACGATGGTCACGTCTTCCGCGCCCAGCCGCTTGACCTGGCTCGCGATGTCGATTGCGGTCATGCCGCCGCCGATTACCACCACGCCGTGGCCCACGGGCATCTGGCTCAGGTCCCGTGCTTGCCGCAGTTTCTCGATGTAGGCGATGGCATCAAACACGCCGGCAGGCGGCTCATCGACACCGAGAGCATTCACTCCGCCCAGACCGACGCCCAGGAACACCGCGTCGTAATCCTGCCGCAGTCGTGACAACGGGATGTCCCGCCCGAGCCGTTGTCCCAGCTTGCATTCGATGCCGCCGATCTCCAGCAGATACTCGACCTCGCGCTGCGCGATTTGACCGATGACCTTGTAGGCGGCGACGCCATACTCGTTCAACCCGCCGAGCTTTTCGCGCGTCTCGAACACCGTGACCGAATTGCCGAGCATGGAAAGCCGGTGCGCGCACGAAAGCCCCGCCGGCCCGCCGCCGACCACAGCGACCCGCTTGCCGGTGGACGCAGCCCTCTTGAAGAGCTGGATGCCGCGACCGAACAGCCAATCGGTCGCATGGCGCTGCAGCGCCCCGATCGCGACCGGCTTGTGTTCCTGATCGTTGCGCACGCAGGCGCCTTCGCACAGGACCTCGGTCGGGCAGACGCGGGCGCATACCGCACCCATGATGTTCTGCTTGAGGATGTCATGGGCCGCGCCCTTGGTGTTGCCGGTCGCGATCTTGCGGATGAAACTGGGGATGTCGATCTGCGTCGGGCACGCCTGAATACAGGGCGCGTCATGGCAGAAGTAGCAGCGATCACTTTCGACCAGCGCCTGATTGGGCGCCAAGGGCGGATGTGCGTCCGCGAAATTCTTTGCGTACGCTTCCGGAGCGAGGCGTCCGCCGCGGATGTCGCTTTTGGAATCGCGATCGCTCACTTTGCCCGCCTCAGCGCGATTCGGCCAGCGACCCGTAGCTTTCCGGCCGCCGGTCGCGGAAGAACTGCCACAGGTCGCGGACCTCCCGCACCATGTCCATATCGAGATCCGCGACCAGCAGTTCGTCCCGGTCTCCGCTGGCCTGGGCTACGATCTTGCCACGCGGGTTCACGAAGTAGCTCGACCCGTAGAACGTGCCGATGTTCCAGGGGGCTTCGCTACCCACGCGGTTGATGGCGCCGACGTAATAGCCGTTGGCCACCGCCGCAGCCGGCTGCTCGATCTCCCAGATGTACTGGCTCAAGCCCGCCACGGTCGCCGACGGGTTCACCACATACTCGGCGCCGTTCAGCGCCAGTGCCCGCCAACCTTCAGGAAAATGGCGGTCGTAGCAGATATACACGCCGAGCTTGCAGTGGGCGGTCTGGAACATCGGATAGCCGAGGTTGCCGGGTTTGAAAAAGAACTTCTCCCAGAAACCCGCCACCTGGGGCAGATGGGACTTGCGGTACTTGCCGAGATAATTGCCGTCGGCGTCGATCACCGCCGCGGCGTTGTAGTAGACCCCGGTCATCTCCTCTTCGTAGAGGGGCACGATCAGGACCATCGCGTACTTCTTCGCATACTCCCGCATCAGCTGCGTGGTGTAGCCGTCCGGAATACGCTCGGCCGCCCGGTACCACTTCGTATCCTGGCTGGGACAGAAATACGGCTGGTTGAATACCTCCTGGAAGCACAGCACCTGCACGCCCTGCCGGCCGGCCGACTCGATGAGCGGAATATGCGCCTCGATCATCCGGTCGCGAATCTGCTGAGGCGACATGCCGGTGTCTCCCTTGAGTCCCATCTGGATCAGGCCTGTCTTCAGCATGGTCATGGTCTGTGTCTCCTCGTTCCTGACTTGAGCAGGGATGGGTCCGCGACTGGCGCGTCACGCCACCGATAGCTCGGCTACCCGCAATCTGCAGAAAGCCTCCAGAGAGCGGCGCAACCGCCCCTGGTCGATGCCACGCGTGATGAAGACGATCCGCGAGCGGTGGTCCTCCGTGGGCCAGCGTTCCAGGTGCTGTGGTGGGTGCACGATATGCTGCACCCCATTGATGGACACCGGCGCCTCGGTGCCTTCGACGCAGAGGATGCCCTTCACCCGCAATACGTCGTCGCCATGCCGGTTGAGCAGCAGGCTGAGCCAGATGCCGAAGGCGGTCCAGTCCATCGGTCGATCCAGGACCAGGCTGAAGCTCGACACGGAATCGGTGTGGCGGCGCAGCCCACCCGGTGCCGCCGGCTTGCCCGCCGTGGACCCACGCTCCCGCGGAACCCCTTCCTCCAACCGATACCGTACCGGACCCGACGGCTGCCCGGAAGGCATCATATCCAGCAGGAAGTCCACGTCGACCGGATCCTCCGCAGCATCCCAGAGCCTGGCGGACGGATTCAGACGCGCCAGTTCATCGCGCACCGCCGCGGTCTGCCCCGGCTCGGCGAGGTCGGACTTGGTGAGAACCAGCCGATCGGCGGCGGCCACCTGCTTGATTCCCTCGCGATTCCTGGACAGATGCAACTCGGCGTTCACCACGTCCACGGTCGTGATCACATTTCCGAGCTGGAAATGATGCCGGATCACCGGCTCGCTCAACAGCGTGTAGAGGATGGGCCCCGGATCCGCCAAGCCGGTCGTCTCGATGACGACCCGGTCGAACGCCGGAATCTCGCAGCGCTCGCGCCGGCTCAGGAGTCCGCGCAATGCGGACTTCAGGTCATCGCGAATGCTGCAGCAGATGCACCCGCTCCGCAGCACAAGGACGGACTCATCCACGTGTTGCACCAGCAGATGGTCCAGACCTATTTCGCCGAACTCGTTGATCAGCACGGCGGTACGCTCCATGCGCGGCGAGCGCAGCAGCCGCTGCAACAGCGTTGTCTTGCCGCTGCCCAGGAATCCCGTGAGCACGTTGACCGGAGTGGGACGGCTGCCTGAGTTCACCGTGCTGTCTCCCGGGATCAGTCCTGTTCGAGAGCTTCGATCAGCCGCTCGTCGAGCGGATCGATCGATTGCTTGCGCAAACGTTCGGCCGCCGGCCAAACGGCGGCAACGCTGGGCACGATGGCAGTCTGGCCGGTCTGGCCAACAAGCAGGTAAGCGCTCCCCTGCCAGTCACTCAGCTTCAGCCCGTACTGCTTCAAGATGCGGTTGACCTGCGCGACGCGGTGCAGCCGTTCGTGGCGACGGGTGCGGCCGCCGCTGCCGGTCGCGCCCACGGTCGCGTCAGTCCAGTGCGACTCGGTAAGGAAGATGCCACACAGTCCACACATTGCTAGCCCACCGCGAACACGGTCGGTGCTTTTACCGGGTTGGCGGTCGCCGCCCCAGACGCCTTCCCGGACGGGGCAGCCAGGAAGTGAAGTTGCTCCGGATCCCAATGGGCGAGCACCGGATCGCCGATCGTCAAAGGATCCGCGAAAAACGCGCCGTCCGGGACGTTAGCGACGAATCCCTCGCCGCAAGCATCCTCGATCGCGATCTTCAGCCAGGTACCCTGGTACTCGATCGCGGCGACGCGACCGCTCACGCCGTTCACGCCGGCATCGGCTGCCTCCGAGGGCGCGCGGCTCAGGCGCACCCGGTCGCGGCGCACTGCCACCTGGAACTGCGCACCCACCGCCGGGGCCGAGGCCGGGGCTGTGATAGTAATTTTCTTTTTTCCGCTGGCGATGGTGACGGTACCGGCTCGGCGCTCAGTCACCGTGCCGGCAAGCACATTTTGGCCGCCCATGAAGTGCGCCACGTAGGCGGTGCGCGGCCGGTCGTATACGTCCCGGGCCGAGGCTGCCTGCTCGATCTGGCCCTGGTCCATCACCACCACCATGTCAGCCAACGCGATTGCCTCCATCTGGGTGTGCGTCACGTGGATGAACGTGATACCGACTTCCGCCTGGATATGCCTGAGTTCGCCGCGCATCTGCAACCGCAGGAACTCGTCGAGTGCCGACAGGGGCTCGTCCAACAGCAGCACGCGCGGGTTGGTAATGAGCGAACGTGCCAGCGCGATGCGCTGTTGCTGCCCTCCCGAAAGCTGCGCGGGCAGCCGGTCCGCAAAGGACTTCATGCGCACGCGATCCAGCATTTCGAGGGCGCGCGCGCGCCGCTCGGCTTTGCCCACACCCCGCACCTTGAGGTTGAACGCGACGTTGTCCCTACAGCTCAGGTGCGGAAACAGCGCGTAACTCTGGAACATCATGGCCGTGCCGCGATCAACCGGCGGCTTCCCGACCACATTTTCCCCGTCGATCAGCACCGCGCCCTCGGTCGGCGATTCGTGGCCCGCGATCATCCGCAGAATCGTCGTTTTGCCGCAGCCCGAAGGCCCCAGCAGACAGCAGTAGCAACCGCCGGGAATCTTCAGATCAATGTTCTTGACCGCGGTCGTTTCGCCGAAGCGCTTGGTAACGCCTGCCAGATCGATGCTGCCTCGCTCGGCCGTGCGCCGATCTCCCGGGTTCATTTTTATTCCTTTGTAGAAGTTTCTTTTCCAACCGGCCGGCGCGATCTGCGCAATTGGATTATGGCGATCGAACCCAGTGCCAGCGCGATGGCGATGAAAGAAACCAGCGTCGTGACTGTTCCCAGCGCGTACAGTGCCGGCGAGGTCACGTTGGTGGTCATGCCCCAGATTTCCATGGGCAGCGTGTTCGTGGCCCCGGAGGTCAGCAAGGTGCGGGGAAACTCGTCATAGGACAGCGTGAATCCAAACAAGGCCACCGCGATCATGCCGGGAAACAGAATAGGCAAAACCACCCATAGAAAGTTCTGCCAATTGGTGGCTCCGAGATCTCGCGCCGCCTCTTCATAGGCACGATTGAAGCGGCTGAACACGGCGAACATGATCAACATGCCGAATGGCAAGGTCCAGGTGAGCTGCGCGCCCAGCGCCGAGGCGAACCACTTGGTTTGGACCCCCAGCGTTTGGAACGTAAGTCCCACACCCAACCCCACCAGCAATCCCGGCATGATGAGGCTCGCCACCGCCAAGTAAAAAACGAAGGCGGATCCGGCGAATCGCCTTCGGAAGGCAAGCCCCGCGACCACCGAAATCGCCACCGTCAAAAACAGAACCATCACCGCGAGGATCATGGATCGGGTGAACGCGCCCGCGAAATCCCCCGTTCGCTCCTGTGCAAACAGGGCAGAGAACCATCTGAGCGAGACGCCATTCATCGGGAACGTGAGCCCGCCTGTCGGCCCTTGAAAAGACAGGATATAAATGGCCGACATAGGGCCGTAGAGAAAGACCACGAACAACCCGAAAAAACAGCTCAGCGCGTAAAAGCTCCAGGGGCGTTTGCCGGTTTGTAATTTAAGCATGCCTTATCCCGCGATCTCTTTTCGAACATCGACAATACGTAGGATCGCCGCCACCATCAAGCTCACGACGATCAACAAGATAACGGCGCTGGCCGCCGCCGGGGGGTACTGCACCATGGCGATTTGGTTAGACATGGCCATGGCGATGGAAGCGGACTGACTGCCGCTCATGACCTTGACCACGTAAAAATCCCCCATCACCAAAGTGACCACGAAGATCGATCCCAGGGCAATCCCCGTCTTGGAAAGAGGTACCACGATGTCCCAGATGATGCGCCAGGCACTGGCACCGCCATCGCGGGCCGCCTCGATCAGCGATTTGTCGATTCTCGCCATGGCATTGAAGATGGGTACGATCATGAACAGCGTGAACAAGTGCACGTAAGCGATGATGACCGCGAAGTCGGAGAACAGCAGAAACTCCAGGGGCTCATCCGTAATACCCGCGCCTATGAGCGCGTTGTTGAAGATCCCGTTCCTGCCGAGAAAAGGAATCCACGAGATCATGCGAATAATGTTCGACGTCCAGAAGGGCACGGTACACAACAGCAACAGCGCCATCTGCCAAATCAGGCTCTGCACGTGGAAGGCCAGGAAATAGGCAACGGTAAATCCGATCAAAAGCGTGATCGCCCATACCACCACCGCGTAGTAGAGCGTTTTCAAATACAACGACAGCGTGACCTGGGAGGTCAATACATCGATGTAGTTGACGAAGTCGAAGGCGGGAATCGAGTCGAGGCCATCGAACTGAAAAAAACTATAGGCGATGACCACCAGCAAAGGAATGCCGAAAAACAGCAGCAGCACCAGCAACAGCGGACCGATCTGGAGATAAGACATCAGAGCGGGCGAGACTTTCACGGGCGTGCGCCTCTTGTTCTGTCAGGTGATTGAAGGAAGGAGGGAAAAGGGAGAAGGGAGAAGGGAGGGGGAGAAAAAAGCTCCACCCCCCATCCCATAAGTCCTGGCTCCTAGTCCCTATACTTCAAGACGCCAGGAACTCATTCCACTTCTTGACCATGTACTGGTTTTCGTCCATCAGGGTATTCCAGCAAGCCACCTTACCCATGCGATCCCAGAAGGATCCACCATCGCGCACGGAACCGGCTTTCTCCATGACGTTACCGTAGGGATCCCTGATTTCGCCCTTGGCCGGCTTGCCTTCGTACCAATAACCGTACTCATCCTCGGTCATGAATTTCTTGGCGGTCTCGGGAATGGAGCTGTAATAGCCTTGCTTGGCGATGAAGCCCGCCTGCCATCCCGACATGTACCAATTGAGGTACTCGTAGGCCGCATCGAGTTTGATGCCCTTGAGGTGGGCCATGGGAGCAATACAGCTACCCCAAGCGCGATAACCTTCCTTCAACGGCGCGTAGTAGCACGGAATTCCGCGCGAACGCACCGCCGTCACCGCCGGTGACCACATGGACTGAACGATGGTTTCGCCCGCCGCCATCAGGTTCACGGACTCGTCGAAGGTGGCCCACATGGCGCGGAACTGGCCCGCTTTCTTCGCGGCCTTGAGAATATCGATGGTCTTATCGATTTCGGCCCTGGTCATATTGCCTTTATCGCCGTACTTGATATCGCCGCGCGCTTCGATGGCCATGGCGGCGTCCATGATGCCAATACCGGGCACCGACACGATGGACGTCTTGCCCTTCCACTCGGGGTTGAGCAGTTCGGACCAGCTCTCGATCTTGCGCTTGACCAAGTCGGGACGAATGCCCAAGGTGTCGGCGTTGTAAACCGTGGGTATGCCCGTGATCCACTTGGTCGGGCCCGTGGCGAACTCTTTTGCGCCCGGCCCCTTCACGTACTGCACTTCATAAGGCAGCACGCCTTGGCCCGACACTTTCCTGCCGTCGGGATAGGTACCCTTGGTGAAGATCGGAACGACCTTGTCCCACAACTTGATCTTCTGCACGTCCATGGGCTGAAGCGTGCCGCGCTTGATCAAGTGATGCTGGAAGAAATACTCGATATCCGCGATATCGATGGTCTGGGGCTGGGTGACCAGGCGGTTCAGCAGGGCTGAATGGTCGGCTGTCTGCATCTCCACCTTGAAGCCCAAGTCCTTGGTGGCCTGATCCGCGATATCTTTAATGGCGGAGTAGGAACCGCCCACTTGCATCAGCTTGACGTCCTTGATGTTCTGCGACCACACCAGCGGGAACCCGTCGATCAAACCCGTTGTGGCCGCGGCACCCGCCGTTACGACAGCGGTCTTTAGGAACCGCCGGCGTCCCGCCGAGGTCTGCGACCTGGCCCGTTGTCCGGCGGCCTTCACCTTACCCTTCTTCAACATGGTTTTCTCCTGTGTTGGCGATTGAAGTACAAGTCAAGTGGAGATCATCTTTTTCTCGATCCCCACGCCAGCGGCGAGCGCCCTCTCGTACTCGAGCGGGATGGTGGCCGAGTCCTGCAGTGCGATGCCGGTGGAGTCGAACAGCGTGATGTCCCTGTCCGAGCTCCGCCCTTTCTTTTTCCCGACGATCACCTCGCCGATCTCCCCGGCGATGTCTGCTTCCTTGAGTACGCCCTGCGACAAGGGCACGTTGATCTCTCCGTCGGTCCGGCACTGGCGGATGTCGTCCACGAAGATCCGTGCGCGCTTCAGAATCGTGGCTTCAAGCTCCTGGTCCCCCGACTTGTCGGCGCCCAGAGCGGCGATATGCATGCCCTCGCTGATCCATTCGTTCTTGACGATGGCCCCGCGCGCCGGAGTGACCGTCACGACTACATCCGCGCCACGAATGGCCTTCTCCAGGTGGGGGGTGGGGATCAGCTTGAAACCGTCGTATTTTGGCCGCTGCTCCTTCACGAAGTGGTCCAGCGTTCCCTGCGAGCGGCTCCAGACACGGACTTCCTCCCAGCGGAATACCTCGTTACAGGTGGCGAGCACGCCGGCGGCCATGTGTCCCGCGCCGACGATGGCCAGCACCTTCGAGTCCTTGCGCGCCAGCCACTTGGCGGAAACTGCCGCAGCCGATCCGGTGCGCATGACGGTGTGGTGGCTGCCGTCGCAAATCGCGAGAGGAAAGCCGGTTTCAGGATGGGTGTAGATCAGGATCGAGAATACGGTAGGCAGATCGTGCTTCTCGCGATTCTTCTCGCGGATCGACACCCACTTGCAGGCCGCAGCCTCGGGTTCCTCGATATAGGAAGGCATCGCTTCCCATTCACCCGGATACTTGTCGAGGACTATATGGCCCTTGGGATCCATGTAGAAGCGCCCCTCGCCATGCATGCGATACGCCTGCTCCACACAATTGTTGTATTCCGCCGGGGTCAGCAACCCCATCATCTCGGTGCGACTCAGGATGAGGGTCTTGCGGTTGCGCCAACTCTGCATTTCGGTGTCCTCGATCCGGTAAGTGCAGCGTACTCCTGACTGGCCTTTTCCGGCTTATTTTTTCCTGCGCGGACTGCGCCGGGCGAAGTCGTTGGCAATATCGTCGAAGGTGGTGAACCTCACGCCGGGATGACGCATGATGTGATTGAACAGTCGCTCGAGCATCAACAATACCTGCGGGCGGCCGGACACATCCGGATGGATGGTCATGGTGAAAACTGCGTAATCCATTTCCCGGTACACCCAGTCGAACTGATCGCGCCATATTTCCTCGAGGTGCCGCGGATTGACGAAGCCGTGGGAGTTGGGTGCCTTCTTGATGAACATCATCGGCGGCAAGTCATCGAGATGCCAGCTTCCCGGAATCTCGATCAGGTCCGTCTCGACGCCACGCTCCAGTGGCTTCATCCATTCCTGCGGCTTCTTCGAATAATCGATAAGAGTCCAGCGGTCGCCGACGCGCACGTAGTACGGCTCGAAATCCTTGTGCATCAGACTATGGTCGTACTTGATTCCTCTTTTCAGGAGCAATTCGTTGGTGACCGGGCTGAACTCCCACCACGGCGCGACGTAGCCGGTGGGGCGCCGTCCGGAAACCTTGGTCACCAGGTCGATACACTTGTCGAGCACCGCCTCTTCCTGCTCGCGGGTCATCGAGATCGGGTTCTCGTGGGTGTAACCGTGAATGCCGATCTCATGCCCTGCCTCCACAACCATGGCCGTCTGTTCCGGGAAGGTTTCGATCGAGTGCCCGGGGATGAACCACGTGGTCTTGACGCCAAGGCGCTTGAATAGATTGACCAAACGCGGCGTGCCGACTTCGCCGGCGAACATGCCGCGGGAGATGTCGTCCGGGGAATCCTCGCCACCGTAGGAACCCAGCCAGCCTGCAACCGCATCCACGTCCACACCGAACGCACACAAGATCTCTTTGGCCATTGTTTTCTCCTTAGCTAATAAGGGCTCTGGCAATTAGACTGGCGCCATGGATCCGTGCCGACCCGAATCCACCAGGTTCAACGATGTCGGATGGCTGTCCGGCGCGCATATCTATAAAATATAGACTTTTGCTTGTCAACAGCATGCCCGAATCTTTTTCAAAAAAAATCGCGGCCGAATCGGTCAAGCGGACGACTCTGAGCGAAGCCGCGCATCAGGCGATCCGAAGAAGCATCATTACGGGAGTCCTGGCGCCGGGTTCCAAGTTGGTGGTTGCCGCTCTCGCTCAGGCGCTCAAGCTGTCTGCCACTCCGATCAACGAAGCACTGGCCGGGCTCGAACGGGAAGGTCTAGTGACCTGTTCGCCGCACCGCGGCTATTTCGTGCGCACGGTTACCCCCGAAGATATCGAAGAGACCTACTCGGTCAGGGAGGCTTTCGAACTGCTCGCCGTTCGCAATGCCGCGAAAACCGCCGACAAAGCAGTCATAGGGCAGCTCAAAGAAATCCTTCAGCAATCCCGACAGTCTCTGCGCGAAACCGACACGTCCCGATTCAGCGACCTCGACCTGGAGTTTCACCGCGTCATCTGGAACAGCCTGAATAATTCACTGGCAACCCGGGTCGGCGAACTCATCGGCGTCCAGATCCGTCTGCTGGTGGCCACCACGGCCCGCGCACCCGGCCGCTTCCGCGGCGCATTCGAGGAACACAACGACATCTACCAGGCCATCAGGAACCGCGATCCGGCTCGGGCTGAAAGCTCGATGAGGACGCATCTTCACAATGCCAAGACGGCCCTGGAACACGCCGTTGGCGAAGAAGCCGGCACCGGCTCCTCTGTCTCCGCTACCGGCGTCTCAAAAACGAAGCAGGGATCCAGGCGCGGCCGCACGCGCGAAGTTTCTGCACAATCCGTGCCAAAGCAAAGAACGTGATTCGCATTTGTATTTGAACACTTTGTCGGTTGGAATCCGCAGACCATTGCTCAGACATGGTGCGGAGAGGTCGATGACCTGCACTGCCACCGTGCCTGATTTTTTTACTCAATGGAACGGGGGAGGAGGCCCGGCGACAGCCATCGCCAGCCGGATGAGCCTGCGTTGCTCGCAATCCGGTTGTTGCGTCGGCGGCATGAACGGTCTTGCCGACGCCGGAGGGCGCCCAGTCCGCCGCGCGCTCCTCCTGCTTGCTACGCTGGTCGCGTCGTCCCGTCTTGTTTCCCGACTGGCGCCTTGAAGACGTCCAGGAATGCAAAGCCAGGGGCCTGTTTCATCAGGCGCTCGAATGTCTCGAGCAGCGTCGCCGGCGGCAGCCACGGGTAAGGCAACTCCGATTGCAGGACACGCAGCGTCATTCCATCGCGATCCTCGATAATGTCCATTTTTTCGATATGTATGTGCATCGCGCATACACGCATCTTCGTTTCATCGGATTCGAACTGCCACCTGTAATAACCCTTCCCGACCCGAAGCGCTGAATTCGACACCTCCCTCATGATCACCAGCCACGGCATGACGTCGATCCGCTGGCCGCGATCAACTATCGAGTCGCACACATAATAGGTCTTGCAGCGGTCGAATTTTTTCCCGAAGTCCCGCACCAGGGTTTGCGCAATTGCGTCCGCTCCCAGTACTTTGTTGGGGAACGAGATCGTGTCTGTCGCAATGGAGTAAGTCAGAACCGCGTTTGGCGTATAGCATTCGAGAATCAGGGATGGGCGATTGAGGTCTTTCGCCTCCAGGTAGGCCTCAAGAAGATCCTTCGGTGTGTTCATCCTGTTTCCCAGAAAACCGGGAAGAACCGGTCGGGGCCACCATAACCGTTTTTCGGCAACGACGCAGAAGACCGATGGCATCCGACCTTCATGGTCACACGTGAAGAGCCATGAACTTCGTCGGCAACAAAACCAGCGCGCTGGCGATAAGCAGTAAAGACGCCGCGATCAGGGTCAGATCCATGCCGTGCGGATCGCCGGCGACGATGCTCACCAGTACCGGACCGAGAATCTGCCCGATTGCGAATGCCGCGGTCATCGCCGCCATCAGGCCCGAGGCGTTGTCGGGAGCGACGCGGCGCGCCTCCTGCATGCCGGCCATGGTCGCGACCATGAAGGTGCCGCCGACGCAAAGCGCGGACGACACGATGCCGCCGATGCCGGGCCAAAAGACCGGAACGGCGACGCCGAACGCCAGGATGAAATGCGCGGCGATCCAGAGAGCGCGGTATGTCAGGCGCGTGGAAAGCCAGCCCGCCGCCAACGCGGAGATGAGCGCCGCCGCGCCGAAAATCGGCCAGGCCCAGCCGAAGATCGCCGGATCGGAAATCACATCTCTTGCCATCGCTGGCAGGAACGTCGCCGGGACGATGTAGCCGAACCCGAAGCAGCCGTAGCACCAGATCAGCCGCACATGCTCGCCCGAGCGCAGCGGTGCAAAAGCCGCGGTACCCGGCGCCGCGGGCGCGGCTGCGCCGGCATAACCCCGCCAGATCGTCACGGTGAACAACAGCGCGGCCGCGCCCATTGCGATCCATGTCCGGTCGGACGACCACGCGAGTTGCAGAAACACCAGGCACAGTCCACCCGCCAGCGCCGTGCCGAGCCCCACCCCGCCGAAGACCACCCCGCCAAGGCGGTGGCTGCCCATCGCCGCAAGTCGTTGCAGCACCCACGCGGAGCCGAACACGAGCGCCCACGCGCTGGCAATGCCCGCCAACGCCCGCAGCGTCAGCCAGGCCAGCGGATTGTCGGTCACGCCCATGCCCACCGTCAGCAATGCGATAGCCACGAGCGAACCGCGGACGATGGCCGCCGATCGCGCGCGGATCCGGATTGCGGACAGCGCGCCGATGAAATACCCGATGTAGTTAGCCGAGGCCAGCCACCCCGCTGCGGCGAGCGACAGGCCTGCGTCCTTCTGCATCATCGGCAGGATCGGAGTGAATGCGAAACGACCGATGCCGATGGCGACGGCCAGAGTCAGCATGCCGGTAATCGCGAACTGCAGTCCTGACGCTTGACGCATCTTGCACCCGAAGACAGAAGATACCGAAGAAAAACATCGAACTTATAACCGGCCGTCCGCGGGCAGACAAGACACAGTCATTGGATATTTCATGTCGCGATTTGCGTGGCGGACAATCGGACTCGGCACGTATTAAGCGCTTTTCGCTGTTCACCGGGTCCGGATGCTCCTGATTTCGGATTCACTAACGTGCGCCCGCCATCCGTCACCTTTTTTGATATAACGGCGTAACCGCCCTACACTTGCCCTTGGAAAAGGAGAAATCCGGCATGCATGATCTGGTCATCCGCGGCGGCATCGTCGTCGACGGTACCGGCGCGGCGCGGCGCGCCGCGGACGTCGCGATCGAAGGGGAAACGATCACCGCGATCGGCACAAGGATCGGGCGCGGACGCCGCGAAATCGACGCCAGGGGAATGCTGGTCACCCCGGGCTTCGTCGACATCCACACCCACTACGACGGCCAGGCCACCTGGGATCCGTATCTCACGCCTTCATCCTGGCACGGCGTGACGACGGTCATCTTTGGCAATTGCGGAGTCGGCTTTGCCCCGGTGCGCCCGGGAGCCGCACCCTACCTGATCAACCTCATGGAGGGCGTGGAAGACATCCCCGGCACGGTGCTGGCGGAGGGTGTGAGTTTCGACTGGGAGTCCTTCCCGGAGTACCTCGACGTTCTGGCCGCAGCACCCACGGTGATGGACGTCGGCGCGCAGATGCCGCACGGGGTGCTGCGCTTCTACGTGATGGGCGAGCGCGGCGCCGACCATGCCGAAGTGCCGACCGACGCGGAGATCGCCCATATGGGCGTGCTGCTCGAGGAAGCGCTGCACGCCGGGGCACTCGGGCTCACCACTTCGCGCACCATCAAGCACCGCGCACGCGACGGTCGGCTCACACCGGGCCTTTCCGCCGGCGAACCGGAACTGGTCGGCTTGGCGGCGGCGATGAAGCGCGCCGGCCGCGGCGTCATCGAAGTCAATTCCGATTTCGGTCCGGGGGAGTTCGACACGTTGCGCGCGGCAGCGGCAGTTGCCAACCGCCCGCTCTCGGTGCTGCTGCTGCAGGTAAACAACGCCCCGGACCTGTGGCGCGAAACCCGCGCGCAGATCCACCAGGCGCGCAAGGCCGGCCTTGCCGTGAACGGCCAGGTCGGATGCCGGCCGATCGGGGTGATGATGGGACTGGAAACAACGGCGCATCCGTTTTCCACTCATCCGGCCTGGACCGCGATGGATGGCCTTTTGCCCGCCGCGCGCTTCGAGCGGCTCAAACGCGATCCGCAATTGCGGCGCGTTCTGGTCGAGGAGCTTCCCGATGACGAGCACACCCGCAACATCGGGCAAGCGTTCGCGCGCGCCTACATCCTGGATGACGCGTACGACTATGAACCGAATCCTTCGAACAGCCTCGCTGCCAGGGCGCAGGCGCAGAATCGGAGTCCATGGGCGCTGGCACTCGAGGCGCTGATGGCGAATGAGGGCAAGGGCCTGCTGACGCACACCTTCGAGAACTACACCGAAGGCAGCCTCGATGTGATTCGCGAGATGCTGGTGGACGAGGCCACCATCATGGGACTGGGCGACGGCGGGGCGCACGTCTGCACCATTTGCGATTCGAGTTCGCCCACTTTCCTGCTCACCCACTGGGCACGCGACCGGAAGCGCGGCCCGCAGTTGCCGCTGGAATTCCTGGTGCGCAAGCAGACCCGCGACACCGCGGCGGCCTACGGCCTGCAAGACCGCGGCGTACTTGCGCCCGGCTACCGCGCCGACCTCAACGTCGTCGACTTCGAACGCTTGCGGTTGTGCAAGCCCGAAGTGGTTTACGACCTGCCGGCCGGCGGCCGGCGCCTCACGCAGCGGGCGCGCGGTTACAGGCACACATTCGTCGCAGGTACCGAAACCCTGTGCGACGACGAGCATACCGGCGCGCTCCCGGGGCGGCTGCTGCGGTAGCGCGCCAATCGCGTAACATTTACCTGACATCGCGGAACCCGAGCACGCACTTCGCGTCACTTCAATCAGGCATGGCTGAACAGGGCGATTGGGCCTTTCCCGAGGCCGCGCAACCGAATCCCGCAGAGGTCCGCTTCGACCTCGGTGCGGCGCTGGACGCCGTGGTCATGCTGCGTGCAGAGATTCCTGAAGACGCGTTCACCGCCTCGATTCTCGGCACCGAGCGCATCGGCAACGGCGTGGTGATCCGCGAGGACGGGCTGGTGCTTACCATCGGCTATCTCGTCACCGAGGCCCGCGCGGTCTGGCTGACGACCAACAGCGGCGTGGCCGTCCCGGGATATCCGCTGGCCTATGACCAGGTGACCGGTTTCGGCCTGGTGCAGCCGCTCGGCCGGCTCGACGCCCCTTTTTTGCAGCGCGGTTCGACCGCGTCGTGCGCGGCTGGAGACGACGTGATCGTGATCGGCCACGGCGGGCGGGCGCACACACTGAAAGCAAGAGTCATCGCCAAGCGCGAGTTCGCGGGTTATTGGGAGTACGTGCTCGACGAAGCGCTGTTCACTGTGCCGGCGCACCCGCAATGGGGCGGTGCGGCAGTGGTCGGCAGCGACGGACGGCTGCTCGGTATCGGTTCGCTGGTGATCGAGGAAAGCCACAACGACCGCAAGGTCCAGGGCAACATGGCAGTGCCGATCGAATTGCTGGAACCGATACTCGAGGACCTGCTTAGGTTCGGCCGCGCCAATCGCCCGCCGCGTCCGTGGCTGGGCATGTACACAATGGAAGCCAACGGACAACTCATGGTTGCCGGGATCGCCGACAACGGCCCGGCGGCTCTCGCCGGCGTGCGCCAGCGCGACCTGGTGCTCGAAGTGGCGGGCAACCGCGTCACCGCGCTCGCCGACCTGTTTCGCAAGGTGTGGAGCCTGGGGCCCGCGGGCACCGACATTCCACTCACGCTGGGACGCGACGGCGATCTGGTGCGAGTGCAGTTGCGCTCCGCCGATCGCAGCGATTTCCTCAGAAAACCGCAATTGCACTGACCCGCTCTCACTGCTCAGCCGCAAGCGCTAAGAACGCCCCGGGTGAGCGCGAATCTAGTGTCCTGTTCCGCTGATTCGTGGGACAACTTGCGAACCTTGAAAGGCAGACCTCATATCCGTTTGGCAACCATCCATCATCGATCGGAAAACCCGCGATATCGGCGTCAGGCAAGGCGCGAGTCCTTGACAGTGGCGGGGGCCGGTGCAACGTTGAGCAGGGATCGCCGGAGAGCGGAAGAGGGGCCCCGAACGTTTTCTGTTCGGGGATCTGACCTCGGAGGCGATCGAGGGCGGCGGCGCGATCCCTTTTGCGTCTGATCTCAGATCGCATCCCCAACCGAGGCTGGGGCCCCTGCTCCGCCTCGACAGCCGCCCCGCTTGCGGGGATGCGACCGTGCAACCGGCCAATAGCGTGTCGACCACCGGCCTGACGCGTGTCTCCGCGGTCAGATCCCCGGAGGGGCCCCTCTTCCGCGCTCCGACACGCACGGCGAGGACTCGTAACACCGCATGGCGCCGATTCTCGCCGGGTTTTCAGCCGCGAAT
>DASYUW010000113.1:0-14113 GCA_036000845.1 Burkholderiales bacterium
GGGGGGCACTGGTTGATGTCGGCGTCGCCTCGCGCGATTGCCTCGGCATAGGGCCGGCAACCCTGATAGCCGCACTTGGTGCACTGGGTCTGCGGCAGCAGCGCGTCGATCGCCTCGATGAGCTCAGTGTTCATGGCCGGTATTAAACCACTGATGTCAAGAACCTTTTCACCGCAAAGACGCAAAGAACGCTAAGAAAACCATGCATCCGGGAATACGAGTGGAATTCTCATTAACCCCTGCAATAGGAACATGCCTGGAATGTACGCCGAGAAATTATTGAGAAGTATTTAGTGCCTTTCCTTCGCGTCCTTTGCGTCTTTGCGGTGAAAATCTGCTTTTTGCTATGCCGGTCGGCGGCCGATATGCTTCAGGCAGCGGTCGATCCAGTGGGCGGTGAGCTTTTCCTGCACCGAGTTCTGGACGAGCCGCGCCGCCAGTCCCGGGAAATCCACCTTGTCGAGCGGCTGATCCTGATTGAAGCAGGAGAACACGTAGGTGCGCTCGCCGCTGGCCGGATCCACGTGCGGCTGCAGGCACTGGGCGCAGATTTCCTTCATCATGCACTGCATCGGCGAGTTGATCGAGCCGATCGCGAAGTGATGCGGATCGAGGTGCGCCGCCAGCACACCGTGGCGCGCGCCAGCCACTGCCGCCATCATCCGGTCGGAGCCGATCGCGATGATGCGGTCCGTTGTTTTGAAAGCAATCGCCTGAGGGCCGAGTTTGCCTTGCGCATACGCGTCCATCGCCTCCACGATGTTACCCACGAAGGCGCGATCGTCCGGGCGGTCAGGTTCGAATCCCGGCGCTTCGTCGCAGCACCAAACCACCACGTCGGAGGCTGCTTCGATGTCCGCAACTTTGTAACGGTCGATCATTTTCTTGTAACCGGCAAAGTACAGGACCTTCGACCCGGCTGCGCGCAGCGCCTGGCCGATCGAGAACAGCACGGCATTGCCGAGGCCGCCGCCCACCAGCACCACGGTTTCGTTGGAATGAATTTCGGTGGGCGAACCGGTCGGCCCCATCAGGATCACGGGTTCGCCGGGCTTGAGCAGCGCGCATAGATCGGACGACCCTCCCATCTCCAGCACGATGGTGGACACCAACCCCTTGTCGCGATCCACCCAGGCACCGGTGAGCGCCAGACCTTCCATTGCCAGGCGGGTGCCGTCGACATGCTGCGCCAGGGTTTCGAAGTTCTGCAGCCGGTAGAACTGGCCGGGCTGAAATTGTTTCGCAGCGAGCGGCGCCCGTACCACGACTTCGACGATGGTAGGCGTGAGCCGGATCACCTCGTGCACTGTCGCGCGCAATTCGCTGTTAAGGGCCGCGACGAAATCGGCATCGGTTCCGGAAAAAGCCGGCCGCACTTTCTCCAGAACGCGGCTGACCACCGGGTAGCCCTGCTTGGCTCCACCCATGGCTTTGACCACATTTCCGAAGAAGGAGGGGTGCAGGTCACCGAAAAAGCTGACGAATCGGCCGTCCGCACGCTTAGACAGCAGCACCTGCGGAGAAGCCGGCTTGGCGCTTTTCTCGGGTTTCACCGGTGCGCCGCTCTCGTCGTAGGCCTGAAAGTAACGGCCGTCGAGATGGAAGTTGCGCGCGTCCTCGCGCGCCAGCACGGTATTCGGTTGGGTACCCGCGGCGACCAGCACGGTGCGCGCAGGCAGCGTTACCGTCGCAGTTTCGGTGCCACCGTCCGCCAGCGTACGTTTGCTGGTGACGGAGAGCCCGCGGGCGTAGCCGAGTTCGTCCACTTCTACCGCAACGGGCGTTAGGTTCTCGGCGAAACGGATGCCTTCCTCGAGCGCTTTTTCGACTTCCTCGTGATTGAGCGTATACGAGGGGCTGTCGATCAGGCGCTTGCGATATGCGATGGTGACCCCGCCCCAGGATTGCAGCAATTCGAGGATATGCGGCTCGCGGCCTTCTGCCGCGGCTTTGGTGCGCTCGGCGCGAATTGCGCGCGCGTGGGCCAGAAACTCTTCGGCGATGCTCTTTTCCGCGGCACTCCATGTAGCGCGAATTTTCTCCTCGCCGCGCTCCGCGCACAGCGTCTCGAAGCGGCGCAGGAATTTTTCCACCTGCAGCGGGTAATAGGCAGCCGATTCGGTTGCCGTGTCGATAGCGGTGAGGCCGCCGCCGATGACCACCACCGGCAACCGCAGCTGCATGTTGGCGATCGAATCCTGCTTGGCCGCGCCGGTGAGTTGCAACGCCATGAGGAAGTCGGAAGCGGTGCGCACGCCAGGCGCCAAACCGTTTGGGATGTCAAGCACCGTGGGGCGCCCCGCACCCGCGGCCAGCACCACGTGATCGAACCCGAGATCGAAGGCATCGTCGACCGAAAGCGTGCCGCCGAAGCGCACCCCTCCTAACAACGCGAATTCCTGCCGTCGTTGCAGCAGCAGCCGGACGAGCTTCAGGAAATTCTTGTCCCAGCGTACCGTGATGCCGTATTCGGCCACGCCGCCGAAGCCGGCCATGACGCGATCGTCCAGCGACTCGAACAGCGATTCGGCATCGAAGATCGGCTCGAACGCGACCCGCGCGCCGGCGCGATCTATTCCGCACTGATGCGAGGATAGCGGTTCGATCTTCAGGCCGTCTATGCCGACCACGCTGTGGCCGTCGTTCATCAGATGGTGCGCCACGGTGAATCCGGCGGGGCCCATCCCGGCGACCAGCACGCGGCGGCCGCTGGCGGGACGGGGGAACGGCCGGCGCAGATCGAGCGGGTTCCAGCGCGTGAGCAGGCTGTAGATCTCGAATCCCCAAGGCAGTTCCAGCACGTCCTTCAGGCTGCGGGTTTCCGCCTGCGGGATGTTGACCGGCTCCTGCTTCTGGTAGATGCAGGATTTCATGCAGTCGTTGCAGATACGGTGGCCGGTGGCGGCAACCATCGGGTTGTCCACCGTGATCATCGCCAGCGCGCCGACCGCGATGCCTTCGGTCTTGAGCTTCTGGAATTCGGAAATGCGTTCTTCCAGCGGACAGCCGGCCAGCGGCACGCCGAATACGGTTTTCTTGAAGGGCGCTGCACCGCCATCCGCGGGAGCCTTCTCCTTCAGCCCGCGCGAGCATGAGTCGCGGCCCTGCTCGTGGCACCAGATACAGTAGTTGGTCTGATCGAGCGCGCCGACCAGGTCGGTGCCCGAATCGGTGAGTGCGAAGCCCTGGCGGCGTCGCAGGTGCGAAAGCGTGTGCACCGTGACGCCGTTTTCTTCACACGTGTCGAGTGACACCAGTTTCTGGAAGTCGAGTTTTTTCGGCGCCTTGAACAGCACGCCGGTCTGGTGCTTCCTTTGTCCCGTCTGCGTGTGCGCCGCCCACGCCGCGTAGCGCATCGCCATGTCGAGTTTTTCGGCATTGGCAGCTTCGTCCTTCTGCCAATCGGCTACGTGCCGGGCGAATGCCAGTTCGCTGAACGCTTCGCCGAACCATTGCGCCAGCTTCTGCCCAAGTGCGTCACCGTCGAAGCCGGCGGCAATCTCGGACTTGTAGGCGTTCATCGCCTTGCGCTGGACGAACAGGCGTTTGCAGGAAAACAGCGGCGCCAGCTCGTGGTGGCGCGCGGACAGCGCCCGCACCTCGGCCTCGATGCCGAACAGGCGCGCGACGAAATCGTCGAGATGTTCGGCCACCGCGATCAGCAATTCCGATTCTTCCTTGCGCGCCAGTGCCTCCGGTTCGATGCGGGCGGATTCGAGCCGCGCGCGCAGCGCCGCGTCGGCACCGCCGAGGAAATCGAGGAAGGCGGCATCGAGCCGCTGCAATCCGGCGCGCTGGTAGAGATCTTCGAAACGGCTGCCGAAGCCGAGCTTCAGTTCGGGTTGGGTGAGGGGTGCGTCTACGCTGATGTTCATTCAGAGGCTTCTGGGACAGGGGCGGGGGCGACGATAAAAGCGCGCATTATAACGCCGGCGGTTCGAAATCTTATTCGAGCTGACGCTAAAGTTATAACGGATTCAGGCTCTTAAGGCAGCGCCGAGAGATCCGCAGCGATCCGGCGCGCCAGGCCCGGGCCTTCGTAGATCAGCCCAGTGTAGAGTTGGACCAGGCTGGCACCGGCGTAGAGCTTTTCGCGGGCATCGGCCGTGGAAAAGATGCCACCCACTCCGATGATCGGGATGCGGTCGGCCAACGATCTTGCCAGCTCGCGCAATACTGTGGTCGAGCGAACCTTCAGCGGTGCGCCGCTCAACCCACCCGCCTGCTCGCTGTTCGCCAGCCCTTTGACGCCATCGCGGGAAAGGGTGGTGTTGGTGGCGATCACCGCGTCCACGCCGTGCCTGGCGAACGCGTCCGCCATCTGCCCGATTTCCTCGGCGTTCAGGTCGGGTGCGATCTTGACGGCCAGCGGAACCCTCCTGCTGTGCCGCGCCGCGAGCTTGCGATTCTCCTCGGTAAGCGTGCCCAGCAGCCGGTCGAGCCGGTTGGACTGCTGTAACTCACGAAGGTTGGCGGTGTTGGGAGAGGAGATGTTGACCGCGACGTAACTCGCGGCGGCATGCACTTTTCGCAGGCAGTACAGGTAGTCTTCGGTGGCGCGCTCGATCGGGGTGTCGAAGTTCTTGCCGATGTTGATGCCGAGGATGCCGCGATAGCGCGCGCGCGCGACGTTATCGACCAGTCGCTCGACGCCGTCGTTGTTGAAACCCATGCGGTTGACGATGGCGCGTGCCTCTGGGATGCGGAACAGGCGCGGCGCCGGGTTGCCGGGTTGCGGGCGCGGGGTCACCGTGCCGACCTCGATGAAGCCAAAACCCAGCGTCGCCAGCGAGTCTATATGTTCGGCGTTCTTGTCCAGTCCAGCCGCCAGTCCCACCGGATTGGGAAACTCCAGCCCCATCACGCGGCGCGGAGAGTGAACTGTCGCACCGGCGATTGTGCCCCCGAATCCATAGCGGCAGGCGACATCCAGGAAGCGCAGCGCGCCATGGTGCACGCGCTCGGCGTCGAGCTGGAACAGGAACGGGCGGGCCAGGCGATAGAACATGTCAGATGGCGGCGGCAACTGCGCCGCCGTCCGGGACGCGACATGCAGAGATCACGCGGCCTCGGGGGAGGACGCGTCGCGCGGCAGTCGCCGCCATTGGCCGTCGATCAATCCCTCCAGAGGCTGGAAATTGATCTTGTACGCCATCTTGCGGCTTTGCGCGATCCAGTAGCCCAGATAGAGATAGGGAAGCCCCAGGCGCCGGCACAGCTCCACCTGCCACACCACGTTGTAAGTGCCGAGGCTGGCGCCGGCGACTTCGGGTTCGAAGAAGGTGTATACCGACGACAGGCCGTCGTCGAGCCGATCGACGATGCTAACCATGCGCAGGCGCCCCTCCTCGCGGAACTCCACCAGACTGGAGCGGACGTTGCTCTGCAGGAGGAAGTGGCGGTACTGCTCGCGGCTGTCGTGATCCATGCCGCCGCCGCTATGGCGGTGTGACTGGTAGCGCAGGTACAGCGCATAGTGCTCGGGGTGATACTTGAGCTCCAGCATGCGCGCTTCCAGAGCGTCGTGGCGGGTGTGGGCGCGACGCTGCGAGCGGCTGGGCTCGAAGCCGGCGGTGACGATGCGCACCGGCACGCAGGCGCGGCAGTGATCGCAGTAAGGCCGATAGGTGAACGCGCCGCTGCGGCGGAAGCCGACCTTTACCAACTCACTGTAGACCTTGCTGTCGATCGCATGGCTCGGGGTCGCCACCTGCGAGCGGGCGAGCTTATCAGGCAGGTAGCTGCACGGGTACGGGGCAGTTGCGTAGAACTGCAGTACCGAAAAGGGCAGGTCGTTGAGCTGTGTCATCGCGCGATCGCAGACTCCAGGCGCCACGGCACCGGAACCGGGGCATAGTGTACCAATTCCCGCAGCTTGCGCGTGAACTCGGCGCGCGGAATCTCCCGGGCGCCGAAGGAGGCGAGGTGGGCGGTATTCATCTGGCAGTCGATGACGCCGAAGCCCCAGTGCTGCAGGTGCCGCGCCAGCGCCACGAGCGCGACCTTCGAGGCGTCGCTGACGTGGGTGAACATGGACTCGCCGAAAAATGCGCGGCCGAGGGCCACGCCGTACAGGCCACCCACAAGTTCGCCGTCGAGCCAGGTTTCCACCGAGTGCGCGAACCCGGCACGATGAAGCGCAAGGTAGGCCTCGGCCATCTCTTCGGTGATCCACGTGCCCGACTCCCCGCGCCGTGGCTGCCGGCAACCGTCGATCACTTCTTCAAAGGCGGTATCGGCGCGCACTTCGAAGCGCGGTTTGCGCATCGTGCGCGCCAGCGAGCGCGAGACCTTCAGCTCGGCGGGGAACAAGACCATACGCGGATCGGGGCTCCACCACAGGATCGGCTGGTCGCGGCCGAACCAGGGGAAGATGCCATTGCGGTAGGCTTCCAGCAGCCTGGGCAGCGACAGGTCGGCGCCTGCGGCAAGCAGACCGTTAGGTTCCGCGAGTGCGCGCTCAACCTCGGGAAAGGGATCGCCGGAGCCCAGCCAGGGAATCAAGGTGCGATAGGCGCACGCTCAGAAAACTTTGTCGGGGTTCTTGCTGATGAGTCCGCAGGCCACGCGAGGGCCGGAGTTTCCGGCCGGCTGGGATTTCAGATCGTCGGGGCCGCCATGCACGATCACGGCGCGGCCGATGACGCTGTCGGCGTCGGTGCCCAGTGTGATCCCGGTCACCTCGATCGAGGCTTGCGCAAAGCCGTTGGCGTCGGCCCGCAGGTTGCCGAGATCGCCACCGTGACGAACCGCGCCGACCGGGCCGCCGTGCTTGCTCCCGGACGGATTGAAATGCGCGCCGGCGCTGGAAGCGTCGGCGGCGCTGCAGTTGCCTTTCTCGTGAATATGGAAGCCGTGTGTGCCGTTGGCCGCGAGCCCGGTGATCTTGGCTTCGACCAGCACGACCTCGCCTTTCTGGGTGAAGTTGACAGTGCCGCTTACCGAATTGCCCTTGGTGGGCGCCAGTACCGCGGTGGCCGAGGGATTCCGCGTGAACATGCTACTAATGTTGCTGCAGGCCGGCAGCAGCACGCACACGCCGATCAATGCCCACTTGTTTTTCATTAGGCTCTCCGCGAACGTCATCTTTCGGGTTAAAAGGGCAACCGCAAGCGAGGTTTTTAGCACCGGCCCCGGGAGGTGTCAAATGAGCTTGGGCGCCTGCGTGTCGTGGACAAATACGCAATGCAAGGAGGCCGGTGCGAGGAAAAGTTGTAGCATTGAGAATATTTCTGCGGACCGATTGCATTTCCAGTCTTGGATAACGCGCACGCACTGCAATCTCCCTCCGAATGGGTTAAGCGTTGGGAGGGCCTGATTGCCGCAGGCGGCGAAGTGCTCGACCTTGCCTGCGGCAGCGGCCGGCATAGCCGCTACCTCGCTGCCGCGGGCTTTCGCGTCTGCGCGGTCGATCGCGACGCCCAGGTGGTTGCAGCATTGACCGGTGTGGCCGGCGTCAGAGTGCAGGTCGCCGACCTGGAACGTACGCCGTGGCCGTTCGTAGGCCGGCGCTTTTCAGGCATCGTCGTTACCAACTACCTGTACCGGCCGCTGTTTCCGCATCTCCTCGACGTCCTGGCGGAAGACGGCACGCTTATATATGAAACGTTCGCGCTCGGCAACGAACGCTTCGGCAAGCCGTCCAATCCGGATTTCCTGCTTCGGCCTGGTGAGCTGCTCGAACTGGTGCAAGGGAAACTGCGCGTACTCGGCTACGAAGACCTGCAGGTGAGCCTGCCCAAGCCGGCGATGGTGCAGCGAATCTGTGCCGTAGGCGCGTGCTGGAGTCCGTAGCTCTCCGACTGCGGAGAGAATCGGTTAAAATCGCGCTTTCAATCGAATGGGGGCCGCCATGTTGAAGGGAAGCCTGGTCGCCATCGTTACGCCTATGCTCGAGGACGGCAGCCTTGATCTCGAACGGTTGCGCCGCCTGATCGATTTCCACATCCGCGAAGGCAGCAACGGCGTCGTGGTCGTCGGGACCACCGG
Source organism: Burkholderiales bacterium (assembly GCA_036000845.1). Lineage (GTDB taxonomy): Bacteria > Pseudomonadota > Gammaproteobacteria > Burkholderiales > JACQAP01 > JACQAP01. Next base: position 7,990 of record DASYUW010000113.1, read on the forward strand.
CGAATCGCCGACGGTGGATTACGAAGAGCATTGCCTCTTGATCCGCACAACCATCGAGCACGCGGCCGGCCGCATCCCGGTCATCGCCGGTACCGGTGCCAATTCGACGCGCGAGGCCATCGAGCTTGCGGCGTACGCCAAGGCCGCTGGCGCCGACATGAGCCTGTCGGTGGTGCCCTATTACAACAAGCCCACGCAGGAAGGGCTGTACCGCCACTTCCGCGCCATTGCCGAGGCGGTGAACCTTCCCCAGATTCTCTACAACGTGCCGGGCCGGACGGTGGCGGACATGCAGAACGACACGGTACTGCGACTGGCGCAGGTTCCGAATGTCGTCGGCCTGAAGGATGCGACCGGGAACATGGAGCGCGGCGCAGAGATGCTGCGGCGCGCGCCGAAAAGTTTTGCGATCTACAGCGGGGATGACGGCACCGCGTTGCCGCTGATGATGTTGGGCGCGCATGGCGTGATCTCGGTGACCGCGAATGCGGCACCGCAGCTGATGCAGGAGATGTGCGCGGCGGTGTTCGCAGGCGACCTCTCCAGGGCCCGCGCCCACAACAACAGGCTGCTTGGCCTGCACCGGCATCTGTTCGTGGAGGCCAACCCAATACCGGTGAAGTGGGTGCTGCAGCAGATGGGGCTGATCGACGGCGGTATCCGGCTGCCGCTGACGCCGCTTTCGTCGTCTTTTCACAACTTGTTGCGCGGCGCGATGGAGCAGGCAGAGATTGCCACCGTCGGATTTGCGCAGGCTTCCATGGCCAAATGAACCCATCGGGCCGGCAATGGTCGTATTTGCGAACCTGGTGAATTCTTACGCATGAATTCAACGCAATTTATTGCTGCTGTCGTCACAGCGCTCGTCGCACTCTCCGGTTGTTCCGGCAAGCTCATCGAAGGCAAGAAGATCGACTATAAGTCGGCTGGTAAGGTCAACCCGCTCGCGGTGCCGCCTGATCTGAGCGCACCGCCCACCAGCGATCGTTACGCCATCCCCGAGACCGCGGCCAGTTCGGCGACTTACTCGGAGTATTCCGAGGGACAGGGCGCCCGCCAAGCCGGTCCGACCGCAGCCGCGGTCCTGTCCCCAGTGGAAAAAGTTCGCATCGAACGCGGCGGCAGCCAGCGCTGGCTGGTGGTGGAAGCCGACGCCGAGATGTTATGGCCGGTGATCAGGGAGTTCTGGCAGGACACAGGATTCCTGATCGACAGGGAACTGCCCGACATCGGGATCATGGAGACGGACTGGGCGGAAAATCGCGCCAAAATTCCCGACAGCACGCTGCGCAAATTGATCGGCAAGGTGCTTGACCAAGCCTATTCCTACCCCGAGCGCGACAAATTCCGTACGCGCCTGGAACATGGCGAAGAACCCGGCACCACCGAGATCTACATCAGCCATCGCGGCGTGTACCAGGTCGTGGTCGGGGAACGCCAGAGCGAGCAGGTGAAGTGGCAGATGCGGCCAACCGACCCGGAGCTCGAGGCGGAGATGTTGTCGCGGCTGATGCGCAGGTTGGGTGCGACGGAAGAGCAGGTCCAGGCGCAAGCGCCGGTGGCCGCTCCACGGGCGCAACTGGCGAAGAATGGCGAGATTACGGAAGCACTGATGCTGGCCGACAGTTTCGATCGCGCCTGGCGGCGGGTAGGTTTGGCGCTTGACCGCGTTGGATTCACGGTCGAGGATCGCGACCGGTCGAAAGGCCTCTATTACGTGCGCTATCTGGATCCGGACATCGACGGCAAGGGCAAGTCCGGCAGCGGCTGGTCGCGTCTGGCGTTCTGGCGCAGCGACGCCGGCAAGAAGGACGAGCAGTTTCGGATCAGCGTCGCCGATGCGGACAATGGCAGCGAGGTAAGGGTACAAAATGCCGAAGGCGCGAGTGCGAGTTCCCCGACCGCCGGGCGCATCCTCGCGCTGCTGCAGGAAGAGTTGAAGTAATCCCGACGCGATGATCCCGGCGACGCCGAAGTGAGCGACACGATGCGCTTCGCATCGCTGGGCAGCGGCAGTCGGGGCAACGCCCTGGTCGTCGAGGCCGGTTCCACCCGGATTCTGCTCGATTGTGGATTCGGGCTCGGCGAGACCACCTCTCGTCTCGGCCGCCTCGGCCTCACTCCCGAAGATCTGTCGGCCGTCGTCGTCACCCACGAGCACGATGACCATATCGGCGGTGTTGCGCGGCTGGCGCGCCGCCATTCGATCCCGGTATGGCTCACCCACGGGACCCTGACCGGCTTCGAAGCGCTGTTTGCCGGCATCGGCAACCTGCATGTAATCGACAGTTACCGCAGCTTTGCGGTCGGCGACCTTCAGGTCGAACCGTTTCCGGTGCCGCACGATGCGCGCGAGCCGGCGCAGTACGTATTCGGCGACGGCTCGCGGCGACTCGGGGTGCTCACGGATACCGGTTGTTCCACACGGCACATCGAGGCCATGCTGTCGGGCTGCGACGCCCTGGTGCTGGAATGCAATCACGATCCCGAAATGTTGCGGGTAAGCAGCTACCCGCAGAAGCTGCGCGAACGCATCGCCGGGCGCTACGGCCATCTCGACAACGGGGCGGCGGCGGAACTGCTGACGCGCCTGGACACGGGTCGCCTGAAGCATCTGGTGGCTGCGCACCTGAGCCAGGAAAACAACCGGCCGGAGCTGGCGCGCGCTGCGCTCGCCGGCGCGATCGGCTGCAATCCCGGATGGGTCGAAGTCGCCGATCAGGACAACGGCCTGGGGTGGCGCGCAATCAGTTGACGCCGCTGGCGCGAATCTGCCGCTGAAATGAAAAAAGCCGGTCGGAGACCGGCTTTTTTCCGCCGCAGCGGCGAAATTACTTCTTCTCTTCTTTGGCCGGTTCTGCCGTAGCCGATGGCGTGGTCGCGCCGGTGGACGACGAATTGGCCGGGGCGGCAGCCGGAGCGGACTCTTCTTTCTTGCCGCAAGCGGCAAGCGCGATGGTCAGAAGAGCGGAAATCAAAAGCGTGCGTTTCATTTTTCTGCGGTCCTTGAAATAGTTAATGATGAGCAGGATGAATCTCGAAAGCGGCCGGGCCGCGCTCGAAATTCCGGCGCGATTGTATATAAAGGCCCGCCGAATTGCTACGAAATGTAACTACTGCATAATCGAGAGGGGGCTACAAGCCGATCGTGGTGGCGGAAACGGTCGGGGAGGAGGCTTCCCAGATTTCGTCGAACCGCTCGGCAAACGCGTGGGTGCCGATCGGGTCATCCAGTGCGAGCAGGCCGCGCATCTCGTCGAAGTGGAAGCGGTGCACGAAGCTGTGATCGTCCACCACGGTAAAGGGGTCATAGACCGACTTTGCGTTCGAGTGGGTTTCATGGATGTTGATCGCGTGGCTGTGCAGGCGCAACAGAGTCAGGATGCGCGGACAATTGCGGTCGATCGTCTGCGGCTGATGCACCACGATCTGCAGGCGGTTGCGCCGGCTGGCCAGCAGAAACCGGCGCAGCAGTTCGAAGCGTAGCGACGAATTGTATCCTCGTCCCAGCGTGTGTTCGAAGATGCGGATGGAACGCTGCGCCTTCGCCAGTGCCGTATCCAGGGCGGCTTCGTATTCGGCGTCGCCGAACAGGGGGATGTGTTGCGGGGTTGCGTTTTCCGCCATGTACACGCTCAGGTTGCGATCGCGCGGGTCGCCGGCAAAATATAGCCGCTGCGATACCACCGGTAAAGTGCCTCCGCGGCCGTACCCGTTCGCGGAACTTCGCGGCCGGCCAGTCGCCGCGCGTCGGCGAGCGCCCGCAATGGCCGCGCCTCGCCGGCCTTGATCGCCAGCGACTCTCCGTTGATGAACAACCTGGAGCCGCTGTAGAGCATCTGCGCGGGCAATGCCAGTTCCAGCCCGTGGTTGCGCGCACTGCGCAGGAACGCTTTCAGCGAAAGCGGGCCGCGTGGCGGCGAGAACAGCACGTGCGGCTTGGGCTCGGTAAGGTAGGTGCCGAGAAATTCCTCGACGTCGCCACGGTTCCAGCGGATGCTCCCGAGCGTGCGCTGCACCTGCGCGATCATCGCCGCACCGATCCCCGCCGGGTGGGCCTGCGTCGCCAGGTCCGGATCCTCGTAGCGGCCCGATGGGTTCAGCCGTTCTTCCAGGAACATCAGGAAATGCGACACCAGTTCGTGATGAGACGGCGCGCGAAACCCGATCGAATAGGTATAGCAGGCATCGACCGCAACGCCGTCATGGGTGAACCCGGCCGGCAGATAGAGCATGTCTCCCGGTCCGAGCACGCACTCGCCCTGCGGCACAAAGTGCCTGAGGATCTTCAGCGGCGCGCCGTCCACGAGCGTCAGGTCGTCCTGCCGGCCAACCTTCCAGCGTCGCTGGCCCGGACCTTGCAAAAGGAAAACGTCGTAAGAGTCGAAATGCGGCCCGACTCCTCCGCCGGGCGGCGCATAGCTCACCATGAGATCGTCCAGCCGGCTATAGGGAATGAAATCAAAGCGGGACAGAAGCTGCCGTGCCTCGGGCAGGAAGAGATTGACTCCCTGCACCAGCAACGTCCAGTTATGCTGCGGCAGGCGCGACAGGTACCGGCTGGCGAACGGGCCGTGTTCGATGGTCCAGTGCCTGCCGTTGCGCAACAACAGCCGCGATTCGCAATCGTCGCGACCGGCGAGTTCGACCATGGCGCGGAAATCGACAATACCCTCGAATCCCGGAATCGCCTTACGTACCAGCAACGGATTCTTCTGCCAGTGGCGGCGCAAGAAGGACGAAGCGGACAATCCGCCGAGCAACGGGATTTTCACGACCGGAATTCTATCGTTGTCGGTGAATTGCCGTGCCGGCATTGACAATCGTGTTTTTGAAATCGGTTAGAATCCGGCCTGTGCTCCATCGGAGTTGTTTATGATGAAAGTAGGTCAACCCGCACCCGCCTTCGATCTGCCCGACGCTGATTTGAACGTGGTTAGCCTCGATGGCTACAAGGGAACGAACAACGTGGTCCTTTATTTCTACCCGAAGGACGACACTCCGGGCTGCACCATCGAGGCCATCGATTTCAGCGAACTGCAGGATGCATTCCTGGACCTCGATACAGTGGTCCTGGGGGTTAGCATGGACGATTGCATGAGCCACGGCTCTTTTCGCGACAAGCACGGGCTGGCGGTACAGTTGCTGGCGGATGCGGAGGGCGAAGTCTGCGCGAAGTACGGAGTGCTGCAGGAGAAGGAAGTGGACGGCAAAGGCAAGAAGCGCTGCATCATCCGTTCCACCTTCGTGATCGACAAAAAAGGTTTTGTGCGCCATGCCCTTTACGGCGTCAACGCGCGCGGCCACGCTACCGAAGTCCTCAACCTCGTCAAGGAGCTGCATTGAGCATGCAGATTGCCAAGGACACCGTCGTGTCTCTCGACTACGAACTGTTCGATGCCGCGGGAACGCTGATCGAAAAAACCCAGTCGCCGATCACTTATCTGCACGGGGGCTACGACGGCATTTTCCCGATGGTGGAAAGCGTGCTGCAGGGCAAAAGCGTTGGCGATACCTGCCAGGTCCGCCTCGAGCCGGATGATGCATTTGGCGAATATGAAGCGGATATGGTTCGCATCGAACCGCGCAAACTGTTTCCGGAAAACGTCACGGTCGGCACGCAGTTCGAGGGCGCCGTGGAAAGCTCCGACCAGTACAAGCTCTACACCGTCACCGAGATCGCCGACGACAAGGTCGTGGTGGACGGCAACCATCCGCTGGCGGGGCAGACCCTGGTATTTTCCTGCACCGTGGTCGATGTGCGCGCCGCGACCGAGGAAGAGCTGCACCACGGTCACGTTCACGGCCCCGACGGCCACCACCACTAGGAAAATCAAAAAGTTTTGGGGTTAGTTCCCGCGCTTGCCGGCGAGGATGTGGATCATCGGCTCGTAGGCGCTCTCCTGTGAGAAACGCCAGCTGGCGACGATCAGCGCTGCCAGGGTGAAGCCCACCAGCACTGCAAGATCCATCGCCAGCGGGAAATCCGCTCCCATACCGGAAGGCAGAACGCCGAACGTGGCGTGTTTGAGCAGGTCGACTCCGTACGTGTAGGGATTGGCCAGCGCCACCGCCTTGAGCAGCGCCGGCAGCTGGCTCACCGGGTAAAGAGAGCCGGACAGGA
>DASYUW010000114.1:0-5701 GCA_036000845.1 Burkholderiales bacterium
CGCCAGATGCGGCAGGATGAAGGGCGAGACCTGGGCGAAGTAGCGCAGCAGGTCGCGCTTGGTAAGCGCCGGTTGCTGGAGCGCCGGATCCGCAGGCCAGTAGACGCGGTCGAGGTGCGTGAGGCGAATCTGGTGCGGACCCACTGCGATCGCAAAGGCGGTCTTCCTGTTTTCCAGTTGCGCCACGACTTCATCGGCCTGGCTGCCAGGGCGCGGGGTCGCGTTCGGCGCAGCGTGCGACCCTCGCGTGGGCTGGGCGCGACGCACCGCTTTCGAATCGACGTCATCGCGCAGGCGCAGGAACACGGGCGCGCGCAGGGAACCGTCCTCGGTCCAGCTCTGGAAGCTCACTTCGGCGACGACTTCGGGCTCGACCCAGGTCGTGGGGGCATTCACCTCCGGCTTTTCGGCGAAAGGACAGGTGCTTCTTTTCAGGGGCTCCAACCGCGCCTTGACCTCTGGGAGGGTGCGCTCGTCGAAGCCGGAGCCGACATGCGAGGCGAAGCGCAGCTTGCCCTTGTCCCAGTAGCCGACCAGCAGCGCCCCGAGCGGGGCGCGCGAACCCTTTCCCCTGGTGTAGCCGCCGACGACAAAGTCGGCGCTCTGTGTCGGCTTGATCTTCAACCACGACGGCGAGCGCCGCCCGGCCTCGTAGCGGCTGTCCTTACGCTTGCCGATCACCCCCTCGAAGCCGCTGGCGAGCGCCGCGGCGTGCAAGGCAATCCCGTCTTCCGACGCGTGCACCAGCTGCGCCAGGGGAGAAGGCAGCAGACATTGGGCGAGATAGCGCCGCCGCTCCCTGTAAGGCGCCTTGCGCAAATCAATGCCCGCGAAATACAGCAAATCGAAGCAATAGAACACCGCAGGCGAAGTGCGGTCCGCCGCGGCGATCTCCTGCTCCGTCTTGAGCTGAACGCGATTCTGAAGCGCGGCGAAGGACGGCTTGCCGCCGGCATCGAATGCCACGATCTCGCCATCGAGGATCATGCCGCGCACGGCCTGCTTGCCGAGCTCGGCGGCGAGCCCGGGGAAGGCGGCGGCAAGTTCGAGTCCCCTCCGCGAACGCAAGCGCACACCCCGCTCGTCGATGAAGGCGAGCACCCGGTAGCCGTCGAGCTTCGGCTCCCACATCCACTCGCCATGGTTGAACGGTGCGTCGCCTATCTCGGCGAGCATCGGCGCGAGCTTCCCGGGGATCGCTGCGATCTCGCCGGCCGGGACGAGCCGCGAGGCGGGAATTCGGTGCGCAGGGACGATCTTGAGATCCTCTACCGCCGCCCCGGAGAGGACGGAGCGGTTCTGCGCGGTGATGTCGATGCTCGTCGCGAACCTGTCCTTGTGCTTGAGCAGGAGCCAGTTCTTTTTTTCCTTGGTGCGCACCAACGCGAAAGAGCCTTTGACTTTCTCGCCGCGCAGCAGAAAGCTGAGCTTGCCTTTCTCCAGGCCCTCGCGGATCTGCCGCTCTGCCGCCTCGCGGTCATGGAACCAGGTCTCGCCGCCTTCGTCCGGGGAATAGACGCCGCAATCCCACACGATCACTTCCCCTGCGCCGTACTGTCCGGGTGGAATCACGCCTTCGAACGAACCATAGTCGTAGGGATGATCCTCGACCTGCACCGCAAGGTGCTTTTCGCCGGGATCGAGTGAAGGCCCTTTCGGCACGGCCCAGGATTTAAGCACGCCATCGCATTCCAGCCGGAAGTCATAATGAAGCCGGGTGGCCGAATGCTGCTGGATGACGAAAAGCAGCGGCCCGCCGCGCCGTTCGGCCAGCGCCGGCGCTGGCTCGGGGGTGGCCGTGAACGTCCGTTTGGCGGAGTATTCAGTCAGGCTATTTTTCGCCATAGCGAATTCTATTGACCTTTACATAACCGCGCGACAGATGGCACGGTTCCGATAGTTTCCCTCACCCTGTACTCCTTCTCCCTCCGGGAGAAGGGACGGGGATGAGGGAGGTGCCGCCACAACGTAACGGGACACTCGATAGAGCAAAGAGAGGACCTCATTTATGACGGCTTTCAGGCTCCTGGCAGGCGCAAGCGGTTTTTCCTACAAAGAATGGAAGGGAAACTTCTATCCGCAGGACATCAAACCGGAGGCGATGCTCGCGTGGTACGCAGAGCGCCTGCCGACGGTCGAGATCAACAACACCTTCTATCGTATGCCCAAGACCGAGGTGCTCGAGACTTGGGCGAAGGCAACGCCGGCGAACTTCCGGTTCGCGATCAAGGCGACGCGGCGCATTACGCATGAGGCGCGGCTGAAAGCGGACACGGCGGCCGATCCGGTCGCCATTCTCTACCGCAACCTGGCGGCACTCGGCGCCAAGCGCGGCCCGGTGCTGTTTCAGCTCCCTCCGTTCCTGAAGAAGGACCTGCCGCGCCTGGGCGAGTTTCTCCGCCTGCTGCCGGAGGGGCACGGAGCGGCGTTCGAGTTTCGCAACGAAAGCTGGTTTGCCGACGACGTCTACGACGCGCTCAAGGGGGCCGGGGCGGCGCTGTGCCTTTCCGAGCGCGAAGACAACGCTCCGCCGCCGCTCGTGGAAACCGCTCCATGGGGTTATGTCCGACTCCGGCTCGAAAACTATTCGGACGCCGATCTCCGGCAGTGGGCACACCGGTTCGCGGCCACGGCGTGGCGCGAGATCCACGTATATTTCATGCACGAGCCGACCGCGCCCGCGTACGCGCAGACGCTGATGCAGTTCGGAGCTTCGTCACGGAAAGTTTAAGGAAAATTCCCCCTTGACTTCAGCGAGCCCGCTGCCGGTGACGATCGCGCTCGACGAAATACAGCGAGTTTCCGGTTTGCTCCAGGCGCCCGCGAGAGCACGCGCCTGTTGCGTGCTCGCGCACGGCGCAGGGGCCGGTATGACCCACCCATTCATGGCGCTCGTTGCGGACGGACTTGCGGAGCGCAGCATCGCCACGCTGCGCTATCAGTTTCCTTATATGGAGCGGGGCTCAAAACGGCCGGACACCCCCAAGCTTGCCCACGCCACCGTCCGTGCGGCGATCGCGGAATCGTCCCGGCTGGTTCCAGGGCTTGCCCTGTTCGCAGGCGGCAAATCCTTTGGTGGCCGCATGACCTCCCAGGCACAAGCCGCGTCACCGTTGTCCGGAGTTCGCGGCCTGGTGTTCCTTGGGTTCCCGCTTCATCCGCCGGGACAGCCGTCGGACGAGCGAGGGAAGCATCTTTTCGAGGTGCAGATTCCGATGCTGTTCGTACAAGGAACCCATGACGAGTTCGCGGACTTGCAGCTTCTGCAGCCTCTCACGGAGCAGCTCGGTGCGCGCGCAACCCTGAAGTTGATTCGGGATGCTGATCATTCGTTTCACGTACCGGCGCGTACGGGACGCAAGGATCCGGAAGTCAGAGCCGAAATGATGGATGCGTTGGCGGATTGGATTGAACAGGTGATCTCACGCAGCCAATGAGAGCGAAGCGAAGGGTCAGACCCTACGAAGTGAAGGGCCTGTCCCCGTCTCTCCAGCAAGCCGACGGCCCAGCGCAGAGCGTTACGCCGGGAAGTTTCGAATCAGTACTCCGGGATTGCCGCAGTTCGCGAGCGGACCTGCCTCATCGACAACGCGTTGCCCGTTTACCCAGACCCCTTTCAGCCCGAGCGGCGGAATATCCACTCGAGTCGCACCCGCGGGTAAATCCGCAACATGGCGTTTCTCGCCGCGGCCGACGGTTCGCGGGTCGAACAGGATGACATCCGCGTGCGCGCCCGGCACGAGGCGACCCCGATCCGGAATGCGATAGGCATCGGCAAGACGGCTGGTCACCATCTGTACTGCCTGCTCCAGGGTCAGATCGCCGCGCTCACGGACCCAATGGCCGAATAGATGCAATCCGAAGCCTGCGTCGCACAGGAAGGACAGATGCGCGCCCGCATCGCCGAGGCCGAGGGCCGCACAAGGGTGGACCAGCAGATCGCGGACTTTCTCCTCGTCGACATTGAACAGCTTGCTGTCGAACGTGGTCTGCATTCCGCCCTCGAGCGCGTGATCGAACACCCAGTCGAAGGGATCCTTGCCCGCCGCGCTGGCCAGGTCCGTGACCCGGCTGCCAATGAGCGACCCGAACTTCGGATTCGGCGTGTCGTGCACATGCATGTGTTCGAAGGAGTGATAGGAAAAGCGCACGGGCACTCCCCTGGTACGCGCTTCCGCCTTGACGGCCGTCCGGAACGATCGATCCCTGAACAACTGCAGGTAGCGTTCGGACCCCAGGGCTTCCATGGCCGGGCGCCAGGCGAGCATCGCATGCAGCGGGTAGGGCAACGACAGGGTGAACTCCATGCCGAGCGGATAACACCCCACCTGGCCCCACAGTTCCCGCCCGCGTCGGCGGGCGGTTTGGATTTCGCCGAACTCGGACACGACGCGTTCGGGGTCGTTGGGATCGCTGAACATTGCGGCGATCATCACCGGACGGCCGTTGCGTGCCGCGACGTCTTCGAGCCAGGGTACCGTGGTGGTCATTCCTTTCGTGAGCATGAACACACCCTTGCCGGCCTGGCCGAGCGCGCCGGTGAGTTCCAGCAATTCGTGTTCGCCGGCGAAGCGCGAAGGCATGGGGACGCCGCCTTCCCCGTTGTGTTGCTCGAGCGTGGAGGTCGAAAATCCGATCGCGCCGGCGTCCATCGCCTCGCGCACGATTCGTTTCATCTGCGCGACCTCGGCATCGGTGGCCTTGCGCTTCATGGCGTCCTCGCCCATCACGTTCACGCGGACCGAGGAGTGTCCGCAGAACGAGGCCACATTGGGCACCGAACCCTTGCGCTCCAGCAAATCGAGGTACTCCGGGTAAGTTTCAAAGCCCCAGTCGATGCCCGTGCGCATCGCTTCGAGAGGCATGCCTTCCACCTGCCCGAGATTGCGCAACGTCAGGTCGCGATGCTCCGGCTTGCAGGGCGCGATGGTAAAGCCGCAGTTGCCAATGACAACTGTAGTCACGCCGTTACTCGGCGATGGCGTGGCGAAGCTGTCCCAGGTGAGCTGCGCGTCGAAGTGCGTATGCAGATCGACGATCCCCGGTGCCAACACTTGTCCGTCCGCGTCTACGCGCGTTTGGGCCGAGCCCAGGTTTTTGCCGACAGCCACGATGCGCCCGCCCTTGATGGCGACGCCGCCTTCCATCGCGGGGCCGCCTAGGCCATCGATGACCCGGGCGTTCTCAATCACCAGATCGTGCATGTTTCACCTCAGAGGGCGCTTTTGCGTTGCACATTCTAGCCCGCTTCCGTCATCGATTTCGCAGCGTTGAACGTTTATGTGGCTTCGGCATCAGACCCGATACATAGCGTGATTCCACCCTTGATAGGGTCAATCCAATCTGAAGGAGAAAGCAAATGAAAGACGACATCAAATCGGCGCGCCGTCGAATGCTCAAGTTAGGAGGCGCGGCCCTCGCCATGATTCCGCTCATGGCTTTCATCGGCAGGACATACGCTGCGACCAACGCGGCGATGCGTGCCGCTTTCAAGTATCAGAATAAGCCTGATGGCGACAAAGCCTGTCGCAACTGTATTCAATTTATCCCGGGGAAGACGGCCAAGGCATTGGGTGGTTGCAAGATATACCCCGGTGATACGGAAATTTCTCCCAATGGCTACTGCACCGCGTGGGTTGCTGCCCCGAAAAAATAATCTGCTCTGGAAATAACCCTCAGATGCCGATTAGGTAAAGACGAG
>DASYUW010000115.1:0-4822 GCA_036000845.1 Burkholderiales bacterium
CTGCGGGAGCGGGTCGATGAGCATCACGAAGTGGTAACAGCCGCCGTAGGGCCGCGCAAAGCCGAACAGCTCAAGAAATTGCTGGGCGAGTTCATCCGCACTACCGAAGAACAATAACGCCCCGGCAAAACTTTCCATTTAGGCCTCGCCGTCACGGCGGCGTCTCTGCAGTTTCTTTTTCGGTTCCGGCTGACCTGAAGGCAACTCTTCAGTAAAACCACATTCTTGTCTTTGGCTGATCAGACCTTGAAATTTCCAGGGGGTGAACGTGGCAAGGTTCAATAATAAAGTCGTCGTGCTCACCGGGGCCGGAAGCGGGATAGGCCTCGAGGCGGTAAAACTGTTCGCGAAGGAAGGCGCGAAGCTCATGCTGGCCGGGCGCAATGAAGCGGCGCTGAAGTCGGCGGTACAGACGGCAGGTGCGGGCAACGCAGCCTACGTCGTTACCGACGTATCGAAGCCGGAAGACAACCTGCGTCTGATGAAGTTAGCCGGGGACAAGTTCGGCGGCGTGGATGTTTTCATCGCCAACGCCGGCGTGGAGGGTGCGACCGCGTCGATCGTGGACTATTCGGTCGACGCATTCGACCAGGTGATGGCGGTAAACGTGCGCGGCGTTTTCCTGGGACTGAAGTACGCGATTCCGGCGATCAGGAAGCGCGGCAAGGGCGCCATCATCATCACGTCCTCGATCGGCGGCATCAAGGCAAGAGGACAGGGCAACTCCGCGTATATCGCCAGCAAGCACGCAGAGATCGGGCTGATGCGCACCGCGACCACGGAGTGCGCACCGTTCAACATCCGCGTCAACTGCGTACTGCCCGGACCTACGGACACGCGCATGATCCGCAACATCGAAGAGAGCCGTTCGCCCGGCGCCCCGGAGAAAGCTCGCGAGATGATTCTCTCCGGTCTGCCGCTCAAGCGTTATGGTACGGCGGAGGAAGTGGCCCGGCTGATCGTGTTCCTCGCGTCGGACGACGCGAGCATCTGTACCGGCGGCGTGTATATGGCGGACGGCGGCTTGTCGGCGATCTGAAGCCAGGAGCCCTCCGTCGCCGCAGCGCGCCTGACGTCGGCTGTGCAGACTTTTCTTACAGTGAGGGTGTGTTCATGACTCCTGCCTCCGCAGCAATCGCACCGCGAAAGCGCATAGCGCTGGTCGCACACGACAACAAGAAGCAGGACTTGCTCGAATGGGCGCGCTTCAATCGCGACCTTCTCGCATACCATCATTTGCTTGCCACCGGAACCACCGGCACCCTTCTCGAAGATGCCTTGAAAACGCCCATCGAGAAACTCCAGAGCGGGCCGCTCGGCGGCGACCAGCAAATCGGTGCGAAGATCGCGGAAGGGACTATCGACTTTGTCATTTTCTTCTGGGATCCGCTTGAGCCTCAGCCTCACGATCCCGACGTCAAGGCGCTGCTCAGAATTGCCGTGGTCTGGAACATCCCGGTCGCCTGCAATCGCGCCTCCGCCGACTTCATGATCTCGTCACCCCTGATGTCCTCGGTGTACGAGCGCCGGCTCCCGGATTACGCGACCTACCGCGAACGCACGATCGGCGGCGAAACGGGCAAACTCTGAACGAGATTCAGGTTCCATCCGCCCGGGATTGAACGATGGTACAACAGGATCCGGCCGACGGCCGCATTACCACCGCACTTCGCGACGGACTGTTTCTGATCGGCATCGACCGGCCGGCGAAGCTGAACGGCTTCACGCCGGTGATGCTGCGCGGGCTGGCGCAGGCCTATACCGCTTTCGAGCGTGAACCGCATGCGCGTTGCGCGGTGGTGTTCGCGGAGGGGCCGCATTTCACCGCCGGACTGGATCTGCCGAAGGTTGCGCCTCATCTCGGCGGCAACACGCTCCTGGTGGAGGAGGGCGAGATCGACCCGTTCGGGTTGCGTCCGCCGTTTCGCAGCAAACCCGTGGTGGTCGCGGTCCAGGGCATCTGCTTCACGCTGGGAGTCGAATTGATGTTGGCGGCCGACATCGTCATCGCTGCTTCGGATACGCGCTTCGCGCAACTGGAGGTCAAGCGTGGTCTGCTGCCGACCGGTGGCGCCACCATCCGCATGGTGGAGCGCGCCGGCTGGGGCAACGCGATGCGTTATCTGGTGACCGGCGACGAATTCGATGCGCACACCGCGGTAAGACTAGGCTTCATTCAGGAGATTGTCGAACCCGGCCGCCAGATCGAACGGGCCGTTGAACTTGCAAAGCACATCGCCGACCAGTCGCCGCTTGCGCTGGCGGCGACCATCGAGAATGCCCGCGTGGCGCAGCGCAAAGGCCCGGCCGCGGCCGCGGCGCAGTTCGGCGCAACACAGACCAGCCTGCTCGCGTCCGAGGACTTCCAGGAAGGGATGCGCAGCTTCACGGAGAAGCGTCCGCCACGCTTCCGCGGAAAGTAGTACTGATGAGCAGTGGAAAACAACGCCGCGCCGAGATCAAGAAAAGGCGCGCGACCCGCGAGGCAAAAGCAGCCGATAAACGTCCGCCCAAGCCGCTGCCGACCGGTACGGCTCCGGTCAACGAGGCGTTGCTGGCGCCCAACAACAGCTACGGCGCGCCGCAGTTCGTGTATCGCGGCTACTATCTCGACCTGCCGTTCATCTGCCAGGGCTGCGGCAAGGAAGAGGTGTGGACCGCGACCCAGCAGAAATGGTGGTACGAAGTGGCGAAGGGCTTCGCCTATTCCACCGCGAAGCTCTGCCGCGCCTGCCGCGGTGAAGCGCGGGCGCGTAGCGACGAAAGCCGGCGCTTGCATCTCGAAGGTCTGGCCCGCAAAAAGAATAAGACCGTGTGAGCGTTTCCGCGACTCATTCCAGGATGCGAGCGAAGTCGCCTTGCTGTTGCACCAAGACGACACTATCGGGTTCGGAAACAGATGAAAAGTATGGGGCAGGCTCGCATAATGGCTTGCCGGAATCACCGGTTGGTGTTCCCGGAATCGAACGTTGATCATTACGGGTGACATTATGATCTCGATAAGGAATCTCGATCCCAAGATCGTCATCGGATTCGTGCTCGGCGCCATTGCCCTGTTGATCATGAGCGCCGCAGCGTGGAATCTGGGCGAACCCCGCTGGCTCAACTGCCTGGTCAGCCTGTTCGGCGGTCTGCTCGGATGGTGGTTCGGCATTTTTGCCTCGCCCCCCGAACAAGGGGAGAGGCGGCCGTTCTCCGAATTCGGCAAGACCCTGCTGGCGTTCGTCGGTGGTTTCTTTTTTGCGAAAATCGACAGCGTCTTCGACGTGTTTCTGGTCAAGGAGGGCGCGCCGGACCAGTTGTTCGTGCAACGCGTGCTGTTGCTCGGCATAGCTTTTTGCCTCGGTGCGCTGTTTACGTTCTTCGGCCGGCGCTACGTCGGAACGGCCAACTGATCCGTCATGCAAATACATCAGCGAAGGACGCGCGCTGCATGGCTGTTGCCGCTGCTGGCACTGACCGCCTCGCCCGCGCTTGCCGAGAAGAAGTACGGGCCCGGCGTCACCGATACCGAGATCAAGATCGGTCAGACCATGCCCTACAGCGGCCCGGTGTCCGCATTTGGGACGATGGGCAGGGCCGAGGCGGCTTACTTTGAGATGGTCAATGCGACGGGCGGCGTCAACGGGCGCAAGGTCCGACTGCTCTCGCTCGACGACGGCTACAGTCCGCCCAGGACGATCGAGCAGACGCGCAAGCTGGTCGAATCCGACGAAGTCCTTCTTTTGTTCAGCTCTTTCGGCACCCCGCCGAACACCGCGGCGATGAAGTATCTGAACGCCAGGGGCGTGCCGCAACTGTTCATCGCGGCAACCGGAATGAAGTGGGGCGACCCCAGGAACTTCCCTTGGACGATGGCGTTTCTGCCGAGCCAGCGAACCGGCACCGCAGGCTATGTCCAGTACCTGCTGAAGAACCGCCCCGACGCGAAGATCGCGGTGCTCAACCAGAACGACGACTTCGGCAAGGATTACGTCAAGGCGCTGAGGAATCACCTCGGAGCCAGGGCTGACAGGATGATCATCGCCGAAGCCTCCTACGAGTCGACCGATCCCTCCGTCGATTCGCAGATCGCCACGTTGAAGAGTTCCGGCGCCGACACGCTGTTCAGCTTCGCTTCGCCGAAGTTCGCGGCCCAGTCCATCCGCAAGGTCCACGACATCGGTTGGAAGCCGCTGCACTTCATTCCCTATAGCGCCACTTCGGTCACCGCAGTGCTGCAACCCGCGGGGCTGGAGAAATCCGTCGGGGTGATTTCATCCGCGTATGTGAAAGACCCGACCGACCCGCAATGGAAGAACGATGCCGCCACGAGGGAATGGCTGGCGTGGATGAAGAAGTACTATCCGGACGGCGATGTGGCGGAAATCTACAACGTCTACGCCTATACCAACGCGCAACTACTGGTCCACGTGCTGAAGAACTGCGGCGACGAGTTGACCCGCGAACGGGTGATGAAGGAGGCGGGGAACCTGCGGAACCTGAGTTTGCCGATGCTGTTGCCCGGCGTCGGCATCAACACCGGCCCGACCGACTACGATCCGGTCAAGCAATTGCAGTTGATGCGCTTCGACGGCAAAGAATGGGTGCGCTTCGGCGAGGTGATCGGCCGCTAAGGCGTAATTACGATTGGCAAGGGACGCGTGAAGTAAGCGAAGGTCCCCTCCCCCGGAAATTTTGGACCGGCGAACGACTGGCAAGGAACACCGTGTCGTTACTCGAGTGTAGGACTTGTCCCGAATGTTCTGCGCTCGTCGTTAGAGTGCGGTTTTGAGCATCGAAATTGGACCGCTAAGCCTCTCAGAGGTACTCATATCGAGTA
>DASYUW010000116.1:0-10887 GCA_036000845.1 Burkholderiales bacterium
CGCCGTCTTCCCTGAGGGTGAATCTGCGCACACAGCCCACGCGGTCTCCCGGCAGGCCGCCTTCGATTTCCGATTTTCCGATCGCCGGGTGCCACTTCGGCAGTCCGTTGAAGTCCCGCACCAGCGCCCAGACCTTGTCCGCCGGCGCGTCGATCACCGCGCTGCGATATACGTTTGCCATGTCTCTCTCCTCTGCGTTTTCAAACCCGAACAAACTCTCACCGCAGAGGACGCAAAGCGGTGCACGGACACGTTACCGACGTAGTCGGCCGTTTGCGGGTAGTGCGCCGAAGCGCCGCCTCCCGCCCCGGTTGGCTACACCAACGCCGTGTCGGCGGCGCCGGAGAAAACCAGAAACGAGGAAAAGCAGATTGGGGTTAAGAGCGAGGAGATTGTTCGCGACACCCTGGCACCAATTTGTACTTCGGTGGATCGCCCACCATTGGAGGTTTTAACTCTCGATTGCTTTTTTTCTTTTGCCTCCTCTGCGTCCTCCGCGTCCTCCGCGTCCTCCGCGGTAAGTGCTGGTTTCTGCCTTATGCCCTTCCGTCGGGTCTACGTGGTGAGAGTTGGGTTCTCTGTAGCGAGTGTTTCTCACGATTCGAACGATTGACGTCGGCTTTGACGACCGCCTCCCGTGTATCTACAATGTATAAACAATCTTTGGAGTGCCGACATGGAAGCCGTAATCAAGAAATGGGGGAACAGCCCTGCGCTGCGACTCAGCAGTTCGTTGATGAAAACCGCGGAGTTGACCATAGAGCAGAAAGTGACTGTCAGGGCCCAGCGCGGACGTATAGTCATCGAACCGGTCAAACAGGTTCAGTACAGTCTGGAGGAACTGGTCTCGGGCATCAACGCCGGTAATCTGCATGGGGAGGCCGACTTCGGCCTGCCGATGGGTAAAGAGTGGCTGTAACCGGAAGGCGCCGCGCCCCGGATACCGGAGACGTTGTCTGGCTGGAGTTCGATCCTCAGTCGGGACATGAGCAGGCCGGGCATCGACCGGCGCTGGTGCTGAGCCCCGTCCTTTACAACAGCAAGACGGGCCTGATGGTGTGCTGCCCGCTTACCACACAGATCAAGGGCTATCCATTCGAAGTTGAGTTTGAGCTGGACGGTGTTCACTGCGCGGCACTCGCAGACCAGGTCAAATCTCTGGATTGGCGAACGCGTCGGGCCAGGCACAAAGGCAAGGTGGATCAACGGGTGTTGCACGAAGTCCAGGCGAAACTGAAGGTCTTGTTGGGGATTCGCTGAACCGAGTGCCTTCGGGCGCCCGTTTTTTTGGCCCTCCTGCAAAATTCAGCGCTCACCACGGAGGACGCGGAGGACACGGAGGACACGGAGGAAGAACAAGAGCAAAAAAGAATTCGAGAGTTAGAAACCCTTAATTGGCGAACGATCCACCAATGTTGGAATAGGCGGCAGAGGATCACTAGCAGTCATGCTGTTTTTCACGCCAAATTGCCTTTCCTCGTTCTTGTTTTTCCTCCGTGTCCTCCGTGTCCTCCGTGGTGAGCGTTTCTTTTCTTTCATCGCTCCGTGGCGAGCGATGGATTCAGCCATCGCCGGACAACGGGGACAGCGCGCGATGCAAGTCGGCGCGAATGGCGGGAAGGTGGCGGGAAAGCAGCAACGCGCCGAGCAGGCAGCAACCGCCGCCGATCATCGCGGTCGCCGGCGCGCCGATGTGGCTCGCCAAAGCGCCGGCCATCAATCCACCGAACGGCGCAACGCCCAGGAAGGCCATCGCGTAGAAACTGATGACGCGCCCACGCTTGTCCTCCTCGACCATGGTCTGCAGCATCATGTTCACCGAAGCGGCCGTGACGATGATGCCGAATCCCAGGCAGCCCATCAGCAGCAGCGACAGCCAGTAGAGCTTCGACACCCCTACCAGGAACAGCGCAATGCCGGCCGTCGCCGAGGTCGCCGCGATCAGTCTGCTCAACCCCAGTACGTTCGGCCGCGTGGCAAGAAACCCGGTGCCGAGTACTGCGCCGAGACCGGCACAGCCGACCAGGAAACCCAGCGTATGCGCGCCGCCATGGAATACGTCTTTGGCGAAAATCGGCATCAGCACCGGATACGGCGTCGCCGTGAGGCTCAACCAGGCCACCAGCAGCAGGAACACCCTGATGGGGCGCGCGTTCCAGGCATAGATCGCTGCCTCGCTCAGTCCCGCAAGCAGCGAGTCGGCGTCGGCCGCCATTCTTCTCGGCTCCAGCCTCATCATGACTGCCGCCGCGATCACAGCAAGAAAACTCGCAGCGTTGATCAGAAAGCACCAGCCTTCGCTCACGAACACCAGCAGCAGGCCGGCGATCGACGGGCCGACCAGTCTGCCGCTGTTCATCAGGAACGAGTTCAACGCGATGGCGTTGGGCAGATCCTCCCTGGACGCAACCATCTGGCTGATGAGCGACTGCCGGGCCGGCGTCTCGAACGCCATGATGACGCCGTAAAGGAGTCCGAGCAGCAGGATGTGCCACGTCTGGATTGCGTCCGACAAAGTGAGGACGCCGAGCGCCAGCGCCTGCAGCGCCGCCAGCGCATGCGCGATGATCAGGATCCTGCGCCGATCGTAGCGGTCGCTGAGCAAGCCCGCGAACGGCATGACGACAAGCAGCGGGACCTGGTTGCAGAAAGTGACCAGCCCCAGCAGAAAACCGGAGCCGGTGGTGCGGTACACCAGCCACGCCAGTGCAATCTGATGGATCCAGGTGCCGATCAGCGAAATTGCCTGGCCGACATAGAACAGGCGGAAGTTCCGGTGCCTGAACGCCCGCAAAAACGAAGAGCTAACCACCAAGACACCAAGACACCAAGGAAAACGAGGGCAAGAACAGATTCCCTGGAATGAAGATCCGCAGGTGTGTTGACTCCAAAGATCCCCGAAGCGTCTTTAGCGCGAAGACTTCATGCGTCATTACACTGCCTTGGCGCGTCGGCAATCAACAGGCTGTCGAAACACTCAATGGCCAAATCAATTCTAACCACCAAGACACAAAGGCACCAAGAAAAACTGACAGTTTCCAGGTTTCTATTTGCATTCCTTGGTGTCTTGGTGCCTTGGTGGTTAACACCGCGGTTTTTCTTTCTGTACTCTTGGCGTTCTCTGGCAATTTCAACTACCGATAGGATTGGCGCCTGCGATCAGAGAGCTATTCGCCGTATTCCGTCGCGAATGACAGGCACGTTGAAATTAATAAGAAGCCCGAGACGTTTGCCGCTGAGCTTCAGATAGGTCAGAAGCTGAGCCTCGAACAATGGAGTTCGTGACACAAACATTGCTCGTAGACTGATTCCAGCAACCCCGGCCCCAACGCGGTGTGTACCCGGAAGGCTGCATCAACGATCGTCTTCGCGATTTGGTCAAGAGAATCCGGAATTGGGTCGTGGAACACGCAGTGTATGGGGCAATGAGTAAAGAAAGAATTTCTTGGTGTCTTGGTGCCTTGGTGGTTCGTAGTTCTTAATCCAACGTGGCGAGCTGCGCCCTGACTTTCTCGAGCGTGCCGGTGAAGCTGGACAGCCGTTCCTTTTCCTGGGCGACGACGCTCGCCGGCGCGCGTTCGACGAAACCGGCGTTGCCGAGCTTGCTGTTGGCCTTGGCGATCTCGTTTTCGAGCCACGCGATCTCTTTTGAAAGGCGCTCGCGCTCGGCGGTAATGTCCACCTCGATCTTTAGCATCAGGCGATAGTTGCCGACGACCCGCACCGGCGCCGGGCCGGTGTTTTTTGCCGGTGCCAACGCATCGACGATCTCGACCTCGGATAGTTTCGCCAGCACCTTCAGACTCGGTGCGAACTCCCGCAGCATGGCTGCGTTCCCTGCGGCGACCAACGGCACCCGCTGTGCCGGAGAAATCGACATCTCGCCGCGCAGCGCGCGGCAGGCTTCGACCAATGACTTGAGCTGGGCGACCCAGGCCTCCGCCTTTGCATCGATACGCTCGGGCTGCGATATCGGGTAGGGCTGCAGCATGATCGATGCCTCGCCGCCCGGATGGCGGCCGGCCAGCGGCGCAACTTTCTGCCACAGCTCCTCGGTGATGAACGGGATAACCGGATGCGCGAGCCGCAACGTGGCTTCCAGCACACGGAGCAGCGTGCGCCGCGTGGCGCGCTGTTGCGCCTCGGAGCCGTTCTGCAATTGCACCTTGGCAATTTCGAGATACCAGTCGCAATACTCGTCCCAGACGAATCTGTAGATCGCGCCTGCGACGTTGTCGAAGCGGTAATCGGCGAAGCCTCTCCCGACGTCGGCCTCGGTGCGCTGCAGTTGGCTCACGATCCAGCGGTCGGCCTGGGAGAACTCGAAATCTCCCTCATCCCCGGCCCTTCTCCCGGAGGGAGAAGGGAGGCCCAGCCCCTCATCTCCGGCCCTTCCCTCGGAGGGGGAAGGGAGAGGGGAGGGGGTAAGGGAAAGGCCGCAGTCCTTGCCCGCGCAATTCATCAGCACGAAACGGCTGGCGTTCCACAGTTTGTTGCAGAAGTTGCGGTAGCCCTCGCAGCGGTTCAGGTCGAAATTGAGCGTTCGCGCAAAAGTGGCGAGCGAAGTAAAGGTGAACCGTAACGCGTCGGCGCCGAATGCCGGAATGCCGTTCGGATAGTGTCTGCGCACGTACTTTTCGATCTTGTGCCTGTGCTCCGCGCGCAGCAATCCCAGCGTCGATTTGGCCACCAGGTCCCCGATCGAGATGCCGTCGATCAGATCCAGCGGGTCGAGCGTGTTTCCTCTGGATTTCGACATCTTCTGGCCGTCGGCGTCGCGCACGAGTGCGTTGATGTAGACGTGGCGGAACGGCACCTTGTCGGTGAAATGCAGGGTCATCATGACCATGCGCGCGACCCAGAAGAAAATGATGTCGAACCCGGTGACCAGCACCGAGGAGGGAAGGAAGAATTCCAGGTCTTTGGTTTGCTCCGGCCAGCCGAGCGATGTGAACGGCACCAGCGCCGATGAGAACCAGGTGTCGAGCACGTCCTCGTCGCGGCGGAGCTGGGCGCGAGGCGCGAGGCGCGAGGTGTGCTTCTCCCGAATCTCCGCCTCACTTCTACCGACGTAAACGTTTCCGGCATCGTCGTACCAGGCCGGGATCTGGTGCCCCCACCAGAGCTGGCGCGAGATGCACCAGTCCTGGATATTTTCCAGCCAGTGGTTGTAAGTCGTGGCCCAGTGCTCCGGAAAGAACTTGACGCTCCCATCGGCGACGGCGTTCAGTCCACGCCGGGCCAGGCTCTCCATTTTCACGAACCACTGGTCGGTCAGCATCGGCTCGACGATCGCGCCGGTGCGCCCCGATCGCGGCACCTTAAGTTTGTGCGGCTTCTCCGAGGCCAGCAGTTCGTGCTTTTTCAGATCCGCGAGCACGCGCTTGCGCGCTTCGAAACGGTCGAGCCCGCGGTAGGGCGCCGGCGCGTTCTCGTTCATTTTCGCGTCCAGCGTCATCACGTTGATCGGCGACAATCCGTGTCGTTGCCCGACCGCATAGTCGTTGAAATCATGGGCGGGCGTAATCTTGACGCAGCCGGTGCCGAACTCCGGGTCCACATACTCGTCCGCGATCACCGGTATGGTCCTGTCGGTGAGCGGCAGCTGCAATTGCTTTCCAACCAGTCTCTTGTACCGCTCATCGTCCGGGTGCACTGCCACCGCAACGTCACCGAGCATCGTTTCGGGGCGGGTAGTCGCGACCATCACGCTGCCTGATCCATCGGTGAGCGGATAGCGGATCTCCCAGATGCAGCCGTCTTCCTCCTCGCTGTCCACTTCCAGGTCGGAGACGGCGGTTCCCAGCACCGGGTCCCAGTTGACCAGCCGCTTTCCTCGATAGATCAGGCCTTGTTCGTGCAGGCGCACAAACACCTCGATCACCGCGCGCGACATCTTCGCGTCCATCGTGAAGTAGCCGGCGCGCCGGCCGTCAGTGTCGGCGTATTCCCAGTTTGCGGAAGCGCCGAGCCGGCGCATCTGTTGGATGATGGTCGCGCCGGATTGCTGCTTCCACTCCCAAACACGCTCGATGAACTTGCCCCGGCCCAGATCGTGACGGGTTTTACCCTCCGACTCCAACTGGCGCTCGACCACGATCTGCGTGGCAATACCGGCGTGATCGGTCCCGACCACCCAGTTGGTGTTGTAACCGCGCATGCGGTGGTAGCGGATCAGTGCGTCCATCAGTGTCTGCTGGAACGCGTGGCCCATGTGCAGCGTGCCGGTGACATTCGGCGGCGGCAACTGGATGCAGTAGGCAGGGTGATCGTGGCCCGGGCGGGTCGAGAAGTAGCCGCGCGATTCCCAGATCGGATACCAGCGGACTTCTATGTCCCTGGGCTCGAAGCTCTTGGCGAGTTCCATTTGCTGAGCGCAATTACGAGAGCCGCGAATTATAGCGTAGCGGCCGCTTGCAAACGTCCCGAACGCGCCGCGAAGGACGAAAAACAGATCCTGAACCACGGAGGACACGGAGGACACGGAGGAAAACCAAAACGAGGAAAAGCAAGTTAGGGATAAAAGCAAGGTAACGGTTCGTGACCCTTTACCGTCGATATCTGCTTTGGCGGTTCGTCCGCCCATTAAGGGTTTTAACTCTCGAATGCATTTTTTGCTCTTGCTTTTCCTCCGTGTCCTCTGTGTCCTCCGTGGTGAACGCTTTATTCTCGAGACGGTCCGTCGGAGAGGACGGCTCGAACAATTGCCGGAAGAGAGCGCTTCAATTCCGTGATCAGTTGGTCGAGTGCCTGCGCGCGCACCGGGTCGTTTCCAATGCGCTCGAGCAGCCGCGCACGTTCCAACTCGAGTTTTACCGCGAGGCGCCGATTGATCCCGGCTTCGAGTACCGCGCGGGCATTTGCGGATGGATTTGCGACTGGGCGTTGCGGGAGGGAGGGCTCGCGGGCCGGGCCGCTTACCATGTCCACCAGGGTAGGAATGTTTCCGGGAACCGTCGCGTCGCTGCCGCGCAGGGAATCGGTTAGCTCGGGGACCGGGGCCGCGCCGGACTCGGATATCCCCGGACGGTGCTTGTGCAAGAGCTGGTCAAGTTTGCCGAGAACGTCGTCCTCGTCTTCGGCACCGGGGGGCGGAAGGTTGCGGAGATCTTCCGCCATCAGGAGTGAGGACCGCCAAGTTGGTGGGTGACGATTTCGTAGCCGCGATCGCGATAGAAACGAAAGCGGCTGCGCGCGGCTTCGCGGTCCTGGGCATCGGTGCTGACGATTTCGGCCAGGCGCTGGAACCGGCTGAAGAACGGCGGCGTGTCGTCACACAGGTTCACAAGCACCTGATCGTGGATCAGCGGTTCGCTCAGGTGATCGACGATCACCGGGGTGATCGGTGCAAGCCGGTGATCGCAGCGGCAATGCGGCACGAAACCGATCGAGGGGGTGCTCCACAACATTCTCGAGAGTTTGTCGGTCATGCCGGCGTCCCGTGTCAACAACATCACCCGCATTCCGCGCACAAGCGCCTTGGAAGTGAGCGCGCAGGCGGTCTGCAGCTTGTCGTCGACGTGCGTGTAGAACAAAACCTCAGTCATGGAAAAAAGTCGGAATCGAAATCCTAACCACCAAGGCACCAAGACACCAAGAAAATCATTAATAAGAATTTGGCGAATTAAAAAGCGCATAGACGGTACGGGCAAACCGATTCATGTCGGCCTCCAGTATGTATAGCGTACGTTTGTCTATCCTCACCATGCAGATGGTTGATCCGCGCGCCGTTGAACCGTAGTGAGTTTCTCCAGTCTGCTCTTTGTCTACCTTGGTGTCTTGGTCTTGGTGTCTTGGTGCCTTGGTGGTTGGCCGTTTCCTATTTGATTCCGGCGCGAGTCATGAGGAATTGGGTCAACAAGGGCACCGGACGGCCGGTCGAGCCTTTCTCACGGCCCGATTTCCAGGCAGTGCCGGCGATGTCCAGGTGCGCCCATTTGAAGTTCTTGGCGAAACGGGCGAGGAAGCAGGCGGCGGTGATGCTTCCTGCAGGGCGTCCGCCGATGTTCGCCATGTCGGCGAAGTTGCTGCGCAACTGCTCCTGGTAATCTTCCCACGCAGGCATATGCCAGGCGCGATCCCAGGATGTCTGCCCGGCGGCGAGCACTTCGTGTGCAAGCTTGTCGTCATTGGCGAACAGCCCCGACGTGACGTGGCCAAGCGCGATTACGCAGGCGCCGGTAAGCGTGGCGATGTCGATCACCGCCGCAGGCTCGAAGCGCTCCGAGTAGGTGAGCGCATCGCACAGGATCAGCCGGCCTTCGGCATCCGTGTTGAGAATCTCGATGGTCTGGCCGGACATGCTGGTAACGATATCGCCTGGCCGGGAGGCATTGCCGCCGGGCATGTTCTCCGTCGTGGGGATCACGCCGACCACGTTGAGAGGCATTTTCATTGCGGCTGCGGCCTTCATAGTGCCGAGCACGCTACCGGCGCCGGACATGTCGTACTTCATTTCGTCCATTTCGGCGGCAGGCTTGAGCGAAATACCGCCGGTGTCGAACGTGATGCCTTTGCCGACCAGCACCACCGGCTTCTGCTGCTTCGGCCCGCCGCGGTGCTCGAGCGTGATGAGCTTCGGCGGCTGGCGGCTGCCGTTCGATACCGACAGCATCGAACCCATGCCAAGTTTCTCTATTTCCCTGCGTTCCAGCACTGAGACCTTGAGCTTGTGGCTCTTGCCAAGGGCGCGCGCCTGCTCGGCGAGGTAAGCCGGCGTGCAGATGTTCGGCGGCAGGTTGCCCAGGTCGCGGGCGAAGTTAACGCCCTCTCCGATCGCGACGCCGCGAACGAGCGCGTCGTCGAGTCCCCTTGCCTGCTTGCCGGTGACGCCGAGAATAAGATGCTGCAGGCCCTTCTTGTCATCCTTCGATTTGCTTTTCAGGCGGTCGAAGCGATAAGTGGTCTCCAGCGCGACGGTCGCCGCGTGCATCGCCACCCATTCCGCGTTGCGTTGCGTGACCCTGACTTCGATTGCGTACAGGGCCGCGTCGCCCACGCCCGCATCGGCGAGCGCGCGCACTGCGCCGCGTACGGCGTCGCGATACTCTTTCGCACCCACTTCCTGCTGCTTGCCGAAGCCGACCAACAGCACGCGGACGGCCGCCACCCCCGGGACGCCATAGAGCATCAGCGTCGAACCGGGCTTGGGATCGAAGTCGCCTTGCTTGAGAATTCGCGATAGCTGGCCTTTTGCTGCACGATCCAGTTCCTGCGCAGCCGGAGAAAGCTTGGATGCAAAAACCGGCACCGCGACGCAGTCGCTCTTCAACTTCTCCGGGGATGCGGCTTTTATGCTAAATTCCACTGCGAACTCCTCTAACAGGCTGTTGAAAAACTCGATGGCCGAACCAATTCTTACCACCAAGACACAAAGGCACCAAGAAAAACTGACAAAGTTTTCAGGTGCCCATTTGCATTCCTTGGTGTCTTGGTGCCTTGGTGGTTGGTTTTTCGGTTTTTCTCTCTGTACTCTCGGCGTTCTCTGGCAATTTCAACAACCTGCTAATGGGGTTTTTCATTCAAACACTTAGCATTATCTCTTTCACGTCGCCGAAAAGTCAAAGTAGCAAATGATTTTTCAACGCTCCCTGCTGCGGGAGTTTGCCGCCACCGGCATCGCCACTTTCATCGTGTTGCTGGCGATCACCATCATCACCCAGCTCATCCGTTTCCTGGGCTACGCGGCTCGCGGCAACATTTCCTCCGATGCAGTCCTGACGTTCCTGGGTTTTGCCAGCCTGCGCTATCTGCCGATCCTGCTTTCGCTGACCTTGTTCATTTCGGTGCTGTTGACGTTGACGCGCAGTTACCGCGATTCGGAAATGGTGGTGTGGTTCACATCTGGGATGGGATTGAACGCGTGGATCCGTCCGGTACTGATCTACGCATTGCCGCTGGTTTTCGTGATCGCAGTCCTGAGCTTGCTGCTGACGCCCTGGGCGATGACAAAGACCGACGAGTTCCGCCAGCAGCTCGAGAGCCAGGATGACGTAGCCGCGATTTCGCCGGGGGTCTTCAAGGAATCCCGCCACGAAGAGCGCGTCTTCTTCGTCGAGAAACTGGCCGCCAACCTGACCACCGTGGCCAATGTCTTCGTGCACTCGGACGAAGACGGCGAAATCGGCACCACGGTCGCCAAACAGGGTTACCAGGAAACTGCGCCCAACGGGGATCGCTTCCTGGTGCTTCTTAAAGGCCGGCGTTACCTCGGCCCACCGGGTTCGGCCGAGTATCGGGTCATCGAATTCGAGAAGTACGGGCTGCGCATCGAGGCCAATGAAGCCAAGGAATACCTGCCCTCGATCAAGTCGTTGCCAACCGCCGAGCTGTTCGGGGAAAAGTCCGCGGAAGCGCGCGCGGAGCTGATCTGGCGCACAGGGTTGCCGCTGAGCGCGCTGGTGCTGTGCGTGCTGGCGATTCCGATGAGCTTCGTCAATCCGCGCGCCGGACGCTCGCTCAATCTGATGCTGGCGGCGCTGTTGTACATGCTCTACAGCAACATGCTGTCGATCACCCAGGCCTGGGTGGCGCAGGAAAAGATCGACCCGCAGCTCGGCATGTGGGCGGTGCATCTGGCGATGCTGGCGCTGACTGTTGCGCTGTTCTACCTGCGACTTTCGGTATCGCCGCTGCGAAGACTGCGCAGGCCGCGCCGGTGAAGACCATCCGTCGTTACGTTGCCGTGCAGATTTTCTGGAGCACCGCTCTGGTGTTCGGCGCGCTGCTATTGCTGTTCGGGTTTTTCGACTTCATCCAGGAACTTGGCGATCTCGGCAAGGGCAGTTATCACCTGTCTCTTGCGGCGATCTATGTGGTGCTGAGCCTGCCGGGACGGGCATACGAAATTCTGCCGGTGGCCGCGCTGATCGGCACGCTGTTCGCGCT
>DASYUW010000117.1:0-10670 GCA_036000845.1 Burkholderiales bacterium
AGCGACCCACATCACCGGCCAGGCGTCCGCTTCGATCTTGTTGACCACCGGATCGTCGGCCTGATCCGGCAACAACGATCGCACGCGCGAAACGCGATCGCGCACGTCGTTGGCGGCGGCCTCCACGTCCCGGTCGGTGACGAAAGTGACCGTGACCTGGCTCACCTCTTCCCGGCTCTGCGACTTGATGGTCTTGATACCCTCGATGCCGGACAGCGCGTCCTCGACCGGCGTCGTGATCGTGCTTTCGACCACCTGCGCAGTGGCACCCTTCAAGACGGTGCGCACGGAAACGATGGGTGGGTCGATCTTCGGGTATTCACGCACCGAGAGCCGGTCGAAGGAAATGACGCCCAGCAGGATGATGAGCAGGCTCATCACCGTTGCCAGGACCGGCCGTCTGATTGAAATGTCGGATAGAACCATGGTCAGGCTCCTGAATTAAAATCCGCCGCGGTTTCAGCTCTTGGCGGCGGCGGCCGTCGCCGATGCGCCAGCCGGTGCCGCGGGCGGTGCGCCCATCACCATTACCGGCGCGCCATCGCGCAACTTGATCTGGCCTTCGGTCACCACCGTATCACCGGGGCCGAGTCCGTGGGTGATCTCCACTTCGCCGGGCTGGCGGTTGCCAATCAAAACCTTGGTCAGGGCGGCTTTGCCTTCCACGACCCGAAATACGAAATTGTCCTGCCCCTGCGGCCACAGCGCCTGCTCCGGCACCACGATTGCGTCAGGTCGCGTTGCCATGGTCACTGCGACGCGGACGAACATTCCGGGCTTGAGCTTGTTGCTCCTGTTCGGAACGCGCGCGCGCATCAGCACTGTTCGGGTCTTTTCGTCCACGACCGGCTCGACCGCGTAAACGCGGCCGCGGAAGTCCTCGCCCTGATAGGCATCGAGGCGGATCACCACTTCCTGGTTTGGGCGCACTTTGGACATGTATAGCTCGGGAATGCGGAAGTCCGCCTTGATGGTGCCGATGCTCTCCAGGCGGACGACGTCTGCGCCGGCCTTGACGTAGGCACCGGGGCTGACCATTCGCAAACCCACGGTCCCCGAGAACGGCGCGCGGATCACGGTTTTCGCCGTCCGCGACTCGGCTTCGGCTAGGCGAGCCTTGAGGCGGTCAACCGCGCCGAGCTGCACGTCGAGGGCGTCCTTGCTGATGAAGTTCTGCTGGTGCAGTTCGCGGGTGCGCGCCAGGCGTTGCTCTTCGGTCTTGAGGTCGGCACGGACCGCCGCGGCCTGCGCTTCGTACTCCGAGTTGTCGATGGAGACCAGACGCGTTCCGGCCGCAACTGCCTGGCCTTCCTGGAAATGCAGGCCGACGATGCGGCCGTCGATCTCGGGCCGGATGATCACGGATTCTTCGGCCAGCAGCGTTCCAACTGCCGTAACCTCATCGGACACCTTGCCGACTTTGACCGGCACCGCTTTTACCGGCAAGCCCATAGACTTTGCTGCCTGTGCGGCCGGCTGCGCGGCAGGCTTGGCCGCATCGGGCTTTTGACGTGCGCTCGCGTCGTTCTTGGAATTGCAACCGGCGGTGGTCAGTGCTGCGGTGACCAGGGCCGTGAGAATGGCTACATTACGGATCATCGGCGTATGCACGTGCTTACCTCTAAACTCTGGTCGAGGGCGCGAAAGGGCCGGCTTCGACTGGTGGAGAAAAAATATCGCCAGCGCGGAATCCTCGCTGGCAACCGGCCGCTGAACGGCTATTTTTACAATGGGGCGCCCGCTGGCGGCTTTATTTTTGCTGACCGACGGGTCATTTATTTCGCAACATCATAACCGAGTTTCATTGCCCCCACCATGAGAATCTCGCTAGACGCCCTGCTGGTCCTGGACTCGATCGCACGCAACGGTAGTTTCGCCGCCGCAGGCGAGGAACTGCATCGCGTTCCCTCGGCGATCACCTACACGATCCAGAAGCTCGAGCAGGATCTGGAGGTGAAGCTTTTCGACCGCAGCGGCCACCGTGCCAGGTTGACGGAGGCCGGAGAGGAACTGCTGCGCGAAGGCCGTCATCTGCTGCGCACCGCAACCGACCTGGAGTGCCGGGTCAAGCGCGTCGCCACCGGCTGGGAAACCGAGCTGCGCATCGCGATGGACGAAATCATTCCTACCGAGCGCCTGTTCCCACTTCTGAAGGATTTTTACCGGGAAGGTTCCGGCACGCGCATCAAAATGACGGCTGAAATTCTCGGTGGATGCTGGGACGCGCTGATGACCGGGCGCGCCGACCTGGTGATCGGCGCGCCCGGGGAAGCGCCGCCCGAAGGGTCGCTGGCGGTCGAGCCGATGGGGCAATTCGAGTTCATCTTCGTTGCCGCTCCCGACCATCCCCTCGCAATAGCGCCCGAGCCGCTGTCTTCGCAAGACATCATGCAGTTCCGAGCAGTGTCCGCGGCCGACACTTCGCGCAACCTGCCGCCGCGCACCTCGGGATTGCTGGATGGGCAGGATGCGCTGACTGTTCCCACCATGCGCGCGAAGATGGCCGCGCACATTGCCGCACTGGGCGCAGGCTACCTGCCGGTTGCCTGGGCCGCGCCGCACGTTGCCGGCGGTCGGCTGGTCAGAAAACAGGTGGAGGGAACGAAGTCTCTCACCAACGTGTATCTGGCCTGGCATCCGCGCCAGGCCGGCAAGGCGCTCAAATGGTTCCTGGAGCGCCTGCGCGACAAACGGGTGCAGCAGTACGTACTGGGTGAAGCGGGGACTTACCCCTCGACCTGACCGCACCCGTCGCAGACGCAGGGCTCTCAGGCCGCTGGATTACCGGCTTCGGCGGCCTCGCTGGCGGCAATTTCCCGGTGCACTTCCGCCATGTCGAGTTCCTGCACCTTCCTGATGATGGATTCCAGCGCCGAAGCAGGCAGCGCGCCGGGCTGCGAAATCAACATCACCTGCTCGCGGAACACCATAAGCGTCGGGATCGAGCGGATGTCGAAATGCCCTGCCAGTTCGGGTTCGTCCTCTGTATTTACCTTGGCGAACACGATACCGGGGTATTTCTCGGAGGTGGCCTCGAAAGTCGGGGCGAAGGCGCGGCATGGACCGCACCACGGCGCCCAGAAGTCCACGATCACCGTGTCGTTGCCGGTCACCACCGGCTCGAAATTGTCTTTGGTCAATGCCATTGTGGCCATTAATTATGGGCTCCTTGCCCGCCAGTCTATCCGCTTCAAAAAAAACCGTGCGCGCCAATCAGCGCTCACTCGTCCCTTCGCGCGCTGCGAACCTGCCGAATTGGAGCAAGATGGTGGGCAGGACCAGCA
This sequence comes from Burkholderiales bacterium, assembly GCA_036000845.1. Classification (GTDB taxonomy): domain Bacteria; phylum Pseudomonadota; class Gammaproteobacteria; order Burkholderiales; family JACQAP01; genus JACQAP01. Next base: position 3,285 of record DASYUW010000117.1, read on the forward strand.
GATTCAAGAGGGTCGAGGTGGCCAGCCCGCCGACGATGATGGTCGCCATCGGGCCCTCGATTTCCCGTCCCGGTTCCCCGCTACCGAGCGCCAGCGGCATCAGTCCCAGCGCGGTGACCAGCGCGGTCATCAGGATCGAGGGGAGGCGCTCGCCGGCGCCGCGCATCGCGGTTTCCAGATTCCATGGCAGCCGCTCGACCTCGACCAGGTGTTGATAGTGCGATACCAGCATGATCGAGTTGCGCAGCGTGATGCCGAACAGCGTGACGAAACCCACCAGCGAACCCAATGACATCCAGCCGCCACTGGCAAACACCGCGATCACGCCGCCGATCAGCGCAAAAGGCAGGTTGACGAAAGTGAGCAGCAGGTTGTGCAGATTGTTGAAGGCGATGTAAAGCAGCAAGAAAATGCCCACACCGGCCAGCGCAGAATGCACGATCAGGTCGGACCGGGCCTGCGCCTGTGCCCGGGCGGTGCCCGCATATGCAGCGTAATTGCCCTCCGACAGCTTGACCTGCGTTTCGATACGGGCGCGCGCATCGCGCTCGAACTCCGCGATGTCGCGGCCCACCGCATTGGCGGTCACGGTCTGGATCCGGCGCCCTCCGGAGTGCAGAACCTTGTAGCGCCCGCCGGTCATTTCGATTGTGGCCACGTCCGCAAGCCTGACCAGGCGCCCGTCCGGATTGCGCAAGGGCAGCGCACCAACTTCGTTGATGCGGTTGCTATGCCGAGGATCCAGCAGCACCACCAGGTCCACCATCTGGCTGCCGCGATAGATCTGCGCGGCTCGCGCGCCTTCGTATGCCGTTTGCACCGCCTCCAGCACGGCCAGCGGCTGCAATCCCAGCGTGGCAACACGCTCGTGATGCAGCCGCACCGTCAATTGCGGAGTGCCGGGCGGCGCCTGGATCTGCACGTCGTGCGCACGCGGCACCGACGCCAGCGCAGTGGCGATCGCCAGCGCGTCCCGGTCCAGAGAATCCAGCGAGAAACCGTAAAGATTCACCACGAAAGGTGCGGCATAACCGGTGATGGTTTCCTCGATGCGCTCGGTGAGAAAAGTGTTTACCGCGAAGGTCACGCCGGGGAAGGCGCCGCTGCGTTCGCCGGAAAGCGTTGCGCGGATTTCGCGCAGGATGCGCGCCTGGTCATCGCCCGGCAGCGCGCCGATTTCGACTTCGAACTCGCTGTAATGGGTGCCGAAGGTGTCGGCACCGTTCTTCGAGCGGCCGACCCACTGCGCCACCGACTGCACGCCTTCGATCGAGCCGATCGCCTGCGACACCTTTTGGCCGATCCGCAGCGACTCCGTTTCCGACGTGCCCGGCACCGCGGACATGTGCATGATGTAGTGGCCTTCGCGCAGCGCCGGGATGAATTCTCCCGAGAACAGCGGCAGCATGCCGATGCCGATCGCCATAATCACGCCGGTGACGCCTATCACCCGGCCGGGGTAGCGCTCGATGCGCCGCAAGACGCCGAGATAGCGCGGCTTGAGCCATTTCACGAACGGCGGGTCGTCGGATTTGAGATCCGCGCGCGCCAGCAGCAAATAGCACAGCGCCGGGGTGAGCGTCGCCGCCACGACCAGCGAGGCGAGGATAGAGAAGATGTAGGCCAGCCCGAGAGGAGCGAACAGTTTTCCGGCGACCCCGCCCAGCGTGAGCAATGGCACGAATACCAGCGCGACGATGAACGTGGCGTAAACCACGGAACTGCGCACTTCCACCGAGGCGCCCAGCACCACTTCCCACACCGGCCGCGATTTCGCGGCCGTGCGATTCAGGCGCAGGCGCCGGAATATGTTCTCGGTGTCGATGATGGCGTCATCTACCACTTCACCCAGGGCAATGGCCAAACCGCCCATTACCATGATGTTGAGGCCGATGCCGAAATAGTCGAGCACCAGTACCGCGGTGAGCAGCGACACCGGGATCGCAGTGGCGCAGATGAAAGCGCTGCGGCTGTTGAACAGGAACAGGAACAACACCACGATCACCAGCGTCGAGCCGATGACGATGTCGCGCTGGACGTTGCGCACCGCGGTCTCGATGAAGTTGGCGGGCCGGAACAGATTCGGATGCAAGCGCACCTGCTCCGCGTCCAGCAGCGGTTTCAGTTCCGCCAGCGCCGCTTCCAGATCCTGGGTGACCGCATGGGTGTTGGCGCCGAGCTGGCCCTGGATCATCAGGAACACGCCGGGCGTGCCGTCGATCGCGGCGGCGCCGATCGAGGGCGCCGCACCTTCGACGACCTGCGCCACGTCTCCGATTCGGATCGCGCGCCCGTCACGATAGGCCAGGATCGTGCGCGCGACGTCCGACAATGCATCGGGCTGCGCATCGGTCTGGACCATGATGTGCTGATTCGGCGTCTTTATGAAACCTGTGCCGGCAACGCCCGTGGCTGTGCGTGCCGCCGCGACCACGTCTTCCAGGGCCAGGCTGTACCGCCGCAAGCGGTCGGGGTCGACCTGGACCTGCCATTGCTGCACGTCGCCGCCGAACACGTTGACTTCCGCGACGCCGCGCACCGCCAACAGATGCGGCCGGATGGTCCAATCCACCAGTGTGCGCAGTTCCATCAGGCTGCGCCGCTCCGAAGTCACGCCGATGCCGAGCACGGTGCTGGCGGAAGAGGTGAGCGGAGTCATCGTCGGCACGACCCCTTTGGGCAACTGGGCGGCGAGCGAGGCGAGGCGCTCGCCGACCACCTGCCGGTTGAGATAGCCATCGGAACCGTCCCGGAAGAACACGTGCACCACGGACAATCCCGGGATCGACTGGGAGCGCAGGCTTTCCAGCCCGGAAGCGCCGGACAACGCGTTCTCGATCGGCTGCGAGACCTGGGTCTCGACCAGCTCGGCCGACAGGCCAGGCGCTTCGGTCTGGATGACCACTTGAGCCGGCGAAAACTCGGGGAACACGTCCAGGTGCGCGCGCGACAGCGTGAACAGTCCGTAGGCGACGATGGTCAGCGCCAGCGCCACGATCACGCCGGGATATCGGATGGACTGACGGACGATGAACGAGATCAAGGGCTACCTCACCCCCCGCCCTCTCCAGCAACCTGGAGAGGGAGCTCCTCGTGGTCTGTCACCCTCTCCGCTCGCTTGCGGGGGAGAGGGACGGGGTGAGGTGGGTCAGTCTTCATTCTCATTTCTAATCTGGTATTTCAGTTCCTCGGAAAGCAGCAGCTGGGCGCCGCTTACAACAACCTCGTCGCCGGCCTGGAAGCCGCCGGCATTGAACCAGCCGCCCTCGAGCTCTTCCGCAGCGGCCACTTCATGGCGCGCGAAGGTCTGTTCGTCCTGCTTCAGGTACGCCCAGGCCTTTCCGGCGTGCCAGACCACCGCCTGTGCCGGTACGATCACGCCGGCAACAGGCGCCCCGCCCAGGCCGACCCGCGCCGCCACCCGCATGCCGGCGCGGAAGCCGCTGCCGTCCACCACGTAAAAATAGGTTTCTCCGGGCAGCCCCGGGTCTACTTGCGGCGAGTCGGCGATGAACCGCGCGACACGCGCCTTCTCACGCGCCATCGCCGGTGCAACTGAAATCCTTCCCCGTGCTGCCGACTTCGGCAGATCGTAGGGAAGCACCAGCTGGACGAGGAAGGCGCGTTGCTGCAGCAGCGCCTCGAGCATGGGCGAGTCGGGACGGGTCGCCCAGCCGGCGATGGCGTCGCCCCAGGCGCTTCGCATCGCGTCCCGGATGCTGGCCGCACCCTGCACTGCGGCCGCTTGGCGCGCAAGCTCGGTGCGGTGGCGTGCCTCGGCCGACTTCAGCGCCTGTTCCGAGACGTTGCGGTCGTCTCGATGCAGCATTTCCATGCGCTGGTACTCGGATTCGGCCGCAGCCACAACCGCGCGCAGCGCCTGCGCCTCCGCGGCGATGGCAAGATAACGTCCGCGCAGCTCCGCCAGCGGCTGCAGGTTCAGGACCATCCCGTATACCTCGATCGCCGCTTCGTTCCTGGCGGCTTGCAGCGCCTTCGTTGCTATGCCGCTCGCCTTCTGGCTTTCCGTCGGGACGCGCACCACAGCGCGGCCGCCTTCGATGCCCGCGCCTGACGCGGTCTCGATCTCATCCTCGTGACCCACCGGTTCGCCGCGCAACTCCTCGCGCGCAAAGTAAATCAGGGTCCACGACAGCACCGCGATGATGATGGCCATCACCGCAATGATTGCGTGACTTGCAGTGAATCTCATTGTCCGGACACCTCTGGTGAAGGCGACGCACCCGCGCCTGGCAACGAGTCGAAGTCGCCGAAAAACGGCCTTTGCACCGCGTCCTCGAGGTGTGCCAGCGACCGCCGTGTTTCGGCCTGTGCAGCGTAGAGGGCAGCCCGCGTTGCCAGAGATTCAAGCTGCGCCGTCACGCGCTGCAACCGATCCGCGGCTCCCGCATCGAACTGCCGCGCGACCCGGGCTTCCTGTTCCTGTTGAATCCCGGCCTGCTGAAGCGCTGCAGCAACGCGCTCGCGCGCCAAACGATACTGCATTGCCGCCCGTTCCGTATCTGCGATGGCGCCGGTCTGCACCGCCATGAACAACTGTGCCGCCAGTTCGCGCCTTGCCTCCGACTCCCGTATCGCCGATGTCGCTCGCGCAGCGGATGGAACCGACAGTCCCACTGCCAACGACCAGACATTGTCGCCCTGATCCCAGGCGTAACCCGGCCCAAGCGCGATGCCGGGATTCTGTGCGGCGACCATAAGTTTTACGTCCGCATCCGCAGCGCCGAACTCGAGAATCTTGCGATGCACGTCGAGGCGGTTGCGCAAAGCCAACCCGCGCAACTCGCTGTCGCTCGATGCGAATACGGCAGTCTCGACGACGGGGAAACTCAGCTTCATTTGGCGCGCCACGTCCAGGGGCAAGCCCAGTGCGGTGGCCAGTTCGCCGAGCGCGCGCTGATGGCGCGATACCCCGTCATCGCGCGCGCCCTCGAGTTGCGCGACGGCGACGCGTTCCACGCCGAGATCGCGTGCCGACAGCAACCCCACCTCCACCCGGCGCGCCACCAGGGCGAGCATTTCCCTGCGCGCCGCGAGCTGTGCCTCCACCAGTTCGAGATCGGCTCGGCTAGCCTGCAAATCGAGCAGGCGGTCGCGCACCCTGGCGCGCACCCGCCAGCCCGCGGCGGCAATGTCGATGTCGGCGGCATCGGCGAGAAAAGCACCGCGCTCGACGCGAGCAGCGCGCCTGCCCTGCGCAACCAACGGGATTTCCAGTTCGAGCCCAAGGCTCCACGGTCCGCTGTCCTCGGGAAGCGCGCGGCTGTGGTACTCGGGCTTTACCCGCGCGGACAGCGCCTGCAGTTGACTGACCGAAGAAAGTTCTGCGCGCGCGACCTGCGCCCGCGCCCGGGCAATGCGGATGTCGGGATGAAAGTACAGCGCAGTCAGCGTCAGCTCGCGCAATCCCCATTCCCCCGGGGGCCACGCCGATTCGCGATATCCGTTGGCGACGGCGAAGCGCTTGAGCCGGTCGGCGTTCTCCGAGCGCTGCGCGTACTCGGAAGCGGTCGCCTCCGGATCCAACGGCCGCGGTGAATACGGCAGGCTCGAACAGGCCGTCACCGCAATCGTGACAGCCACCCGAAGCAGGACTCGCTGTACCCATCGTGACGGCATCACCGGACCTAGTGTCCTGTTCCGCTGATTCGTGGGACAACTTGCGAACCCTGGAAGCCAGTCCCACAGCATATTTGACAGCAACCCGTCTTCGATCGGAAAACCCGCGAAATCGGTGTCAGGCAGGGCGCGAGTCCTCGACAGTGGCGGGGGCCGGTGGAACGTGGAGCAGGGATCGCCGTAGAGCGGAAGAGGGGCCCCTCTTCCGCGCTCCGACACGCGCGGCGAGGACTCGTAACACAGCCTGGCGCCGATTCTCGCCGGGTTTTCAGCCGCGAATCAGCGCAACAGGACACTAGGCAAGTGTCGTATCAAGCAACATCATCGTAACGAAGCCTGCCAGGAGCCCCACGGTGGCTTCGCGCTCGTGACCCTTGCGGTGCGATTCCGGGATGATTTCGTGGCTTACCACGAACAGCATCGCTCCCGCCGCGAAAGCCAGCCCCCATGGCAGCATCAACCGGGAAATCGACAGGACGCCGGCGCCGATCAATCCGCCGACCGGTTCCACCAGGCCGCTTGCAAGCGCCACCGCCGCGGCGAAGCCGCGCGAATAGCCGACGGTGATCAGCGCAAGCGCCACCACCAGGCCCTCGGGAATGTTCTGGATGCCGATGCCGAGCGCCAGCGCCACACCCGCCGCGGAATTTTCCGTGCCGAAGCCGACGCCCACCGCCAGCCCTTCCGGCACGTTATGAATCGCGATCGCCAGGACGAACAGCCAGATGCGCTTCAAGTCCTGGCGTTGCGTGCCTTCGACGCCTTTGATGAAGTGCTCGTGCGGAAGCATCCGGTCGAGCGCGAGCATTGCCACGCCCCCCGCCGTGACTCCGAATGCGACGATGCCGGCCGCCCAGGCGTGGCTGCCGGTGAGCGCTTCACCGGCGGCAATACCGGGAACGATCAACGAGAACGCTGTCGCGGCGAGCATCACCCCGGCGCCGAAGCCGAGCATCGCATCCTGTACACGCGCGGAGATGTGCTGCGCCACGAGTACCGGAAGCGCACCGGCGCCGGTCGCCGCGGCAGTGAACAGGGTGGCGACGAAAGCGGTGGCCACCACCGGGTTCGACCGCAACCACTGAAACAAGTGAGCGCCGGTGGCGTCGACCATCGCAAGCAAACCGAGCGCAGCAACGGCGAAACCGAGCGCCCGGCGCCACGGCTGCCTTGCAGGTAGCGCAGTGTCGCTGGCTCTCAGCCATTGCTTAGCTGCGAGGATCGCGGTGCTCATGACGTTAACCTCGATGTGGAAACTACGCCGCGGAGCTTATGGCCCCGCGGTGTGCCGACCATTTATGCGGCAACGGCTCGTTTTCCCAACTCCTTCGATTCGATGCCCAGCCCGACCGCCACGCCCTTTCCGTAGGCCGCATCGGCCTTGAGGAAGTGCGCGATCTGGCGCAGCTGGATCTCGCGCGGTACCGTTCGCATCGCGCTCACGATATTGGCGATCAGCAACTGCTGCTGCGGCTTCGACATCAGCCGGAACAGGGCGCCGGCCTGGTTGTAGTCGTCGTTGCCCGCGCGGTGGTCGAAACGTCCCATCTCCGAACCGATCGCGTACGGCCGCTCGTTGTAGCGCGTATCCCCCACCGGGCCGCCGAAGCTGTTCGGCTCGTAGTTCGGGCCGGCGCCGCCGTTGCCGTCGAAGCGCATTGCGCCGTCGCGGTGGTAGTTGGCGTAGGGGCAGACCGGCTTGTTCACCGGCAGCGCCTCGTAATTGGTGCCGACGCGGTAACGGTG
>DASYUW010000118.1:0-3617 GCA_036000845.1 Burkholderiales bacterium
CGTCTCGGCGCAGCAACTGCGCGACCGGCATTTCGTGCAGGACGTGCAGCTGGCGCTGGCGTCCCAGGAAGGCCTGAAGCCGGCGCTCGAGCTGGAGATCACCGAAAGCCTCCTGATGGAAGACATCGAGCGCAATATCGAACGGCTCAAGACGTTACGCGACTTGGGCGTTACCATCGCGATCGACGATTTCGGGACCGGCTATTCATCGTTGAATTACCTGGCCAGGCTGCCGATGGACATGCTCAAGATCGACCGCTCGTTCGTGGCCGGCATGAGCGCCAGTCCGGAAAGCAGAACCATCGTGTCGACGATCATTTCGCTCGCCCACTCCCTCGGCCTCAAAGTGGTTGCGGAAGGGGTCGAAACCGACGAGCAACTAAACATTCTCCGGTTGCTCAAGTGCGACGAGATGCAGGGTTTCCTCCTGAGCCGCCCGGTGCCGCCCGACGAAATCGCGAGTTTCCTTGGCCGATGAATAATTGCAAACCGCCGGCGCGAACAACTCGGACCTCTTTGAACCAGTCGAGCAAGTCAGACAGTTCAATGAAAGTCGCCAGGTCTGGCCCTTTGGTCTGGGCTTTTTGTTGGCTTTCCTATGTGTCAATCGGCGCCGAATTTTGATCCCGAACTGAAGCCACGCCGGCTTCGAAATTTCCCGGTGCCTCGCTCGGCACCTCCATGGCGATGCGTCGGCTCACGCCAACCGAATTTTCTCATTGCTGCATCATCGTTAAAATGCTTTCGCGGCTGTGCGTGTTACCCTCACGGGCAGGGGGCGCGTCGGGGCGGCATGTGCTTATGCGGGTTTTTCCTACATTTCGGCGATGATGATGTGGGAACAACGGCATTGCATCCCTGCGAGCGCCGTGATGTATTCCCGATGCGCGTTTTGTCCCGGCACCGGAACTTGATGCAATGAACTGGAATTGTGGAGGATAGCAACCATAGCAATGGACCGTGCGCTCAAAATCCTGCTGGTCGAGGATGTCGAAACCGATGCCGAACTGCAAGTACGCGAACTCAAGCGCGCCGGCCTGAGTTTCGACGCACGCCGGGTGCAGTCAGAATCAGCGTTTCTCGCAGGGCTCTCCGAGTTCGAGCCCGACATCATCATGTCGGATTTCTCCATTCCCGGTTTCGGTGGAATGCGCGCGCTCGAGCTTGCCTTTGACCGCGTTCCGGAGACCCCGTTTGTCTTCGTTTCCGGAACCATCGGAGAGGAAACCGCCGTCGAGTCGCTCAGGCGCGGCGCCACTGACTATGTGCTGAAGACCAACCTGGCGCGCCTCGGCCCGGTGGTGCGGAGGGCGATCGCAGAGGCGCGGGAGCGGCGTGCGCGTCTTGCTGCCGAACAGCGTGCCCATGCGCTGACCAACCTGTACGCGGCACTGTCCGAAAGCAATGACGCCCTGGCACGTGCACAGGGTCGCGATGAGCTGTTCCGCGATATTTGCCGTATCGCTGTGGCGCGCGGCGGCTTCAGGTATGCCTGGGTGGGATTGATTGACGGCGAAGGGGGAGTGGTCAGGCCGGTGGTCCATTTCAGCGCGGGCGGCGGCGCGGTCGAGCGGGCCGAGGTGCCGCTAGACGCGCGCCAGCCGGGCGGCCGCGGGCCGTTGGCGACGGCTGCGCGCGAGGGCCGGCCCAGCGTTTGCAACGACATCCTGGCCGATCGGAGATTCGGCGCTGTGCACGAGCGCATGCGCGTGCAGCAATTTCGCTCCACGGCTGCACTGCCGCTGCTGCTTGAAGGCCGGCCCATCGGCGGATTCGGCCTGTATGCCAGCGAGCTGGGTTATTTTGACGACGAACGCATGCATCTGCTGGGCGAACTGGCCGGCAACATTGCGTTTGCGCTCGACCGCTTTGAACAGGAAGCGCGGCGCAGGCTCGCGGAAACGGCAATACTCGAAGCAAGGCAGCAGCTACAGGCGCTGTCCACGCGGCTGATCGAAGTTCAGGAGGACGAGCGGCGTGAGATCGCGCGCGAGTTGCACGATGAGATCGGGCAGGCGCTGTCGCTCGTGAAAATCAAGTTGCAGCAGGCGGCGCGGCTGCACGGGCACGACATGGAGGCCCTGCTGGAAGATTGCATCGAGATCGCCGACTACACCCTCAAGCAGGTGCGTGACATGTCGCTCGACCTGCGCCCGCCGCTGCTCGACGACCTCGGCCTCGTGGCGGCGCTGGAGTGGACCCTGCAGCGCCGGGAACAGGCCGCTGGATGGCAGACTACAATTGTCGCCGATCCGCTGCCCAAACGCCTGGCGCCGGAAATCGAGACCGCCTGTTTTCGAATAGCCCAGGAGGCGCTCACCAACGTGACGCGCCACGCCCAGGCGAAAGTGGTGGAAATGCGGCTGCGCATCGTTGGTGGCGAACTCGAGCTCGCGGTGCGTGACGACGGCCGGGGATTCGATCCGGAGGCCGTGAGGCTGCGCCCGGCGCAGCGCGCCAGCCTTGGCCTGGTGTCGATGAAGGAGCGCGCCGCGCTGGTCGGCGGCTGGCTGGAAATCAGCACCTCGGACGGCGGCGGCACTGAAGTCCGGGCCGTGTTTCCGCTGCGCTGGCGCAACTGACGCATGGATGATCGATGAAAAAAACCCGCGTGCTGTTGGCGGATGACCACACGCTGATGCGTGCGGGTGTGCGGGCATTGCTCGATGATTTGGCGGGCTGCGAAGTCGTCGCCGAAGCTGGCGACGGTGACGAGGCGCTGGAACTCCTCCGTCAGCACCGCCCGGACGTTGCGCTCATGGACATCGACATGAAGCGCATGAGCGGCCTCGAGGCCATGGCGACGGCAAAACGCGAGTTTCCAGATCTGCATGTGATCATGCTTTCGATGCACGCGGAGAAGCAGTACGTGATGCAGGCGTTGCGCGACGGCGCATCCGGATACCTGCTCAAGGATGCGGCGACCGTCGAGCTCGAGCTGGCGCTGAACGTAGTGATGAGGGGCGACGTGTACCTGAGCCCGGGGGTGTCAAAGCAGGTGGCAGAGGGTTTCGTCCGCGCGGCCGAATCCGCGGATCCGGTTGCTTCACTGACGCCACGGCAGCGCGAAATCCTCACTCTTATCGCCGAAGGCCACAACACCAAGGAGATCGCCTTCCGTCTCGGTCTCAGCGCCAAGACCGTCGAAGCCCACCGCACCCAGTTAATGGAGCGGCTCGACATCCACGATATCGCGGGCCTGGTGCGCTTCACCATCCGCGCCGGCCTGATCAAACTGGACAAGTAGGCTGCCACCTGGGAAACGCCCTAACCCGCTCTAAGGAATTTCCTGCCGCACTCTGAGGAATTCCCCGATTTTCTCCCGCAGTCCGAATCCGTAAGCTGGTTTCCGCAGGCCCGAGTACCGGGCCAAAATCGATACGGTCCTTTTTTAATCAATAATTCAATATCTTAAGGAGACGATCATGAGTTCAGCACACGTGTTCTCCCCCCATCCCCAGTGGGTAGATTCGCTACATGGTTACGTCAAGCCCTACTGGGATGAGCTGTTGCAGGGAGAATGGGCAGAGGGCGTGGCGTCCACGCGGCTGTCGCTTTCCGAGATGCGGGGTTGGATTCTGCAAATCTATCCGTTCATCCATGCGTTTCCGAAATTC
>DASYUW010000119.1:0-16726 GCA_036000845.1 Burkholderiales bacterium
GGACGGAAATGCGGACGCGGCGCCCATGCGGCGAAGCAGCACGGCCGCCAAGGGTTCCACCAGTTGTAGACGATGCTGAAACCGAATCCCCATGTGACTGGAGAGCTGTACCAGACGGTGCCGATCCACGGCCGGTAGTGCCAGCCGCTGCCATAGACGACCACGAAGTCGCTGGACACGTAAGACCCGACGTAACCCGGCGTATAGCCCACATAGACCACCTCCGGCGTCGCGTCGTAGATGCGCACGTAAGTAACGTAATGCAACGGCGAACTGCGCGGAATCGAATAGATAACCGCCGGAACGTAACTCGCCACCGACCACACTCCGTAGGGGCTGGAGGCCGTGAACCACACGCCGTTGTCGAGCGCATAGAAGGACGACTCGCTCACCCGAATCACCGGTACCGGCGAATTGACCGCCGATTGAAGCGGTGTGCTCTCGATCGGCTGGAACACCGGCTCGCCATCGTAAGTGATCACAAGGCTGGCGGCACTGCGTGTCACGGTCGCCACCTGCGGCACGCTGTTGGCAATGACCGCTTCACGCGCCTGCGGCGTTCCGGGAACTGCTGCGCGCACGGATGCGGTTGCATGGTCGGGCGGAATCAACGCGAAATCGCCGGGCAGATTGCCGGCCACCACGTATTCCCAGGGGCCGCGCTGAAGCGCGCGCGCCCGGTACCAGCGGCCGGAAATAAGTACGTAATGGCTGGCGGTCCTGAGATCGAGAAAAATCCGGTTGGGTGAATTGCTGACGTAGAGCAACTGGGTGTCCCGAATCGGCGCGTATTGTGCCGGACCGTCGGTTTGCAGCAGTTCCGCCGGCTCGGTGCTGACGTAAACCACCGCCGACGCATCCAGCGGTTCGCCGTCTTCGACGTCTTCGTCGAGCAGGTCCACCTGGTCTTCCTGAACCGCGAGTTGCCTCGCTTTCTCCAGGTCGGACGCTGGATTCGCGCTCGCGGTCCACGGACCCGTCAGGTGCTGCGCCTGGCGCCAGTGATCGATGACGTAAAGGTAATAGCGGGCGGAAGCCGGATTGTTCAGGGCCGGGTCGTACAGGATCAAGGCCCGTGTATTGACGATTCGTTGCAGGCCCGTCCCCTGGACTTGCCGCAACACCGGGGCGCCGTCTATCGGCACCAGGATCGCGGGCCGTTCGCTGAAAATGATCTTCGGCGGATCATTCCTCAGCGGCTGGCTGCCGGCCTGTTGCACCGCGCGGTCGATCGCCATGTCGGACTGCAGGCGCTCGAGCGGCACCTGCCAGGACTTGGCCGTGAGTTGCTGCTGCAGCAACGTGAGGTATTCGCCGGCGCGGTCCGTCGCGGTGGGAAAGTCAGCCTTGGTTATCGCCAGATCGCGGATGGTGACGATTCCGCTGGCGCGATTCGTTTCGGTACGAGCGGAGATCCACACCATGCCGAAGCCGCTCGGCTGTTCGTCCGCCTGCGCGTGAACGGCAACCGCGGCACGCCCCTCGAGCCGGTCGCCTTCCCATCTGTCGAATTGCGGTTGATAGATGACAAAGCGGCCGTCGTCCGCGCTGACCTGAGTTGGCCAAGGCAAAGTGGACGGCGTAACCAATTTGGTGATCGAATCCGGCCGGTCGTTGCCGACGTTGTCGATGTCGGCCGCCTCGGCGCCGAATGACAGCAGGCAGGCCAGAACGGCCGGGACTGTGGGAAGATTGGCAAGTCTGCTCATGGCACGCCCTCCTCGAATATCGATTGCGGCGTTACCGCAGCCGCATCGTCGTCGCGTATCAGGGACTGCTAGGGACTGGCGCGACGCCTGAAGAACGTCATGCTAAGGCCGGCGTTGACCGCAGTGCGCGGATGATTTGTCATTTAATGTAACGCTGCCGTCGCGGCCCCTTCCGCGGGAGCGGCGGGGAGAATCCGTAGACGGCTGTTGCCGGCGAAAAACCCGGCTTGGGGATCAGGAGCGGCGTTTCGGCGCCGGTACGACCTGGGCTTCGTTAAGCTTGACGAAACGGAAGCGCCGATCACGCAGTTGCTTCAGGCCTTCGATCAGGCCCTCTGCCGTGTCGGACTCCGGCTTGTTGAGGTGCGCGATGATGATGTCACCGTCTTTGACTTTCTTCAGCCGGGTCATGACGCGGCGCCTCGAAAGCGTGGCGCCGTCGTCGGCGTTCACCGAGAATCCTGCCACTTTGTAACCCATTGCCTCGATCCTCTTGATCGCCTCGGGATCGTATTCGCCTGCAGCGCCGCGGTACCAGTGCGGCGGTAAACCGGTCGCCGCGCTCACTGCCGCGGCACCGCGCATCACTTCGCTCTTCAAATGGGCGACGTCCGACTCGCCGGTGATGCCGTACACCTCCCGATTCCTGCCGATCACCGCCGGAACGTGGTTGGCGCCATGGTTCTCGATGTCGAACAGATCGGAGTGGGCCTTCAGCAATGCCACGGCTGCCGGATTGCGATCGAGCCACTTCTTTGTGGCGAAAATCGTGGCGACAATCCGGTTCTCGATCAGGAATCCGATCAGGTCGGCGTCGAATCCGCCGTCGCAGGCATCCAGGGTCAATGCGGCCACGCTGGCATCAGCGCTGCCGGATACCGCAAGCACCTGATGCACCTCGATCGGGCGCGGTTCCGCGATTGCGGCAGTGGGCAGCAACGCGACGAGAAGAGTTGGAAACCAGCGCCTCATGCCGGTATTAACGCCCGCGACCGGAAAAGGTTGCGCCCCGCGGGCAGGATCAGAGGATTCGGTACCAGAGATACAGCCAGGAAATCGCCAGGGTCGCCACCGTCACCGGAACGCCGGTGCGGGCATGGCGCTTCCAGTCGATCCGGATGCCGCGTCGCGCCGCCGCGTCCGCCACGATGATGTTGGCGATGCTGCCGACGATCAGCAGATTCCCCGCCAGCGTGCTCGCCAGCGCCAGCACCGGTCCCGCCAATTCGTGAGTGGCCACCGGCAGCAGCAACATCACGGCCGGCACGTTGGAAACGACGTTGGAGAGCAGGAAGGCGGCGACAAACAACGGGCCCGGCTGATGCAGGTCCACGCCCAACCCCGCCAGACGTTCGACAGCTTGCGCGGTGAGTCCGGTACTGTCCAGCGCGTGATTCACCACGAACAAGCCGACGAACAGCACCAGCAGCTGCCAATCCACCAGCCCGAGCATTTTGTACGAATGCAGCTTGCGGCTCATCATCAGCACGCCGGCGCCGGTGAGCGCCATCACTTCCCGCGGCAACGGCGCGAACAGGAACAGCAGGAACACCACTGCCGCGACACCGATGCCCTTGGCGCTTTGCCAGCGGTCTACCGGCGGCGGCGGTTCCGGGTGTGGCGGCACCGCCGCAGTGGCCAGCTCCGCCGACTCAAGTTCCCACGACCCCCGGCTGCTCCACGCGATCAGCCCCCAGACCAGCACCAGCCCGAGCACGACCGGGATCGCCGCCTCCAAAAGATATCCGGAAAACGACAACTGCAGCTTCTCGCCGATCAGCATGTTCTGCGGGTTGCCGATCAGCGTGAGCGCAGAGCCGATGTTAGCGCTGCAGGCGAGCGCGAGCAGAAAGGGAACCGGATTGAGCCGCCGTGCCAGGCACACGTCGATCAGCACCGGCGCCATGGCCAGGCAGATGATGTCGTTGCTGAACACCGCGGACAGACCCGCGACGATCACGATCAACGCGCCGAGCAACCGCACCGGCGGCAGCGGCAGGTTGCCGGTCCTGTGCGTCACCCAGGTATAGAAGCCGCCCAGGCGCAACTGCGCGGACACTACCATGAAAGCAAACAACAGGATCAGCGTGGGCGCGTGCACTGCTGCCCACGCCTGCTCCAGGCTCAACGCGCCGACGCCGATCAGCGCGATCGCGCCCAGCAGCGCGATGCCGGTGCGGTCGAGCTGCAGGAAAGGCAGCCCGCCAAGGATCATGCCCAGGTAAACGACTGCGAAAATCAGGAGAGTCGTTGCGTCCATTCTTGCTTTTCGCGTTTTCGGCCGAGCGCAAGTCTACGCGAACTCCGTCACGCTGCGCACCCGCCGACAGATCGGTTCGCCTGGCTGCCCGGCACGCATTTGCGCCCTTGCGCGAACGGCGCTACCGTTACGCCGGACAGGAACAGGGGGAAGCGAAAATCGCAGCGACCGGCCCCCAAATCAGTTTGCAATTGTCGGATAATCTCCATGGGCGGCGCTGCAGCCGTCCCTGACAAGAATGCCGGACAATATATAAAAGGGGGGAACGATATGCAGATCAGATATCTCGCGGCTGCGCTGGTCCTGATGTCCTTACTGGGCGCGGAGTCCCGGGCGCAAGAAGGTCCGGTGACCTGGAGCGATCCGACCTGCGGTTTTTTCGTGGTGCAGTTGCCGGCGGGAGATCCCGCCGACGCCTTCGGACTGTATTCCTGGAAGGTGCACCCGGGTCCGCAGGTCGGCGATGTCGTCGAAGGCGAGGGTATCGTTGCCGCGAAGGAACTGGTACTGGTGAACCAGCGCAGCGGCGACAAGCATGTGGTCATTCACTGGGCAAACGCCAAGGCGCCGGAAATGCTGATCCGCAACACCCCGGTTCAATGCGCGAGCAAGTGGAAGAAGAAAAAGAAATGATGCCGTTCGCCGCGGTAGCGGCGTGAAACCGCCCACGCTGCTACTGGTTGTCCTGGGCGCTATATTCGGCCCCGTTTATTTCGCCTACTGCGAGTACCTGAGCGGCGAGACCGCGGAAACGCATACGCTCACCGAACGTGCGGATCGCTGGGAACTTCCCGATGGGGCGATCCTGCGCTTTCGGGGAGGACTGGGTTACCGGCCGGTTGCGCTGGAACTCACCCCGGAGTTGAATCTCTACCGATTCCGCTTCATTTTCGACGCCGCGCGCACTCAGGCGTCTCCGATGGATGCGGGCAACGAATATCAGGTGAGTGTGCTGCAAGGGGACGTCGGCATTTTCGAACGCAGCTTCCGCGCCGCGGGCAACGGCGCGGTTTCCGTAGCGCTCGACCCGATGGAGATTCTGTACCGTGGAAGCTATGTCCTGCTGCTCGAGGAAGTCGGCACGCCGCAGCTACAGGTTGCTGGCGTGAAGCTGGAGGTGCGCACCAAGGTGGAGAAAATGCGGGCGTGGCTGGTATGGAGCGGGCTGGTTATGCTGGCCTTCGGCGCGGCAATCATCATTCGTGATCTTGTGATGCAATCACTGAAAAAATGAAGGCTTTCGATCCCGATCAGTTTCGCGATCTGAGTGCCGCGGTGCTTTCGGACGTCATGGACGCTCTCGGCCTGATGAACCAGGCGATGCAGCCGTATGTCCGGCCGCTCGACGAAAACCTGGTGCTGGCTGGACGCGCCCGCACCGGGCTGTACATGCTCGTCTACGAGGTGCGCGAGGGCGAAAATCCCTACGAAGTCGAAATCGCGCTGGTGGACGATCTCAAGCCGGGCGACGTGCCAGTGCTCGCCTGCAACGGCCCGACTCAAAGAATTGCGCCTTGGGGTGAACTGTTGTCCACGGCGGCGCAGGCGCGGGGCGCGGCCGGCTGCGTCACCGACGGCCTGGTGCGGGACGTCAGGCAGATCCGCGAGATGCGTTTCCCGGTCTTCCACGGCGGGATCGGCCCGCTCGATACCAAGGGCCGCGCCAGGATGGTACAGCGTGATGTGCCGGTCGAATGCGCCGGCGTGAAAGTGCGTAACGGCGACATTCTGTTCGGCGACGTGGATGGCGTGGTGGTCATTCCGCAGGAACGCGCCACCGAAGTTCTCGCAAAAGCGAAGGAGAAAGTGGCGGGAGAGGGCCGTACGCGCGAAGAACTGCGACAGGGCCGTCTGCTGCACGAAGTGTTCGAAAAGTACAGGATACTCTAGTGTCCTGTTCCGCTCATTCGTGGGATAACTCTCGAACCTTGGAACTCAGTCCCACAATCTATTTGACAGCAATTCAACATCGATTGGAAAACCCGCGAAATCGGCGTCAGGCAAGGCGCGAGTCCTTGACAGGGGCGGGGGCCGGTGCAACGTTGAGCAGGGATCGCCGGAGAGCGGAAGAGGGGCCCCGAACGTTTTCTGTTCGGGGATCTGACCTCGGAGGCGATCGACGGCGGCGGGCGATCCCTTTTGCGTCTGATCTCAGGTCGCATCCCCAACTGAAGTTGGGGCCCCTGCTCCGCCTCGACAGCCGCCCCGCTTGCGGGGATGCGACCGTGCAACCGGCCAATAGCGTGTCGAGCACCGGCCTCACGCGTGTCTCCGCGGTCAGATCCCCGGAGGGGCCCCTCTTCCGCGCTCCGACACGCACGGCGAGGACTCGTAACACCGCATGGCGCCGATTCTCGCCGGGTTTTCAGCCGCGAATTAGCGGAACAGGACACTAGGGCGCCCCAACAACGACAAAAGGAGAATGAATAATGTACTGGCTGACCGCTGGACTGGTCATTTTCTTCGGGGTGCATATCTTCTCGGCCTTCCGCACGGCGCGCGAGAACGTGATCCAGCGTCTGGGCGAGAAGCGATACAAAGCGGGGTACTCGCTGCTGTCTGTTGCCGGCTTCATACTCATCGTAATCGGCGTCGGCAAGGCCGAGCCGGTGACCTTGTGGCAGCCTGCCGAATGGGGGCGTTACGCCGCAGTATGGTTCATGCCGTTCGCCTTCATTTCGCTGGCGGCGGCGTTCATCCCGAGCAACTTCAAACGCTTTACGGCGCACCCCTTCCTGTGGGGCGTCACGCTCTGGGCGCTGCTGCACCTGCTCGCCAACGGCAACCTTACCGGCCTGATCCTGTTCGGCGCCTTCGGACTGTACGCGGTTCATGCGATGTCCTCGCAGAACGCCCGCGGCGCACGGCCGTCGCAGTTCAAGCGTCCTCTGTTCAACGATGCCGCAGTGGTCGTGGCCGGCTTGATCCTTTACAGGCTGTTCCTGCATTTCCACGCCAAACTGTTTGGCGTTCCGGTTGTTTTCTGACAAGAAAACCGATAACGACAACAGGGGGAATGACGTCGTGGCAAAGCCGATCCCGCCGGTGTTGCTGGCCTATCTCGAGGGACTGAAAACGCACGACATCCGAAAGATCGGGGGAACTGCATCCGACGACCTGACGTTCATCTCCGCGACGCGCATGCTCGACAAGCCCGAGTTCCTGAAGATGCTCACCGCGCTCTACACCGGGTTCCCCGACTGGCACTACGCCTACGACGGGATAGAGGACCGCGGCCAGGGCAACTACGCGATCAAATGGCGCCAGGGCGGCACCCACACCGCGATATGGGCCATGCCGGGAATGGATCCGATTCCGCCCACGGGCAGGAAAGTCAGCATCCCCGAGCACTACTTCTATTACCGCGTCTCCGGCGACAAGCTGACGCTTATCTTCCCCGAACCGATCCCCGGCGGGGCACCCAGGGGAATTTTGGAACAGATCGGCGTAAAGCTCCCGCCTCTTTGAATACCGTTACGGTCGTGACGACGTGACGACGTGATGAAAGGCAGCCAGGAAAGTCAGCTTTCAGATTGTAACGACGATCTTGCCGAAATGCTGCGCGCGCTCCATGTGGCGGAAGGCATCGGCCGTCTTTTTCAGCGGATAAACAGAATCCACGACCGGCTTCAGCCTGTGCAGCGCGATTGCGCGATTCATCGCTTCGAAGCGCGCCCGCGATCCGACCGCAATGCCCTGCACCCGGATCATGGGCCCGATCACTGCACGCAGCGGGATGTCGGCCCTGTAGCCCGCGACGAATCCGATGATTCCTACAAATCCGCCGAAGGCAAGCGACGCCAGCGATTTTTCCAGCGTCGCGCCGGCCGTCTCCACGACAATCTCGACACCTTTGCCCTGCGTCGCCTCCTTCACCGCGACGTTCCAGTCCGGCGTGGTCCGGTAGTTGATCCCAGCATCGGCGCCAAGCTGCTTTGCACGAACCAGCTTTTCATCGCTTGAGGATAGCGCGATCACGCGCGCCCCAGCCAGCTTGGCAAACTGCAGCGCGAACAGCGCTACGCCGCCCGTGCCTTGTACCAGCACCGTGTCGCCGGGCTTGATACCTCCTTCCTGCAGCGTCGACCACGCAGTCAGCGCCGCGATCGGAAGCGTCGCCGCTTCGGCGTCGGTCAGATGCGCGGGAACGGATACCGCGTCTTCGGCCGGAACGGCAATGTATTCCTGCAGCACGCCGGACAGCGGCGCCCCAAGCGTCCGCCTGGTTCGCAGCTCCAAGGTCGGCATGCCGTCGTGCCAGCCCTGCGTATAGATCGGCGTCACCCGGTCGCCGACCTTGAAGCGCGTCACTTCCTCGCCGACCGCGATGACTTCTCCAGCCGCATCGGAGGCGGGCACGTAGGGCAAGGCAAGCGTGGGAAGGTATTTCTGCACCAGGATTGCCAGATCGCGGTAGTTCAGGCTGGCCGCCTTGATCCGCACCAGGAGTTCGCCGCGACGCGGAACCGGCACCGGGCGCTCGACGACTTTCAGTGCGTCGATCGAAAAATCTCTGGCTTCCACTGCACGCATCGTTTGTCCCGATTTCACGCCTTCTCCTTAATGAATTCCCCACAGCCGGCAGGCTTGCTCTGCACGCGGCCGGTGCACTCGTTTCCCCGCGCCCCCAGTGGTTATTAGTGGCGATTTTCCGTTTTTCCTCTGCGTCCGTGGTGGCTGCTGTAATTTCTCTATAGATCGCGTCATTGCGACGCAGCACCGAACGCAAACCCGCGGCCCGGTGCGGCGTCCAGCAAGGAGCGGGTATAGGCGTGACGCGGGTGCTCGAAGACTTCAGTCACCGGCCCCTGCTCCACCACGCGGCCCTGCTGCATGACGACGATTCGGTTGCAGATCTGTGCGGCGACCCGCAGGTCGTGGGTAATAAAGACCAGCGTCAGGTGCAGGCGGCGCTGGATGTCGTCAAACAGCTCGAGTATCTGAGCCTGCACGGACACGTCCAAAGCCGATACCGCCTCGTCGGCGATCAGGATCTCCGGCTGCATCGCCAGGGCGCGAGCGATGCAGATTCGCTGGCGCTGGCCACCCGAGAACTCGTGCGGGTAGCGGTCGAGCATCCGCGGTGAAAGCCTCACCAGCTGCATGAGGTCGTGCGCCCGCTGCCAGGCCTCGGACCGCGACACGCCGAAGTTCATCGGCCCCTCGACAATGGCTGCGCCAACCGTGCGCCGCGGATTGAGCGAACGGTACGGGTCCTGGAACACGAACTGGATGCGGCGTCGCAACTGACGCGCGCGCTCGCCGGCGAGCCGCGTAATGCTCTCCCCGTCGAGTTCGACCTCGCCGGCGCTGGGTTCGATCAGCCGGCCGAGAATTCGTGCAATCGTGGACTTCCCGGAGCCAGACTCGCCGACGATTCCCAGCGTCTCGCCGCGACGCAATTCGAATTCAACGCGCTCCACGGCACGCACTGTGCCTTTGCGCACGAACCAGCCCCCGGTGTCGAACGTTTTGGATAATCCGCTGGCACGCAACTGCACGCCATGGTTGCTCCCCACCGGTTCCTTGCGCGGCTTGAGCGTGGGCACTGCGGCCAGAAGCATTCGTGTGTATTCGTGGCGTGGCGAAGAAAGCATGGTCTGCGCAGGCCCGTCCTCGACCAGTTCGCCCAGCCTGAGCACGGCGACGCGATCTGCGATTTCAGCCACAACGCCGAAATCATGAGTAATGAACAATACCGCGGTACTGTTCTCGCGCGTGAGCTCGGTCACCAGGCGCAGGATCTCGGCCTGGGTAGTGACATCGAGCGCGGTTGTCGGCTCGTCGGCGATGAGCAATCGCGGCTTCAGGATCAGAGCAATCGCGATCATGATGCGCTGCCGCTGCCCACCCGAGAGCTGGTGCGGATACGCGGCATATATCCGCGCCGGATCCGGCAGGCGAGCACGTTCGAACATCTGAAGCACATGAGCGCGGCGTTCGACCGTGGTCATTCTCGTATGCTGCCGCAGCAGCTCGTCCACTTGTGCGCCGCAAGTCATGACTGGATTGAGCGCGGTCATCGGCTCCTGGAAGATCATCGACATGCGCGCGCCGCGCAGCGCGCGCAACCGCGCCGCATCAGCCTCCAGCAGGTTCTCGCCGTCAAGCAGTACTTGTCCCGATAGTGGGCGGATGTTATCGGGCAACAATCCCATCACGCTCTGCGCAATGATCGACTTGCCAGACCCCGACTCGCCAAGCAGGCAGACCACCTCACCGGACGCCACTTCGAAACTGACGTTCTCCACTGCGTAACGGCGGTCCCCACTCGCCGGCAGTGCGATGCTAAGTCCCTGAATGCGGAGAACCGACTGCGATTCAGTCATGCCGGCCGGTCTCCGCGCTGATTGAATTTCGGATCGAGCGTGTCGCGCAATCCATCGCCGAGCATGTTTACGGCCAGCACGGTCAGCGAGAGAAACACGCCGGGGAAGAAAACGTTGTGCGGATACTGCGTGAACTGCAGGCGGCCCTCGGCCATGATGTTGCCCCATGTGGGCAGGTCGGTCGGCAGTCCGACGCCAAGAAAGCTCAAGATCGACTCGACCAGTATCGCGAACGCAAAGACATAAGTAGCCTGCACAATGAGGGGCGCCATCGTATTGGGCAGGATGTGACGCACGAGCAATGCCGCGGTCGGCGTGCCGACAGAGACCGCCGCTTCGACGTAAGGCTCCTCGCGGATCGACAACACCAGCGAACGAACCAGCCGCACTACACGCGGAATCTCCGGAATCGTAATGGCAAGTATCACCGTGGCAAGCGAAGCACGCCACAGCGAAACCAGCGCAATGGCAAGCAGAATGCCGGGAATCGCCATGAACCCGTCCATCACCCGCATGATCACGCCGTCGAGCGCGCGGATGTACCCGGCCACGAGTCCGATCGTCAGGCCGAAGCCCAGACTCAGCAATGCAACCGCAATGCCCACGACAAGCGAAACCCGCCCGCCGTAAAGGACCCGGCTATAGATGTCGCGGCCGTAGCTGTCCGTCCCCATCCAGAACGTGTGCTGAAGCGCCTCGCCGGTGAGCGAAAACACCTCGCCGGACGCGCCAGGCAATCGATCGCGGTTGATCGGATCAAGCAGAGTGGGATCGATCGTACCGAGCCAGGGCGCAGCGAGCGATAGCATCGCGAGCAGGAATAGTACGCCACCGCCAAGGAGCACTGCCCAGTTACGCGACAGCTTTTCAACGAGCGAGCGGCCGACTGGCGTAGCCGTCACTGCCACATTGACTGCCTGGGCGGCATCCATCAGTAGCGAATACGCGGATCAAGGATCGCATACGCCAGATCGACCATCAGGTTGATCAGCACGTAAACGACGGAAAACAGCAGGATAACGCCTTGGATAGTCGGAAAATCGCGCGCCAGCACGGCATCGACCGTCAACCGGCCGAGGCCGGGAATCGCGTACACACTTTCCGTCACGACGACACCACCAATCAACAGCGCAAAGCCGATGCCGACGACGGTGACGATCGGAACTGCAGCGTTGGCAAGCGCATGCCGGAAAAGCACAGCGTGCTCGGGCAGTCCCTTTGCGCGCGCCGTGCGCACGAAGTCCTCGGCCAGCGCCTCAGACACTGCCGCTCTGGTCACCCGCGCGATCAAAGCGATATAAATGACCGACAAGGTAACGCCGGGCAGAATGAGGTGGCGCAGGAAAGGACCGAATCCACCAGCAAGTCGCTGGTAACCTTGCACCGGCAGCCAACCCAATTTGAGTGATACCAGCCAGATCAGTAGGTAGGCAAGCACAAACACCGGGACCGAAAAGCCGATCGTCGAAAAAGCCATGAGGCCGCGGTCGAGCCACCCTCCGCGCCGCCACGCCGCGAGCACGCCGAGAGGAACCGCAACAAGCACCGCAAGAATAGTCGTCACCACGGCGAGCGCGAGCGTCGGCTCGAGACGCTGGGCGATGAGCGTGGACACCGGCAGCTTGAAGAAGAAGGACTCGCCGAGATCGCCTTGCGCGAGACGCCCAAGCCAGATGCCAAATTGCGCGAAGATCGGTTGGTTGAGTCCGAGACCTTCCCTGATTTTTTCGATCTGCTCAACCGTGGCACTGTCTCCCGCGATGACCGCGGCCGGATCGCCCGGTGTGAGGCGTAACAGGAGAAATACGAAGGTCGCGACAATTAGCAGGACCGGAATAGTCGCGAGGATTCGGTGGAGAATGAAGCGAAACATGAAGGGCGGTCAGCGGTGAACGGTGAGCGGTGAATTGCCTAGATACTCGGCTTCATATCTGGATGCTCTTTCTCAGACCCAGCACAAGCTTTGAGACCCGCTCCCATGCGTCGAATATCTCGTGATCGGAACGCAACATGCCAAGATTGACTCCGATCAATAGTTGCGTCTCCAGCTCGCTGATAGAGCCTGCAGCGATGCTCAAGAACTGGGCGAACTCTTTCTGTCCTTTTCGCGCAGCGCCCTCGGCAATGTTGCTGGGAATGGAAACCGCTGATCGCCGGATTTGCGCCGTTAGCCCGTAAAGCTCCTCCGGGGGATAGGGTTTCGTAATTGCGTAAACCTTCGTAACCAATGCCATCGATTGCTGCCAGGCCTCGAGCTTGTGATGCGGCTTTCCCAAACCCACGCGAGTCATGCGCCCCGATCTCCTTCTCCTGTCGTTCCGTCACAGACACGTCGTGCCACTCACCCCCTCACTGCTCTCCGCTCACTGCTTACCGCTCACCGTTCACTGCTTTCCGCTCACCGCTTTTCAACGTTCCAGAACGTGAGAAAGTGTCCGATGACAAAGCCGGTCACGTTCTTGCGCGCGGCGACCGGGAACACGTACTCGCCCAGCGGCGCATGCGTCCCGATCTCCATCGCCCGCATCTGTATATCTTCGGCGATCTTCTTGCGCTCCGCTTGCGTGCCGGCCCGCGCGTAGGCATCGCGCAGCCGCTCGAGCGTTTCGTCACACGGCCAGCCGAACCACGCCTTGTCGCAGGACGCCGCGAGGGACTGATTGACAACCGGATCGGCCACGTCAGCCGCAGTCCACACCGTGAGGAATATGTTCCAGCCGCCCTGGGCCGGCGAATCCTTCTTCGCGCGCCGAGCCAGCAGCGTCTGCCAGTCCATGGCCTGCATGTCCACGTTGAATCCCGCCTGGCGCAGGAGCTGGGTCGCGACCACCGGCAGCTTGGCGATCACCGCCAGATCGGTCGGCTGCATTACGACAATCTTGCTGCCGTCGTATCCGGACTCCTTCAGCAACTGGCGCGCGCGCAACGGCTCCGGCCTCGCGATGAAGTCCATGGCCGCAGTCGTGAAAAGCGACGACGTGCAAGGGTAAACCGAAAAGCAGGTACGGTACATGTCCGGCTGCCCCACCTGGACACGCAAAAACGCCTCCTGGTTAAGTGCGGCCATCGCCGCACGACGCACTTTCGGATTGTCGAAGGGCGGCTGTAAATGGTTGAAGCGCAGCATCGCCTGAAAGCCTCGCGGATTTGTCTCGACGATGTGGACATCGGGGCTACCGCGCAACGATGGATACAACTCGTGCGCAGGCGCCTCGATGGCGTCGATCTCGCCGTTAAGCAGCGCGTTGGCCTGTGTCTGCGGGTCCTTGATGATGACCCACTCGACCCGATCGACCTTCGCCACTTTGCCTCCTACGGTGCCGCTCGGCGGTTCCTTGCGCGGCCGGTACTTCGGATTCCTGAGGTACACGATCTTCTCACCCGGGCGCCACTCGTCGCGCTTGAAAATGAACGGGCCGGAACCGGTGTAGTCCTCTATCTGGCGATCGGCGGGCGTCGCCGCGACGCGCTTGGGCATGATGAAGGGTACGTTGGAACCGGGTTTGCCGAGGGACTCCAGCACCAGCCCGTATGCCTCCTTGAGCCGGAATCGGAAAGTCTTCTCGTTCACCGCTTCCCTTCGCTCGACGAAGGACATCAGTTTCCCGCCCATTGCGTCGCGCTTGCCCCAGCGCTCGAGCGACGCAATCACGTCTTCGCTGGTGACCGGTTTGCCGTCGTGGAACTCTAGCCCGTCGCGAAGCGTGAATGTCCACACCTTGCGATCGCGGCTGACTTCCCAGCGCTCCACCATCTGCGGCTTCACGACGCCACGCTCATCCGTGCCGAACAGCGTGTCGTAGATCAGATAGCCGTGATTGCGCGTGATGTAGGCAGTGGTCCAGACAGGATCGAGGACCACGAGGTTGGAATGCGGCGCAACGCGCAGTACTTTACCATCCTGCGCATGGGCGGAAACACACGCAAACAACGCAAAGCAGGCCGCAGTCAGCACGCCATGGAGAAGTCGCACAATGAACTCCCGGAAGGAAACAGGCGAGCCCCATTATGTGGCAAAACAGGCAGCGGCAGCGATTGCGCGCCGGAGCGTGCACCCAGGTGCAAGTTTGGCGGGAAGGGTGCTACCCGTCGTAACGGTTGCCGGGTGATCCTTCCCGCGGCGCTACTTGCGGTTGTCCGCGATGAATGCTGCGACGGACCTACTTGGCGAAGCGGTCCGCGAACAACGCTTTCTTGACGATGCCGTGCACGCCCCAGTTGCCGTCCACCACCTGGGTGATGCCGAAGTCCACGCCCACGGTCATCAACGATATGGCCTCGTCTTCCGTTAGACCTTGCGTGGTCATGAGGAAATGCCGCATCTTGCGGAAGGCGTCGCGCATCGCCAGGTCGATCGAGGACTTTGAATAGATCTTCGACTGCGCCTCCGGACCCAGTTCCTCGAGATAATTGGCGAAGCTGAACCCGTGCAGGACCCATTCGTCCTGGGTTTCGAGCAACGGGTACTTGAGGTCCTCGAGCGAGGTGCCGGCCAGCGTCGCCTTCTTGTGCAGGATCAACTGGAAGGTGCCGGTCAGCGACGACTCGATGGCGGTGCCGCACAACTCGGAATCGCCCTGCGAAGCGTGCGGGTCCCCCACGGAGAACAGCGCGCCGTCCACCTGCACCGGGTAATACATGGTGGCGCCCTTGCCGATGCGCCAGTTGTCGATGTTGCCACCGAACGGCCCCGGAGGAATCGAATCCACGATGTCCGCCTCTTTCGGCGCCAGGCCGATCACGCCGAAATGCGGCCGCACGGGAATGCGCACGTCTTTCAGTATCCCGTGGTTTTCCTTCACCAGGCTGTGATCCACCGGCACGCCCGGATAGTCGATGATCTTGTGGACCACGCCGAACGGGTCCGTCTGCGGCACCCAGCGGTAGTTGTATACCGCTTTCGCCCAGTTGCGTTCCTTCGACGAATCCAGTTCGTAGATGGTGATGACCTCGCGCTTCTTCGGCTCTTCGATCAGGTCGTTGTAGTGGAATCCCCACCACGCCGCGGCGTTGCTGCCGAAGCTCTTGCCCTTGTAAGCCGGATTGGCGCATGGACGCGGGCTGACATCGACGATGCGAACTTCGAGAATATCGCCAAACTCCGCGCCTTTCACGTACACCGGACCGGTGCAGACGTGCACGCCGAAACCTTCTCCCGCACCGCGCCCCAGCACCGACGCGTCCATCGGCCCCGCGCCGCGCCGGTTGACGTTCTTTTTATTCTTGTCCCAGTAGAAGATGCTTTCGACACCCGGATCGCCCTTGATCATGCGCTCGAAATCGTCGTACGCGTGGTGCGTGATAGCCTCGACGGTGACGAAGTCGCCCGAGGCGATCTGCACGATGGGCTTGAGCTTCTTGCTGAAGTAACCCCAGTGCACGCTCTTGTCGGTGGCAGCGACATAGTGGTGGTTGCGCACCCCGGACTTGACCGGATCCAGACCCTGCGCCTGCGCTGTCGAAACGTACGGTATGGTCATCGTTGCGGCGGAAACCGCCGCGCCGCCGGAGGCCAGCGCGCCCCAGACGAAGTTTCTCCTGCTTTCGTCGACCTGCGGCGTCTCCTGCGCGGTTTCCTGGACTGCTTCGATGACGTGGTCGTGATCACATGAACTACCGCAACGCTCGGACATGAATCCCTCTCCGGTTAAGTGAAACGCGGCGCCTGAAAACATCGCTCAGCCAGACACGATGAACCGCCGGGGCGCCGATCCGTTGATCACCTCGCGGAATCGCAATAATCAAGCCAGCACGCGAACAGGTCGTTGCACAGAGAGTAAAGAGCGCCTCGATGCAAAGGAAACACGAATTTAATCGAGAGCTTGTAAAGATGGCGGGAAGAAACGACGGGGCCGGAAGACGCTGCGGAGTCGGGCACCGACATCGGGCGTGGCAACACCCGCAGCGCCTGATGGTTGTGCATCGGCGCGGACGCCGGCTTGCGTCGCGCGAGCCGGTTTAGCGCAGGGGAAGCTGCACTTCCGCCAGCACCAGAGAGGTTTCGATCTGGCGATCCGGGATCGTCCAGTACTTCCTGAGCAGGCGATTCTTTTCTTCTTCCGGTACTACGCGGAAACCATGCTTCTTGTAAAAGCGGATTGCCCAGGTTGCGGCTTTCCAGGTGCCAATAAGGATCGGTTTCTCGGCGAGCTTGTGCAGATGGGAGAGCAACGCGGCGCCAATCCCGCCACGGCGCTGTGCGGTACGCACGTAGGCATGGCGGATCAGCGTGACATCGGCGACATCCTGAATGCCCATCACGCCGACCAGTTCGCCATTTTCTTCGTAGCCCCAGAACACCACGCCGCTTGCGAGTTCATGCCGGAGTTCCTGTTCCGGCATGTACGGATCCTTCCAGCAGTCGGCCGGAATCGCACCGCGATAGGCTTGCGCGGCGTCGTTGATGATCTCGACGATGGCGTCGAAAT
>DASYUW010000120.1:0-3483 GCA_036000845.1 Burkholderiales bacterium
CCGCCGGATTCGATCAGGATCAGGTCGAGGTTGCCATACTTCTCGTCGAGATCGTCGGCCGCCTGGATGTTGAGGGTCGGGTCCTCGCGGATCGCGGTGTGCGGGCAGGCTCCGGTCTCCACCGCGAGCACGCGCGCGGGATCGATCAGCCCGCTGCGGCGGACGCGCTCCGCATCCTCCTTGGTCGCCAGATCGTTGGTGATCACCGCGATGTTGGTGCCGCGGCCGATGAATCGCGGGATCAGTTGTTCCAGCAAACGGGTCTTCCCCGAACCGACCGGGCCCCCAATGCCGACGCGGGCGGCCCCGGGGCCGCGGACGGCCCCTGTGGATGGGTTGTAGCCGGGGCTTACGGTGTTCATCGTTCTTCCTCGGGTTGCGCGGCCAGGGACGAGGGGCGAGGAACGAGGGGTGAGGGGTAAGGCATTCCCGCAGTTCCCTCGTCCCTCGCCCCTCGCCCCTCGTCCCTCAGCGAAACATGTAGCGCTGACTCAGCGGCACCACTTTCGCCGGCTCGCAGGTGATCACCTTGCCGTCGATCATCACGTCAAAGGTCTGGGCATTGACCGTAATGTTCGGGCAGGCGTCGTTGTGCAGCATGTGGGCCTTGTTCAGCTTGCGTGTGCCTTTCGCCGGCAGGAGCCGCTTGGTCATTCCGAGCTTGGACTGGGTGCCGGCGTCGATTGCCATCTGATTGACGAAGTTCACCGACAGCGCTTTCTTCGCTTCGCCGAAGGCGCCCCACTGCGGCCGCATCACCAGCGGTTCGCAGGTCATGAGCGACGCTGCCGAGTCGCCCATCGCGCCCCACACAATGAAACCGCCCTTGACCACGAGCTCGGGCTTGATGCCAAAGAAGCCCGGCCGCCAGAGCACGATGTCGGCGATCTTGCCGTCCTCCAGCGAACCGATGTACCTGTCGATGCCGAAGGTGCGCGCGGCATTGATGGTGTACTTGGCGATGTAGCGCTTGATGCGTTCGTTGTCGCCGAGCCTGGTTTTCTCCTCCTGCAGGCGGCCGCGCTGGTCTTTCATCTTCGAGGCGAGTTGCCAGGTGCGCGCGATGACTTCGTTGATTCGGCCCATGCCCTGGCTGTCGGAGCCGAGCATCGAGATGGCGCCGATGTCGTGCAGCACGTCTTCGGCGGCGATAGTCTGCGCGCGGATCCTGGATTCGGCGAAGGCCACATCTTCCGGCACCGCCGGATTGAGGTGGTGGCACACCATGATCATGTCGAGATGTTCGTCGAAGGTGTTCACCGTGTACGGGTTGGTCGGATTGGTCGAGGACGGCAGGCAGTTGATCTGCCCGGCGACGGCGATGATGTCCGGTGCATGCCCTCCGCCCGCTCCCTCGGTGTGATACATGTGGATAGTGCGGCCGTTGATCGCGGCAAGCGTGTCTTCCAGGAATCCGGACTCGTTCAGCGTGTCGGTATGGAGCTGCACCTGGAAATCGAGATCGTCGGCAACCGCCAGGCAAGTGTCGATCACCGCCGGCGTCGCGCCCCAGTCCTCGTGGATTTTCAGTCCGAGACAACCGCCGCTGAGCTGGTCGATGAGCGAACGCGGCTTGCTGGAATTGCCGCGGCCGAGGAAACCGAAGTTGATCGGCCAGGATTCGGAGGCCTGCAGCATCTTGCCGACGTTCCACTCCCCGCCGCAGTCGATCCCCACGGTGATCGGGCCAAGGGAGCCGCCGATCATGGCGGTGAGGCCGGAGGAAATCGCATGCTCGCAGAGCTGAGCGGAATCGAAGTGCACATGCACGTCAATTCCTCCGGGCGTCGCGATCAGGCCCTCGGCATCACGCACGGTGGTGGCCGCGCCGCAGACCAGTTGCGGATGCACACCGTCCATCACCGCCGGATTGCCGGCCTTGCCGATGGCGACGATACTGCCGTCCTTGATGCCGATATCACCCTTCACGATGCCGAGCACCGGGTCGATGATCATCGCGTTGGAAATCAGCATGTCCAGCGAGCCTTGCGCGCTGTCGAAGCCCGCCATCAATCCCATGCCGTCGCGCAGGGTCTTGCCGCCGCCGTGCAGGCACTCGTCGCCGGGTACGGCATAGTCGTGCTCGATTTCCGCCAACAGCGAGGAATCGCCCAGCCGCACCGCGTCGCCCTTCGTGGGGCCGTACATCGCGGCGTATTCTTTTCGGGTCATTCGTGCCATCGGTATGTGCTCCGCAAATTTGGCTCAGATCCCGAATCCGCCTTTCTCATGCGCCTTTAAAACCTTTTGCCTTCGCCTTCGCCAGCGCCTCGGCCTTGCGGCTAGCGCTGCGCGTCGTGCCGTTGGTCAGGCTGTTCAATCCGAATATTTCGCCGGTGCCGCCGAAATCAGTGAGCGTCACTTCCTTGGCTTCACCCGGCTCGAAGCGCACCGCGGTGCCGGCGGGAATGTCGAGATGCATGCCGAAGGACGCGCTCCGGTCGAAATCGAGCGCCTTGTTGGCTTCGAAGAAATGATAGTGGCTGCCGATCTGGATCGGCCTGTCGCCGGTGTTCACCGCCTTGACCTTTACTTTCCTGCGGCCGGCATTGAGCTCGATATCCTCGTCCGGGGTGAGGATCTCTCCCGGGGTCACGACCTTCGTGCCGGCCTTCAGCTTGCCGGGTCTGATCGGGTCATGCACCGTCACCAGCTTGGTGCCGTCGGGGAAAGTGCCTTCCACCTGCAAGACCGGCATGAGCTCCGCCACGCCGGGCATGACATCGTCGGTGGTGAGGATGGTCGAACCGTAGCCGATCAGCTCGGCGACCGATTTCCCCTCGCGCGCTCCTTCCAGGATCTCGTCGGCGATGGTCGCAGTGGCCTCGGGATGGTTGAGCTTCAGGCCCTTGGCGCGACGCCTTCGCGCCAGTTCCGCGGCTGTGTAGATCGTCAGTCGTTCCAGTTCTGTCGGTGTCAGCAGCATCGGTTTTTCCCCTCGCCCCTCATCCCTGGCCCCTCGTCCCTCAGTTGGCAAACGAGCGCGAGTCCTGCACTTCGTGTCGCATCGCCGCGATTTCAGTGGCGGGCATGTAGGCACACATTTCATCAACTTCCGCCACCGGCATGCGCAGCAGGTCACCCAGCATCGGTCGGACCCGCAGCAGCACTTTTTGTGCGTCGAGGTGGCCGATCATTCCCAGCCGCAGTGCCGCCCCGATCAGTCCGGTGCAGAGCGTGTGCGCCGAGACCGCACGGGAGGCGTCTTCCGTCATGCCGACGGCGCTCCACAAGAGCCCCTGCGCCACCGGCAGGTGGCCGAAGGCCTTGCGCTGCGAAATCAACACCCGGTAATCGGCCGCGCCCGTCGTGCCGAGCCCGGCGTGCACCGCCAGCAGCGAAGCACCGGCACGTTTCGAGCCCTCGCGCAGTTCCGTTGCCAGGCTCATCGCTTCGACGATCGCGTCCACCCCGGCAATCCGGTCGAGCCTGCCGTTGGCGCGGAACGCCGCCACCAGCGCGCAGGCGTCGCAAGTGGCCCAA
>DASYUW010000121.1:0-12079 GCA_036000845.1 Burkholderiales bacterium
GCTGCGGGCGGTACAGACCCAGGATTTTATGACCGCGCACTGGGCCGAGTTGCCCCACGCGCTGCTGTCCAGGGTGTCCAACCGAATCATCAACGAGGTCCGCGGCATTAACCGGGTGGTGTACGACATTTCCGGCAAGCCGCCAGCCACCATCGAGTGGGAGTAATCCCAGGGACAGGGCAAAAAAAAAGGACCCGCGAGGGTCCTTTTAAAACAACTGGCTCTAAAACGTCAGCAGCTTACTGGCCGAGGGAGATATTGGTGCCGGTCATCGTCACTCCTGTTTTTGCGAACGCCCGACCGACCAGGCTTGAATTCACTCCGCTAAAAGTGATGGCGGAACCCGCGAGAATATTGCCCTTGAACGCCGTATCCGTCCCGATGGTCGCGGCGGTGCCGAGCTGCCAGAACACGTTGCGCTGCTGCCCGCCGTTAATCATGGCTACCGAGGAGGTGCCAGTCGTGATGGCCGTCCCGACTTGGAAGACCCAGACCGCGTTGCTGTCGCCACCGCCGTCGAGCGTCAAAGTGCCCGTGGTTAGGTCAGCCGTCGTGCTAGGGAAACAATAGACTCCCGGCGCGAGCGTTTTCCCGCCGAGCGGTTGCCCGGTCAGGTTGTTGGCGGCATTGCATGGCATAGCCTTAAGCACGTCGTACGCCAGGGCAACGTCGTTGAAAGCCGTGGTGCTGGTGGCGTCAGCGGCGTTTACTGTTCCAATTAGGGTGCACAAACCCGGAAAACCGGTGACCGATACGAGTGAGCCCACGTTTCCAGCGACGCCGGACGCGGTACAGGTGACCCCCGTGCCGCCCAGGACCGCCATGTTCGACGCCGTACCTAGTGATGGCGCGGTTGCGCCCTGAACCGGAGGCGGCACTACAACCGGAGGCTGCACTCCGCCGTCGCTGCCGAAGGAGATATTAGCGCCGGTCATCGTCACTGCAGTTTTTGCCAACGCTCGACCGACCAGGCTCGAGCCGACACCGGTAAAGGTAACGCCCGATCCCGCGAGCACATTCCCGACGAAGCGCGTATTGTCGAGTGACACGGCGGTGCCGGTGTGCCAGTACACGTTACCCGCCTGCCCGCCGCCCGCCATGACTACCGAGCCACCGATGGGTGTGATGCTGGTCGAGGCTTTGAAAATCCAGATCCCGTCTGAGGGTCCGTCGAGCGTCAAGGGGCTCGTCAACAGCCCGACCCCGCTGATACAGTAGAGACCGGGCGAAAGAACCTTCCCGCCGAGGTCCCCGATAAGATTGTGCTCAGCGTCGGCCGGGCACGGAATGGCCGCCAGCTCCCCGTACGCCAGCGCAGCGTCGTTGAAAGCCTGGATGGCTGTAGCGTCCCCCTGGTTAATGGACCCGACGATGTTGCACGTCGCAGTTTGAGTGACAGTCAGGAGCGAGCCCGCGACTCCCGTGATAGTCGAGTCGGTGCAAGTGACCCCCGCGCCGCCCAGGACCGAGAAGTTCGACGCCGTACCTAGTGATGGCGCGGTTGCCGCCTGAACCGCGGCCGTGGAAAGTAACGCGGCCATTGCAAGCAGGCACGCGGAGAGCTGTTTTTGGCGATGATTCATTGAAACTCCTTGTAAGTTTTGTGCGAAAGTTAACAAACCCGTTTGCCCATGCATTGTGATTCCGGCATTGAGGTTCATGCGTCACGGTGATGGCAGAAGTCGGGTCTCGTTCGGAAAAACACAATATCAACCGGTTCTAAGGCCATCTGTCGTAACAGTCTTTATGCGCCGACTGCGGCGGATGTTCCGTGCGCTGCCCCACACAAGGCCAACAATTTCCCACGGCCGGCGCTGGATTCCGGCGGGGTTTTCAATTGAGCTGCAGTTCGAAGCTGCCTTCGCCGCGTTCCACGGCGATCTGGCGCAGCAGCGGTGCGAGCTGCTGCTGGTGCGGCGGGAGAACGCGAGCCATGGCCAGGAACGCGGGGCTGTCGCCGTGCGTCCACGATCCTTTGCCGTCGAGCCGAAGCGGACCCGAAATGGTGCGCAGGAAAGCGTGGAGCATCATTCCTTCACCATCGAGGCGTATTTCATAATCGCCCAGCGGCGAGACGGGCGTGAGGGTCGAGCCGGCGGCGCGCCATTGCAGGGTCGCGTTTCCCTCCATTTCATTGCGCGCGATGGACAGGCTCGCCACGTGGATCAGCACATCGCCTGTGAGACCAAGCGGCGCAAGCTTGGGCACCCCCAGACCCAGCACCGCGGCCGGCAAGCTGATGTCGGCGTTCGCCAGTTCGATCCGGGACAACGATATCGTGACCGGAAAGCGCTTGGTCGACTGGTCCAGCTGCACTTCGCAAACCAGGCGTCCGCGCAGCAACGATTCCGGCACAACACGCCAAGCGAGACTCTTGGCGACCCCGGTTCGCCCGCCCGTATCGCGAATCTCGATCTGCCCCGACCCCGACCACAGCGTGCCCTGCGCTTCGACAAGTCGCAGCCTGCCGTTGCTGGCGCGTTGCAGGCCGGAGTCGACCAACCTCGCCGGCGCGGTGGCAATGGCTGCAACCACGTAAACAAACAGGCCGATCGCGATCAGGTGACGGCGTTTCATTGATGCTTGGGCCGAACCAGGGTCGCTGTCACGCTGACCAGCCCCGGCGAGGACAGCGCTTCAATCCGGCAGGCGTCGAGTCGGACCTGCTGGGATTTAAGGCTGGCGACCCAGTTGAGCCAGTCCGCGAACGCCACAGTGCCGAACACCACCACTACTTGATTGGCGTCGGGGGCATCGATTCGCACCAGCCCGCGCGAAAGTCCAGCAGCTCCGGCCTGTGCCTGCACCAGCGTGCGTAAATCCGTTTGCGATACCGACGCGGGTGGCGCGGAGCGCAGGCGCTCGAGCTCGGCCGCCTGCTGTTCGAGACGGGCAGCCTGCGCCCGCAGCGCCGGGACGCTGGCGCGCAATCGCGTGTGAGCCTGGTTCGCCGACTGCACCAGCCACACATACGACGCGGCGCCCGCCAGCACCGCCAGCACGGCGATGACCACACGTTCCCGCGGTGCCCGCGATTGCCAGAGCCTGTGCAGTGTCGCGTTCATGATGCCCGCACGGTGATCACGACCGTTGCGCCTCCCGGGCGTTTCAAGGCCACGGAGCGTTCGACACTCATGCCCGACTGCGTCAGCCGCGTCACGATGCGGTTCACGGCCGCCTCGTCGTTGGTAGCAAGTTCCAGCGTCATGCGTCCGCTCTCATAAGAAAGGACCCGCAGGCCGCCCTCGGGCAAGTCCTTCATTCCCGTCATCACCGTCTCGATCATAGGCAGGAAGTCGCCGCTGTCGGATTGGCCTGCGGCACGGCGCGCCTCGGCGAGCTTGCGGCGCATTTGCAGCGCCGGATCCACCACAGCGACGGCCTCGGGAAAGGATGCGCGAAACCGCGATTCCATTTGCTGGCGCAACGCCCGCTGCTCGTTCGCAAGCGACGTCCAATCCACCACCAGCGCAACCGCATGCAGCGCCAGCGCGCCGCCCACGATCCAGGCCGCCAGTCGCAGATGCGAAGCAGCGCCGGAGAAAAGACTCCAGCGCTGGCGCTCCTGTGCCAGGCTGACGCCAGCGCCGGGAGGCACTGTCCGCCAATCCCATGTTCCGGCCATGCGCAGGGCGATTCCAAGCTCGCTTTGCCATGCCGCGATTTCCGGCGCCGCCTCCGGTGAAGTTGGATAGATCGCGATCGACGACGGGCCGGCGTTGCGTGCCTGCACTTCTTCCAGCATCAGGCGCAGGGACAACGGCGGGGTTTGCCGGTCGCCGCAATCGGTCGCGGCCCCTTCGAACTCGCCGGTGCGCACAAACCCCTCGCTGCCATTCCAGGCAAAACTCCATTCTCCGGTTCGCCATGGCAACAATAGCGTTTCGCAGTGCACTTCGTAGGCACGGATGCCCACAGCACCGAGCGCATGACGCCAGTGCTCTAGTCCCTCCTTGTCCGCAACCGCGAGCGCGTCTTCTTCGCCAACGGCGCCGAGCCAACTCACCTGGTTGGCATCCGGCTCGCCTGCCGTCTTTTCCTCCACCGCGAACGCAAGTACCGACCCGGGGCGGCGGCGGGCCCCCTCCGGCACGCGCGCGCGCGCGATCAGCACCTGCGCGGCGGGAATCACCAACTGAACGTGCTTTGCGCGCCGCGGCAACTCCGCAAGCCGGCCTTCCCCGAAAACCGGTTCGCGGCTGTCGTTGACGAGCGCCCAGTGACACCGTTGGGGCGGATCGAGTAGCGAAGCGTAGATGCGCAGCAGGCTCACAGCACTTTACGCCAGACGATGGCGGGCCAGCCGCCGCTGTTCCCGCGTGCCAACAGCGCCACGCAGCGCGCCTGCGCGCCACCGATGGTCGCGCGCAGCGTCGCCATGAAGTAGTCGCTGCTGAAAGAAATGTCTTCAGTCGCCACCAGGACGCCGTTGGGAAGTTGTCTTAGCAAATCGGTGCGGTCGCGAAAATAGGCGCGGCTGCGCTTCGCGACCAGGTCACGTGCACCGTCCAGGCCCAGGCCTTCGACGATGGCGGCAAGAACCTCGGGCGGCGCAGTGTTCACGTTCACGGCGGTGAACGCGGGCAGAGCGGACACGAACGGGCGCAGGCGTGCACGCACGTCATCGTCGAAGCCCCGCACCAGAGCCAGTTCGGCCAGGTCGGTCAGTGGGCGGTTGGCAGCGAGATAGGGCGGCTGCAACGCCAGATAAAACTCATCCTCGGCGCCGCCCTGCGGCTGCGGCTCGCTGTCGGCGTCAAGCCAGTCCGCCAGCGCGCCGGCGAGCGCGGTGGGCAAACCCAGCATAGACAGCAGACTCTGCAAGTGCGCAAGTTGCGCGAGGTCCACCTTTCCGCTCTTCACCAGATTGTTGAGATTGAAAAGTCCCTGCTGGTCCGCGATGTCACCGGCGAGTTCGCCGCTTTCCACCGACATCGGCGGCAATCGCAACGCCCAGGGTTCGCCAAGATGATCGATATTGCTCAGGCGGCGATCGTCGCTCAGCATCGCCCGCGACCAATCCACGCTGGCCTGTACCAAGGTCTGCGCTTGGACATGGGCGGCGGCGAGCTCGCTCTGCCGCCACCAGGTGCTCTGCGTGATCATGATCGCCGTCGCCGCCATCGCGGCCAGTGCGACCACCCCCATGGCGAGAACGATTGCCACACCCCTTTGTCCAGCGCTCATGATCTCAGCCCGAAAACGCGCACGATTTCCTCGCCCGAGGCCAGCACGATGCGCAGCCGCACGGCCTGGGGAATCGGCGCATCGACCGCCGAGCCCGGCCATCGTTCCATCCAGGCGAGATTGGCGTCGAGGTACTGCAGCTCAAATGTCGTGACTCCCGTCAGCACGGGGTAGCGCGCGGGCAGCCCGCCGGGCGCGATATCAAGACCCGGCCACAGCCATAACTCGACCTCCTGCCGGCCGTTGAGCCGATAGGCAAGCCGCCGCGGGCTGTCCATGCCCTCGACGGAGGCAAAGCGGCTGAATTCTACAAGCGGCTCCGACGTTGCACCGGGTGTTCCGCGCCAGGCCGGCGCAGAGCCGGACGCGGACCGGACAGGACGCGGCGCCGCCAACTCGACGTCACGCTCGAATCGGGCAATGAAGGCGGCCACGCGCCGCCACTTGTCGGTTTCCCTGGTGACGTGCTCACGTGCATCGAGTACCGCGCCGAGTCCGCGGTACGACATCAGCGCCAGAGCCGAGAGGATGAGCAGCGCGGTCAGCAGTTCGATCAGGGTGAATCCGCCTAGTCGAATGCCCGAAGAAGTCTTCATTTGGCCGTACCCAGTGGATTAACGACGAACCCGGTAAGGTGCGCGAGCGCGTGCGCTTCCTCGGGCGCCGCGAACACGCGAATGTCGACGCGCCGGAACGTGACGTTCGGCGTCGCGATGGCCTCCTCGCGCCAGGCGAATTCAATGCCGCCCTGGCGTTGCGTGCCGCGCTGTATGCCAAGCGACGGCCATTCCCCGCGGGCGCGCTGCTCCGCCAGAAGATTCTCCGCGACCCAACCGGCAAGCAGACGCGCACGCAGTTCGCCGACACTGCTGGTGCCCCCGCCTGCCACGCGCAGCGCTGCGAGAAGCGCGATCGAGATGATGGCAAGAGCGACCAGCACCTCGACCAGAGTAAAACCGCCGCGTTTACCGCCGCACCGTTTCGCCATTTGTTCTTCCCTGCTCCGGCAACACTCGCACATCCCCGACCGGGGACCCCGCCACCGTGTCGTGCGCGGCGCCAAGAGACATCTCGACGCTGAAGGAAAGCGTCTGGCCGTAGGAGTTGAACTCCAGGCGCACGTGCTCCGGCGAGCGTATGTTCTCGACTCGCAGGCCGGAGATCGTCATACCCTGCGGCAGGGCTCGCGCGCGCAGGGAGTCGTCGTCGCGGATCTCGGACCAGTAAGTATCTTCGCTGAATTGCCAGAAGCGGTAGCCCGGTCCGTCCGCCGTCCAGGCGATGGACTTGCCGGTGAAGCGCGACTTTGTCGCGGCAAGATCCAGCAGTTGCGCCAGCCTTTCGGCTTCGACGCGCAGCAGCGCCCGATCGTCGGGCAGCGTGATGGTGCTTACCAGGCCGGCGAATAGTCCCATGATCAGCAGCACCACCAGCAACTCGATGAGCGTGAACCCACAGATGCGCGCTGAGCAATTGAGTGATTCAGTGATTGAGTGATCAGGTGATTGAGTGATTGTCAATCGTCCTATCACCTGCGATCTGGTTTTAATCACCTAATCACCTGATTACTCGTCCCTATAGTGTCCAGGAACCGATGTCGGCGTCGTTGTCTTCGCCGCCCGGTGCGCCATCGGCGCCGAAACTGAAAATGTCGAGCTCGCCGAATATCCCCGGACTCAGATATTGGTAGGGATTCCCCCAGGGGTCCTTGGGCAGGCGCTCCACATACCCGCCCGCTTTCCAGTTGGGCGGGAGCGGGGCGGTAACCGGTTGCGCCACCAGCGCCTGCAATCCCTGTTCGGTTACGGGGTAGCGCTGGTTGTCCAGGCGGTAAAGCTTGAGCGCCTGCATCAGGCTCGCGATATCCTGCTTCGCGGCGATCACCCGCGCCTCGTCCGGGCGGCTGATAATTTTCGGCACCACCAGCGCGGCGAGAATGCCGAGGATGACGACCACCACCATCACCTCGAGCAACGTGAATCCGCCTTGCCATGACTTCACTTTCATTTGCCCCTCCTTGCGCTCGATCGATCCGAGTGCCGTCTGACGTTCGATTTAAAGAATATATAGCCATTATCGCCATCGCCCGTGAATGCTCCGTGCGCTGGCGCACATACTGAGGAGGAATGTCGTCCTACGATGTGTCCCATCCTGCAGGTGGTATTGCGCCTGACGAAAGATGCAAGCGATCTCTCTCGAACGAACGAGTTTTGCGCAAACGGCCGTTGTGTCACTGGTGACATTCGCGGCACTCGCGCTGCTTGGCCTGGTGCTGGCGTACTGGACCTGGGCGTGGCTCGCGCCGCTTCCGGAACCGCGCGCGCCGACCGTCGCAGACACCGGCACGGCAGCCGCGTCCGCGGGCGCGCTGTTCGGCAACATGCGACGGGATCTGAACAGTCCGGTGCCAGCGGGAATCGCGATCAGGCTGCTCGGTGTCGTCGCGGCCACGGGGGGGCAGCGCGGATACGCGGTGGTGCAACTCGAGGCGAACGAAATTCTCGCCGTGGGGGAAGGCGAAGACGCTGCTCCCGGCATCCGGCTCGCGGAAGTCGGCACCGATCACGTCATCCTGGAACGCGGCGGAATCCGTGAAACGCTAGCGTGGCCGGAGAAAAACACGACCACGGAATCCGCCTCACTGCAAGCCAGCAAATGAATTCTTCACCCAAAAATATGCGTCCCTTGCCGAAGGTGCAACCGAAAGTAAAAATCATGAGGCATCGCTGGTCAACAATCGACTTCCTGTGGTTGGCGATGGCGATCGCAATTTGCCAGGCGTGGCCCGCGAACTCGCAAGAGCCCCCCAAGGAAGCGCCCAGGCCCGTCGCGCGTCCCGCCGATACGACATCGGTAAAGCCGTCCGCAACGCAAGGCGGGCCAACGACGCGCTCCCCGCAAACGGGCACCTCCGGCGCCAGCCAGTCCGCGCGGCCGAATCCCGACATGGTCACGCTGAACTTCGTGAACGCCGCAATCGAAGGCGTGGTAAAGGTGGTGAGCGAAATCACCGGCAAGAACTTCTTGATCGACCCGCGGGTAAAGGGCACGATCAACATCGTCTCGGCGAAGCCGTTGCCGAGGGCGTTCGTATATGAAGTGTTTCTTTCGGCGTTGCGCCTGCAAGGCTTCGCCGCGGTCGAGGACCGCGGCATCGTCAAGATTCTTCCCGAAGCCGACGCCAAACTGCACTACAGCCCCACGCTCGGCCCGCAGGACAAGTCGCGCGCCTCCGACCAGATTCAGACCCAGGTGTTCACTTTGAAATACGAGTCTGCAGCACTGCTGGTGACGTCACTGCGGCCGCTGATCGCCCCCAATAACACCATCACCGTCTACCCGAATACCAACACGCTGGTGATCACGGATTACGCCAGTAACCTGCGGCGCATCGAGAGAATCATCGACTCGATCGACCAGCCCAGCGGCACCGACCCGGCGGTGATCCCGCTTCAGTATGCTTCTGCAGTTGATGTGGCGGCGACCGTCAACCGGCTGTTCGCGGAAGCATCGCAGGCGCAGGGCGCAACTGCGCAGGACCCGACTCAGCGCTTCGTGGTGGTCGCGGATGCCCGCTCCAACAGCCTGCTGGCGCGCGCAGGCGATCCTTCGCGCCTTACCCGGTTACGCAAGTTCGTGGCGATGCTGGATTCGCCAACCAATGCCGGCGGCAACATTCACGTTGTCTATCTGAAAAACGCCGAGGCGGTAAAGCTCGCCGAGACCCTGCGGGCGATCTATCAGGGAGATGCAGGCGCAGCGGCCGCGCCGCGTTCCGGATCGGCTCCGAGCGTACTCGGAGCATTAACGCCTGTATCGATGTTAGCCGCGGCGCCGGCGGGGCAGGCTGTCTACGGTCCGACCGGCGGCCAGTTACAGGCAACTGCGGCTGCGCCCGGCATCATCCAGGCGGACGCGGCCACCAACTCGATCATCATCACCGCGCCCGACGCGATCTACAATAATCTGCGCGCGGCGCTGGACAAACTCGACGTGCGTCGCGCGCAAGTCTATGTCGAGGCGCTGATCGCGGAGCTCACCGCCGACAAGGCCGCCGAGTTCGGCGTCCAATGGCAGAGCCTCAGCGGATTGGGCAGGACCGATACCCAGGGCTTTGGCGGTACCAATTTCGGCACCACGGGCCAGAACATAATCGACATTTCGCAGAACCCGGCCACAGCCGCTCCGGGGCTCAACGTCGGGGTGGTAAACGGCAGCATAAACATTCCCGGCGTGGGCCAGATTCTGAACATCGGTGTCTTGGTGCGTGCGCTGGAAACCGACGCCAACGCCAATATCCTGTCCACGCCGACACTCCTGACCCTGGACAACGAGGAAGCGGCGATCGTCATTGGCCAGAACGTGCCCTTCATCACCGGCCAGTACGCGCTGACGGGCGCGGCCACCACGCCCACACCTTTCCAGACGGTCGAACGGCACGATGTCGGGTTGACGCTGCGGATCAAGCCGCAGATCTCGGAGGGCGGTACGGTGCGCCTGCAGATCTACCAGGAGGTCTCCAGCATCCAGGACCAGACCAACCCCGCCGGCGTGATCACCAACAAGCGCGCGGTGGCCACGACGGTCCTGGTCGACGACGGGCAG
The DNA here is from genome assembly GCA_036000845.1 of Burkholderiales bacterium. Taxonomy (GTDB): domain Bacteria; phylum Pseudomonadota; class Gammaproteobacteria; order Burkholderiales; family JACQAP01; genus JACQAP01. The sequence continues at coordinate 9,793 of DASYUW010000121.1, forward strand.
ATGGTGGTGATCGGCGGCCTGATCCAGGATACGGTTAACGACGGTGTACAGAAGGTCCCCGTGCTCGGAGACATCCCCTTGCTCGGCAGCCTGTTCCGCTACAAGACGCGCTCGCGCAATAAGACCAACCTGATGATCTTCCTGCGGCCGACGCTGGTGCGCGACAGCGCGCGCGCCGACGCCTTCACCGGTGAGCGCTACGATTACATCCTCGGCGAGCAGGAAAAAGCCAAACCCGCGCACGACGCCATCCTGCCCGACATGGAATCGCCCACCCTGCCGCCGCGCCCGCCGGAAGCGGTGAAACCGGGCGCGCCGCGCCGGGACGACCCGGGGCGGAAGTAAGTGCTCCGTGCTGAGAGAATTCCTTGAAGCTCCAGGGACCGCATAGCAAGATCCCCTACGCGTTTGCCAAAGCCAACGGTGTCGTTGTCACCGCCTTGGATGAAGGCGGAGCGGAGGTGGCGGTGCGCAGCGACGCCCACTCGGGTGCGCTCGCCGAATTGCGCCGGACGCTCGGCGTGCCGCTACGCGCCCGCCGCATTGATGCCGGGGAATTCGACGAGTTAGTCACCGCGTCGTACAGCAGCGCAGATGCCGGTGCGGCTGCGCTGGCCGGCGACCTCGCGCAGGACCTGGACCTCTCCAGATTGCTGCAGGAAATCCCCAGGATCGAGGATCTGCTCGAAAGCCAGGACGATGCGCCGGTCATCCGCCTGATCAATGCATTGTTCACCCAGGCGCTGCGCGACGGCGCCTCGGACATTCACATCGAACCCTTCGAGACGCGCTCGGTAGTGCGGCTGCGCATCGATGGTACGTTGCGCGACCTGATCGAACCGGCGCGCGCGCTGCATGCGGCGATCGTCTCGCGCGTAAAGATCATGGCGCAGCTAGATATCGCGGAGAAGCGTCTGCCGCAGGACGGCCGCATCGCGCTGCGCGTGGCCGGCAAGCCGGTCGACGTGCGCGTATCGACGATCCCTACCGGGCACGGCGAGCGCGTGGTGCTGCGCCTGCTCGACAAGCAGGCAGGGCGGCTCGACCTCACGCGGCTCGGCATGGACGACGCCGAGCTGGCGCACATGGACAGGCTGATCAAGGAGCCTCACGGCATCATTCTGATCACCGGCCCGACCGGCTCGGGCAAGACGACGACGCTCTACGCCGCACTGTCGCGGCTCGATGCGACCGCGCTCAACATCATGACCGTCGAGGACCCGATCGAGTACGCCCTCGACGGCATCAGCCAGACCCAGGTCAACGCCAAGATCGAGATGAGTTTCGCGCGGGCGCTGAGGACCATCCTGCGCCAGGATCCGGACGTGGTCATGATCGGTGAAATCCGCGATCTCGAGACCGCGCAGATCGCGGTGCAGGCGAGCCTCACCGGTCATCTGGTGTTCGCGACGCTGCACACCAACGATGCGGTGAGCGCCGTCAACCGCCTCGTCGACATGGGCGTGGAGCCGTTTCTGCTCGCCTCCAGCCTGATCGGAGTCGTCGCGCAGCGCCTGGTTCGCCAGCTTTGCCAGGAATGCCGGAAGGCGGTCGTGGGAGACCCGCGACAACTCGAGGTTGTGGACACCGCCGTAGTGCCGGCGAGCGGAACTATATATACCGCACTGGGTTGTGCCGCCTGCAACCAATCTGGTTACCGCGGCCGCACCGGCATTTACGAAATGCTGGCGGTCGACGACGGCGTGCGCCGGCTGATCCACAGTCGCACATCGGAGCAGGAGTTGCGCGAATACGCGGTGGCGCACGGTATGCGGTCGTTGCGGAAAGACGGCTGGCGCTGGGTTGTTCAAGGCGTGACCAGCCTGGAAGAGCTGGCGCGTGTGACGGGCGAATAGCGACTGCCATGGAAACATTCCAATACGAGGCGCTGGACGCCACCGGTCGCACGGTCTCCGGCGCTGTGCAGTCCCATGCGCCGCGCCATATGAAGCCTTGCCTGTTCTTCGTGCTTTACACGGAACTCGACCATGTCTAATGAAAGCTGTGATTTCGCCGTTCAAGGCAACACCGTCGGCACGGTGGCTACCAACGTCGAGGTCCAACGCCAGGCGGCGTTGCTTAAAACGGGGGCCTTGCAGAGCGCGATTTTCAACAGCGCCAACTTCTCGAGCATCGCCACCGATGCGAAGGGCGTCATCCAGATCTTCAACGTCGGCGCCGAGCGCATGCTGGGCTACACGGCCGCCGACGTGATGAACAAGATCACGCCGGCCGACATTTCCGATCCGCAGGAAGTGATCGCGCGCGCCAAAGCGCTGAGCGTCGA
>DASYUW010000122.1:0-17517 GCA_036000845.1 Burkholderiales bacterium
CCATCAGACGCTCATTGAGCACGCGGCGTCCGGGTAGTCCGGTGAGCTCGTCGCGGAAGGCCAGACGGTAGGAGTCCTGTAACACCGCGGCCGTAACGATCACACCGGCGGTGGTCAGCCACGCGAATACATCCGAAGTGATCACGCCGTCGCATGAGGCGGCAAACGCGGCGACTGCGACGGCGAATGCCGCTTCGATGACGGAGCCTCTGACCACGGCACAAACGACGGCGACCGACAACGCCACCGCCATTGTCGCGACACCGAGCTGTGGGATCGGCGAGGCGGTTGCAGCGGCATCCGCAAAGATCGGCTGATAAAGGCTTTCGGTAAAAGCCTGGTGGTCGCCAAGGACTATCGCGGCCGTGATTCCCATCTCGGCCACAAGCAAGCCGAGCCGCCGCGCCCCATACGGGTTCAGCGCACCGCGCTCCCGCACGACGGACAGCAGCGCCAGGTTGAAGGGAACGAAAATACAAAGTGCGGCATACACCGTCTTCGCCGCAAAGCCGTCGGCTCCGCTGCCAAGGAACATTCTGAAACCGGCATACGCAAGCAGCAACGACAGAACCGCAAACAGGGCACGACTGCGCTTGAATGCCAGGCTGACGAGCAGCCCGACTCCCAACGTGAAATACGGTCCGTACACCCTTAGCACGTAGAAGAAATCGGGCAGCTCGGGCATGTAACCAATTAGCAGGAAAGTTGCACCGAGCACCGCAATCGGCAAAGCAAAATTGCCGACCGCCCGGCCCACGACATCCGAAACGGATGCCTGGTCCAAAAGGAACCCGGTGTGGGTGGTCATGCTTGTGGCATCTCCATGTACATTAGATTGGACAAATTCGTATCCAGTTCCTTTCGTTTGTGTCGTTATTCCAAAAGCGCGCCGCCTCCCTTGCGCCATTCATGATCACCTTCCACGCAGCCCTCTGCCGCCGTTACATGTTCGCCGACCGCGTTGAAGTGTTGCGTGGCGGGATTCGGAAAAGGAAGCCTCTCGACTTCCTGGCCCATCGAGTCGCGGTAAACCAGCTCGCGGGTGTCAAAATCGAACTCAGCATGGCTCTGGTCCTCCCATTTCTCGAGAAAGTACACGTAGAACGGGACGAACAATCCGCGCGTCGGCTCGCGATGGTGCAGCGTAAACACGTACTCGGGGGTCTGTTTCATCTCCCAGCCGCTGTGGCAGTACTGAACCCAAACGTGTTCGCCCAGCACCACCACCTTCCAGAACGGTTGTTGTTCATAGAACTTCAGCGTCACTTTCTTGCCCGACTTGCGAAGTGCACGAAGATAGGAAATGCTTGACTCAATTTCTTCGCAGAATGCCGCAAGGTTGGACTTTCCCGGAGGCAGCGAATCGACCCGAACGCGTGCCCCGTGGCCGGCGGGATTGAGGAGCATCACCCGGATTTCATAGGCCGTTTCCAGCGCCGATCCGAACCGACTGCTTTTGTGCACAAATGTATCGAACCCCGTAACGGTCAACACGCAGGCATCCCGCGTCACCGGCAATCGTTTGAAAAGGGCTCGTTCCTGCCAGCGCGAGAGCCAGTTGCCGTTGCTCCTCGCATAGGCCAGGGATGCAAGCTTTGCGCTGACGACATAACGGCGGTTGCTCCACGATACTTTCACAAAATTGAAAAGAAGCACGAGCACCGACGCCAATCCGATCTCGGTTGTCAACAATAGATTCGAGTCCGATTCCACCCGGGGCCACCATTGGTAGAGGATGAATTGCGCGACTACCGGCAGGGTAAAGGCGATGCCAATGGCGAGAGTGGTAATAAGCCCGTGGGAAATAATAAGGCTCAAACCGGACAACACATGCGAATCCTTGCGCTGGAACATTTTCCGTTTTCCTTTTTCTCCAAATTGCTGGGTCAATCTCAATATCCGCAATTCGCGAATGCTGTCGCAAGAGGCGTACCATTCGTCGTTTATCTACAACGCTGTAGAACTTTTCTCAAAAAGATGTAGTGTTCCTCCACAAATCTCCAGAATGACGGTTGAAACGAACGCTTGGAGGCGCTCCGAATAAATTGGTGGGGAAGAGAAGTGTTACCAGATGGCGACGCGATTTTTTGAACTGCCGCCTGACACCAACAGTTTTCTTCTGTAATGGCGCTGACGTCAACGAACGACGAACCATTCCTGGTCGCGGCAATTTCACCAGCGATGAGAGTGACAACTGATGTTGGAGGCGGTTCCGAAACTACAAATGCGCGCGTCTAGCAACCACGGGCCGAAAACAAAAAGCCGGGGGCGAGCCCGGCTTCGAAAGCTGTACTTCAACAGAAGGTGTGCGGCGTCAATCCCCGGATTTCCAGTTCTTCGCGGTTTCCTTTGATTTGGCGATCTGCTCCGGCGTCATTTTTTTCTCGAGCTTCTCGATCGCTTCCCTGGTGTATAGCGAGTCTCGGTGGGAGGTCTGGGGATTCGCGGCCGAAAGCGAAAGCCACATGTGCGCGGCCACCGGGTCCTTTTCCACACCCTGGCCTTTCTCCGCCATGATCCCGACGTAATATTGCGAGCGCGCGTCGCCTTGCCGTGCCGCTTTCATGAACCATTTCGCAGATTCATTCTGGTCGCGCGGTACGCCGAAGCCGTTGTGGTAGAACAAGCCCATGAAATACTGCGCTTCGGGCTTGCCCTGGTCGGCGAGCACTTTGAACTCGGAGAGCGCTTTGGCGTAATCGCCGGTCCCGTAGGCCTGCACCGCATCGTCGAAACCGGCGTGCGCAACCAGGGGCAGAACCAGGGCAAGCGAAACAAATAGATGCTTCATCGGTCATCCTCGATTGTTTGTTTGAAAGTCACGCCGGAATTGTAGCGCGCCGGCGGGACCGGAAGCGCCGGGGATGCGGATCTGCGCGAACCATGGACAGCCCGCCCGCAGGGCGGAAAAGGTGAGGCGCCAGGGCTGCCATCCAATTTGTTGCCGCGCGATAAGGGCGGCTGAGCTCAGAACGGAGCTCTCAAGGTGGGATGACTGTGCAGACGGGGCCCCTGTTTTCATCACGGGTCCGTGCTCAACAAGGCGGTCAGAATCGCCTTCTCGCATACACCAAGCGATTGAAACGCAGCCCTGGCCACCGGTGGAAATATTCTCCCTGTCGGAGCAGACTGTAAAGGGGAATTTTTGAAGAGTCGCCGATACGGCACAGTCGATATGGGACCGCGCGCTGCCGTGCAGGTTCCGCGTCCAGCAATAATCAAGTTTCGATTTCTCCACTGGAGGAACGCGATGCTTCAGCTTCGACCGAATTGCGAGTGCTGCGACAGGGACCTGCCGCCGGACTCCGCCGAGGCCATGATCTGCTCTTTCGAGTGCACCTTCTGCCGCGACTGCGCAGCCGGCGTGCTGCAGGGTGTGTGCCCCAACTGTGGTGGTGAACTGGTCAGACGCCCGATCCGCCCGCAGGGCAAGCTCGCCAGGAATCCGGCGTCCACCGAAAGGGTGCTGAGACCCGGCGGCTGCCGGCACGTGGCCTAGACCCGTTTCAAAGATCGGTCCGGGCGCTCCGGCAGCCCGGCATGCGGCCGCTCTCCGTGCCCGTCGCGGGATCCACCAACTTCGGCCGTCCGCCGCCTATACTGTAAGTTGAGAGTCGGGCAGCTAGGGAAGTTCTGCACCCAGGGAGCAGGTCATGCAAACCAAGCTGTACGTGTCGGCTTTTCTGTTGGCGTCATGGAACGCTGCCGCAACCGGATGAACTGAATCCGTCCGCCGGCAGTCGGTGTACCGATGTCAGCGATCCTCACCCGCGTTACGGAAGTTCCGTACATCGCCAAAGTCGGTGTCCTGGCGATCTGTTATTTCGCGGCGGCAAAGGCCTCCCTGCTGTTCGCCATACCCCCAGGATACGCCACGGCCGTGTGGCCGCCGGCCGGGATCGCGCTCGCCGCGCTGCTGCTCCATGGCGTTCGGACATGGCCCGGGGTATGGCTGGGCGCCGTGCTGGCCAACTTTTCGATCGATCAGTCGCTGTCTGTTGCGGCAGTCATCGCCACCGGCAACACGCTGGAGGCGGCATGCGCGGTAATGCTCGTCAACCGCCTCATCGATTCGACGATCGAATTCCGCCAGCCGCACGTGGTTTTCCGTTTCGCACTTATCGCCGCGGCAAGCAGTCTGGTCGCAGCCACATCCGGAGTCGGCGCTCTGTTCGTCTCCGGAAGCATGCCCGCCGGGAGTTTTCTCGATAACTGGTACACCTGGTGGCAGGGCGATACCACCGCGATCATCGTCGTGACGCCCCTGCTGCTGGCATGGCTGCGCGAGCCGCACCGCGAGGAACCGCTGCGGCGCACCGAAGTCTTCGTTTTCGGTGTCCTGCTGGCCCTTACCTTCGTCGCTGTGTTCGTTTTTGCGGGCTGGAGCCGGCCCGGAATCGGGCATGCGCTTCCCTTTCTACTGATTCCGTTCATGGCGTGGGCCGGTTGCCGCTTCGACGAACGCGTCGTCACTGCAGCGATTTTTGCGGTCACGATTCTGGCCATCTGGGGAACCGTCAACAAACTCGGTCCCTTCGCCTCCGCTGATCTCAACGAATCGCTACTCTCTTTACAGGCCTTCACCAGCACGGTCACCCTGATGAGCCTGGTGCTGTGCGCCCTTAACCGTGAGCGCACGCGGGCCGCGGTGGCGCTGCAACGATCTCATGATCGGCTGGAACTGACGGTCAGCGAACGTACTGCCGAATTGGCGGCAAACGTTAGTCAGCTGGCCGGCGACGTCGCCGAGAGGGAGCGGCTCGCCTCAGTGCTGCAGCGCCGGGAAGCCCAGCTTGCGCAGGCGCAAGCGATCACCCATACCGGATCCTGGACCTGGGACCTGAGGACAGATCGCGTTACCTGGTCCGACGAACTGTTTCGAATCTACGGGCTGTCGCCCGAGGAGTTCTCGGAGTCATCCGAAGCCTATATTTCGCGCGTGCACCCACAGGACCGCCAGCGCGTGCAGGAAGTGATTCGTAAGGCGCGCGCCGATCACCAGCCTTGGGAGCTGACCGAGCGGATTATCAGGCCGGACGGCGTTATCCGGGTGCTCAAGACCACCGGCAACGTGCTGATCGGCGAGGATGGCGCGGTAACTGCCATGCATGGCGTATGCGCTGACACCACCGAACAAATCCGGGTCGAGCGCATCCAGGCGGTGCAAAACGGGATCGCCCAGGCAATGGTAGAGGAGACGACATCGGCCGCCGTGCTCGTAGCGGCGTTGCGCATCATCTGCGACAAGCTCGGTTGGGACGTGGGCGCGATGTGGAAACTGGATCCCGTACGCGGCGTGCTGTTCCACGCCCATGCCTGGCATCCGGCAGAAAAAGACGCGTCTGTTTTCATCACGGCAAGCCGGCAAATGCAGATTGAGCGTGGCCGCGGACTTCCCGGCCGCATATGGGAACAGGAAAAAGCGGTCTGGATCGAGGACGTTTTTCACGACTCGAACTTCCCGAGAGCCGCTTTCGCGGCGCAGGCGAATTTGCGCGCCGCATTCGGATTCCCCTTGACCGCCGGCCGCCAGGTCATGGGAATCATGGAGTTCTTCGGTACGCAAGCGCAGAAACCCGATGACGAACTGCTGGCGATGATTGCGGCGGTGGGCAATCAGCTGGGCGAATACGTCGTTCGCAACGAGGCGCAGGCGTTGCTCAGGGAATCGGAGGAACGGTTCCGCTTGTTGGTCGAGAGGGTCAAGGACTTCGCGATCTTCATGCTCGACCCCGAAGGGCGTATCGCGAGCTGGAACTCGGGGGCGCAGCAAATCAAGGGCTACCGGGCCGAAGAGGTGGTCGGCAAGCATTTTTCCTGCTTCTACCCGCCGGAAGACATTGCGAGCGGGCAGCCCGACCACGCGCTCGAGATTGCCCGGACAGTGGGCCGCCATGAGGCGGAAGGCTGGCGCGTTCGCAAGGATGGATCCCGGTTCCTGGCCAATGTCGTCATTACGCCGGTACGCGCCGACGACGGCGGGTTGCGCGGCTACACGAAGGTCACCCGCGACATCACGCAGAGCCGGCGTTCGGAGGATGCATTGAGACACAGCGAGACGCTGTTGGGCAGCGTGCTCGACACACTTCCGGTGGGCGTCTGGGTAATGGACCGCGAGGGCAAGATTATCCGGGGCAACCCGGCCGGGAAAAAAATTTGGGCAGGGGCGCGTCGCGTCGACTTCAAACAACACAGTGAATACAAGGGATGGTGGGCGGGCACCGACCGGTTGATTCAGCCGCACGAGTGGGCAGCCGCCAGGGCGATCGAGCGCGGCGAGACAACGATCAATGAACTCGTGGACATCGAGTGTTTTGACGGCAGCCGCAAGACCATCCTGAATTCGGCGGTGCCGCTGCGCGATTCGGAGGGCCGTATTACCGGGGGCATCATCGTCAACGAGGATGTCACTGCCCGCAAGCTCGCGGAGGAAGCACTGGCCGTCATCGCGGCGGGCATTTCCGCGGCAACGGGCGCGGAATTCTTCCGTTTGCTCGTCCAACAAGTGGCCCAGGCGCTGGCTGTGGACGGCGCAATCATCGGCGAATTGACCGGGAAGAAGGAAGGCGAGGTGCGCACTATTGCCGGAATCATGGACGGCAAGATGATCGACAACTTCACTTACGACTGCCGCGGAGGTCCGTGCGCCCTCGTGCTCACCGAGAACACCGTCGTTCACTCGGACGACACGCGGTCACGCTTCGCCCACACGCCCGTCCTGGACCGATTTTCTGCCGACACCTACGTTGGTATCGGCCTCTGGGCCGCCGATGAGGCCGTGCTCGGGGTAATGATGGTGATAAATCGCAAGCCCTTGCAGAATCCGGACCTGGCGAAATCCAGCCTGAGAATCTTCGCTTCGCGTGCCGCGACGGAACTGGAACGCAAACGCAACGAGGAAACCATCCGCTCGCTTGCCATCCGCTTGCAGGAAATGATCGAGGAGGAGCGCACCCGCATCGCCCGTGAGATCCATGACGAACTGGGCCAGGCCCTGACAGGGCTGAAGATGGATCTGTCATGGCTGTCGAAGTCGGTCGAAAAACGTGACTCGAAAGTGACGGCGCAAATCAAGTCAATGTCGGAATTCATTGACTCGCTGATTCACAGCGTGCGGCGCATATCCACCAAGCTGCGTCCCGGCGAACTCGACGACCTGGGCCTGGTGGCGGCGATCGAGTCTCAGGCGCAGGAGTTCGAGAGCCGCACCGGGATAAAATGCCGGTTGAGCCTGCCGGAGGCTGATGTGGCGGTAGACCCGGCGGTCGCGACCGCGGTATTCAGGATCTGTCAGGAACTGCTGACCAATGTCGCGCGTCATTCCGGCGCCACCCGGGTAAACCTGGATCTTGGGTGCAACGGCGCCTGGCTGAGCCTTGCGGTGCAGGACGATGGCCGCGGCATCCGGGCGGCCGAGGTGTCGAACCGCCACGCCATCGGGCTCGCAGGAATCCGCGAGCGTGCAAAAATGTTTGGCGGCAGCGTGACCATCAAAGGCAAGCCCGGAAAAGGCACGCTGGCGCAGGTGCGCATTCCGATGAGTCGCGCACGCGCTTCTGCACACGGCAATGGCGATGCTGCTACCGCTTAGTCGGCGAATTCAACAGTCTGGCGACTTCCTTCCTGTGTCCCGCGGACGGCGATGTGATGAAAGTATTGATCGCAGATGACCACGCGGTGGTCCGGCGGGGGCTCAGGCAGATTCTCGAGGCCGAACCGGATCTAAAGGTGTCCGGCGAGGCAACCTCCGGTGCCGAGGTCATGGAGGCGTTGCGCATGCAACGCTACGACGTGGCGGTACTCGACATCACCATGCCGGATCGCGGCGGACTGGAGGTTCTTCAAGAAATCCGGCAGAACTTTCCCGAGTTGCGCGTCCTGATTCTCAGCATGCACCCGGAGGAGCGCTATGCGTTGCGGGTGCTCAAGGCCGGCGCGGCCGGCTACCTTACCAAGGAAAGCGCAGCCGAGGAATTGATCTCTGCGCTGCGCAAGGTGGCGGCCGGCGGCAGATATGTCAGCCCGACACTGGCGGAACGCCTGGCGGACGAAATCGGCACCGAAACCGACAAATCCCCGCACGAGCGACTGTCAGATCGGGAGCACCAGATCCTGTGCATGATCGCCAGTGGCATGACGGTCAGCGGCATTGCCTCGAAACTGCGCCTGGGTACAAATACCGTGAGCACCTACCGGGCGAGATTGCTGGGAAAACTCAAGCTGGCCAACAACGCCGAACTAACGCACTACGCCATCCGCAACCGGCTGGTGGACTGACCCCGGCACAGCAAAAAACCTTGACGCAAAGACGCGAAGGCGCAAAGAAATGCATGGAGACAGGCATAACGAAGTCCTCGATCGTCGAGCCAACGATCTTTCTTCCAGGATATCGAATGGAAATTGTCCGAACGGGCCTCTTGTTATTCTCAATTCCTGTTCCGGTCTTCTTTGCGTCTTCGCGTCTTTGCGTCAAATAATTAGATAGGTCAGAAACTGTTCTTCGCGAGGCGCGACGCCCGTCCCGTCTGTGCGCCCGACTCTTGTAGTTCAAACCGTGACAACCTTCCGGGGTGCAGTACTACATAAAATTCACTGTTTCGACGATATCCCCCGTGCCCGGTCAAGGCTATCTTGCAATCAGTACTGTCTGCGGGCCCTATGCCTTCCGGACCTCAAAGCATGAAAGTGGTGATTGTCGACGATTCGGCGCTGGTACGGCAGCGGCTGGCGGTCATGATCTCCGGGCTGTCGCGAATCGAACTGGCCGGTGAAGCCGAGAGTGTGGCGCAGGCGCTGGAGCTGATCCGGCGCTGTCATCCGGAAGCGGTGGTCCTCGACATTCGCCTGAAGGACGGCAACGGATTCGATGTGCTGCGGCAGGTCAAGCATGAGCCGGGTGCGCCAGTGGTCATCATGCTGACCAGCTTTCCGAGCAACAAGGCGCGGCAGGCGTGCCGGGCACTGGGTGGTGATTTCTTCTTCGACAAGGCAACTGAGTTCCAGAAGGCGCTCGAGGTGCTGACGGACATGGAGCTCAAGCGGCGCAAATTCATACGGCCCGAAGGCAACAGGGCCACGGGGACGGGGTTCTGATAAATGTCCAATCCGACAACGAACGCCCGATACGGAAGGCACAACCAAACTTAGAGAAAGGGGTCTGTCGTGGCGGTAGAACTACGTACGGGTTCTGCCGCATGCAGGCGTAGCGTTTCCAGCGAGATGGCGAGTGTCTTTCCCCTCCCTGGCTTTCCGCAACTGACTCAGTGCGGCCGACGACTGATTCGCGTGCCTCCCCTCGCGACAGCCGGATTCTGCAGGACGCACTTGCCGACGTCAGTTCTGCCAGCGAACCGCCATCTCGTTTTTTCTTCTGCTTCACGCCGTGCTAACCGGGCCAAGGCCGGCCCGGCAAGGCCCCCGGACTTCTTTCTCCGCAGACGGGCGCCGCTATCCGCCCGGCCCGCCGCCGTTCACGAAGATCACCTGCCCGGTGACATAGCTGGCATCGGTGGCGAGGAAGGCCACCATGGCCGCGATCTCCTGCGGCTCGCCGGCACGGCGCAAGGGAATCGAATTGAGAAACATCTGCGTGCGTTCCGACCCCATCTTGCTGAAATACTCTTCCAGCATTTCGGTGCGGATCGGTCCGGGCGCAACCGCGTTCACGCGGATTCCGTTCGGCCCCTCCTCCTTGGCGAGGACTCGGGTGAGCGCCTCGAGGCCTGCTTTCGACACGGTATAGGCGCCCAGACCGGCAGGCAGGCGCTGGGTCACGTTCGAGGAAATGTTGATGATGTGGCCGCGGCGCTTCTCGCGCATGTGCGGCAGCACCGTGCGAATGAGATGAAACGGGGCGGTCAGATTCACCGCCAGCACCCGCTCCCACTGCTGCGCGTCCGTGTCGGCGATACTCACGTTTGGCAGAGCGATACCGGCGTTGTTCACCAGCACATCCACGCCCCCGAATGAATCCAGTGTCGCCTTGACCAGCGCACTGGCGTCCTCGGCGCGGGTCACGTCGGTGCGCACGGCGATGGCATGGCCGCCCGCCGCGTGAATGCGTGCGGCCAACGCATCCGCCTCCGCGCGGCGTTCCCGGTAACCGATGGCCACCCTGAAGCCCGCTTTCGCGAGCGCTTCGGCGATCGCCCGGCCGATGCCGCGCGACCCGCCTGTCACAATTGCCGTGCGTGATTCTGCTGTCATCGCCGTTCCTCCCTGTACTGACCGCGTGTTCTTTCGGGTACGCTGCAACGTAACGGTTAGTTTACAGTCCGCCCGGCCGCACCAGTTTCGTTCGTATGGCTGCCGGGAGGCCGCCCTGGCCGGGATGTTTCAACAATCCGTCGTTCCACCCGCCTCACCCGCCGAGCTGTACGCGATATACCTGAACGCGAATATCCATGCCCCCATCACCGGAGAGCCGACGAGGATCGGCCGCAAGGAAATTCCTTACGATAAGGACCTCCCTTGCTTCGAGCTCATCGTTCATGATCGTCGGCAAACTGACGACCAAGGCGTACGCCACCACCCCACTGCCTGTCCGCGCGGCCTTGCAACTGGATCCCGGCGTTCAACTGGTGGTGTCGAAGCTGAATTTCTCCCACAGGCAAAAATACGCGCGTGTAATTTTGACTATAGGGAAAAATCATCGTAGGGTGGCGGCATGCCCCGGGCGCCCCGCACCCGCTACCTCGCCGCTGCGCTGCGCGCTGACCTCGCGCGCAAGATGGCCTTCGTCGCCGGCCCGCGCCAGGTCGGCAAGACCACGCTCGCGCTCGGCCTGCCCGGCGCGCGCGCGGCCTATCTCAACTGGGACGTGGCGGCCCATCGCGATCGCATCCTGCGGGCGGAGCTGCCGGCAGGGCGGCTGTGGATCCTCGACGAGATCCACAAGTACCGGCGCTGGCGCAACTACCTGAAAGGGCTCTACGACGGCCGGCCGCGGGGCCAGAGAATCCTCGTCACCGGCAGCGGGCGGCTCGATCTCTACCGCTTCGGCGGCGATTCGCTGCAGGGACGCTACCACCTGCTGCGGCTGCACCCGTTCTCGGCAGCAGAGCTGGGCCTGTCGCGTCCCGCGCAGCTTCTCGACTTGCTGCGCCTGGGCGGCTTCCCCGAGCCCTTCCTCGGCGGCAGCGAGACGCAGGCACGCCGCTGGTCGCGCGAGTATCGCTCGCTGCTCGTGCGCGAGGAAATCACGGCGCTCGAGCGCGTTCAGGACCTCGGGCACCTGGAACTCATGATGCTGCGCCTGCCCGAGCTGGTGGGCTCGCCGCTGTCGGTCAACGCGCTGCGCGAGGATCTGCAGGTGAGCCACAAGGCGGTCGAGAGCTGGATCGGCGCGCTCGAGCGGCTCTACGCCCTGTTCAGGCTCGCGCCGTTCGGCGCGCTGCGCATCCGCGCGGTCAAGAAGGAGCGCAAGCACTACCACCTCGACTGGACCGTGGTGCCCGAGGACGCGGCGCGCTTCGAGAACCTGGTTGCCTGCCACCTCCTGAAGTGGGTGCACTTCGAGCAGGACACGAAGGGGCGCGACGTCGACCTGCGCTACTTTCGCGACATCGCGGGCCGCGAAGTGGACTTTGTCGTCGTCGAGGGCAGGCATCCGCGATTGCTGGTCGAGTGCAAGTGGGGCGACGCGGCGCCCGACCGCAGCCTGCATTACCTGAAGGCGCGCTTTCCGCAAGCCGAAGCCTGGCAGATCTCCGCTGCCGGCACTAAGGATTACCAGACGCCCGACGGCGTGAGAGTCGCGCCGGCGCTGCGGCTGCTCGCCACGCTCGTTTGACCCGGGTCCACGGGAGAGGCCGGGGCCGACGCCTTCCTGCGCAAGCCCTGCCATTACCAGAAGCTGCAAGACATCCCCGGATCGCCTCTCGCACGTCCGGAAACGCCGCCATGAGGATCAGCACCAATGCACCTGTCATCCAGCAACATTCCTCCCCGTGCTGATTGCGTCTACTTTGGAGCAGGCTGCCGCATTACGAATATTTTACAGTCCGCCCGGCCCGTTCAGGTCTTGCTCCCGAAGCTACCAGGAGGCCGCCATGCTCAAGACGATTCAACAGTCCGTCGTTCTGCCTGCCTCGCCCGCGAGGCTGTACGCGATGTACCTGAATCCGAAGACCCATGTCGCCATCACCGGTGAGCCGGCGAAAATCGGCCGCAAGCGTGGTGCCGTCTTCCGTGCCTTCGAGGGCACGCTGACCGGCACCATCCTGCAGACCGTCCCGAACAAGCTGATCGTGCAATCGTGGCGCGCTTCGTACTGGAAGAAAAGCGATCTCGATTCGACCTTGATTCTTTCCTTCCAGCCCGACCCCAAAGGCGGCCGAATCCATCTGGTCCACGTCAACGTGCCCGATCACGACTACGAGGGGGTCAAGGAGGGCTGGTTCATCTACTACTGGAGGCCCTGGCGCAATTATCTGATCCAGAAGTAAACACCCCGTTACGCGGTATAGTGAGCAACGACTGATCCTGGCTGGTCGCCATAGCTGGACGGGGGCAAAAGGCGCATGGTCGGCACGCATGACAGATGGCTGGTAGTTCTTTCAGTCGTAGTTGCGATCGTCGCATCCTACGTCGCCCTCGATGTGGCCTCGCGTGTCGAAGCGTCACACGAACGCCAGGCTGCACGGTATTGGCCGGCCGGCGGCGCCCTCTCCCTGGGAACCGGCATCTGGTCGATGCATTTCATCGGCATGCTGGCTTTCCATTTGCCGATACCGATTTCTTATGACGTTCCGATCGCATTGCTGTCGCTTTCGATTGCCGTACTGGTTTCTGCGTTTGCGCTCAATACGGTCAGCTGGACAGGCTGAACGCAGAACTTGAGGCACGGGTCGCCGAACGCACAGTTGAACTGGCCCGAACCAACGCGTTTCTGAAGGAGCAGATTGCCGAGCGCAAGGCGCTGGACGAGCGCATCAGGGAGAGCGAAGCGCGGCTTCAGGCATTCATAAACAACAGTCCCTCCGCCATATTCATCAAGGACCTGGCGGGCCGCTATGTATTCGTCAACAAGCAATTCACGCACTTGTTCGGGCTGGACCCGGAAAGCATTCTCTTTCATACCGACACTGAGATATTTCCGCCCGGTGAGGCGGCCCAGTTCCAGGCAAACGACGCCCGTGCCCTGGAGACGCGCGCACCGATCGAGGTTGAAGAAGTCGCTCACTACACCAACGGGCTGCACACCAGCATCGTGTGCAAATTTCCCCTTTTTGACAGCAGCGGACGGATCACCGCCCTTAGTGGCATCGTGACCGACATCACCGACCGCAAACGTGCGGAGCAGGAGGTATTGACTAGCCGCACGCTGCTCAACGTGGCACAAAAGCTTTCGCATCTCGGGTCCTCGGCAATGGGAGTTGGCGAGCGGGCAGGTCATCTGGTCCGATGAACTGTACCGAATCCTGGGTCTGGATCCGCAAAGCTTCCGGCCATCCTACGAAGGCACCATGGGATCGGTGCATCCGGATGACCGGGCCGACGTCGAACGCGCCATCCGTACCGCATCGGAGTCGGGAGAAACATTCACGTTGGAGCATCGCACCGTGCGGCCGGACGGGGTGGTGCGCCATCTGCGTAGCGTTGGGGAGTTCGTCAAGGATGGGGAAGGCCGGCCGGTGAAGATGCTGGTTGCCGTTCTCGACATCACGGAACAGAAGCACATAGAGGATGCATTGCGGGCCTCCGCCGAAAAGCTCCAGGCGCTTTCGCGGCGCATGGTAGAGGTGCAGGAGAACTACCGGCGCGAACTGTCGCGCGAACTTCACGATCGGGTTGGACAGAATCTCACCGCCCTCAACATCAACCTGGAAATCGTGCTCAACGGTTTGCCGCCCAGCCTGAAGCCAAAACTCGGACCGCGGCTGATGGATTCGCTGGCCCTAGTCAATTCCACCGTGGATGCCATCGAGGACGTCATGTTGGAACTGCGACCGCCGATGCTCGACGACTATGGGTTAGCGGCGGCATTACGCTGGCTGTCGAAGCAATTCACGCAGCGCACCGCTCGCGCGAACGGCAGGTGCTGCAACTGCTGGTCGAGGGAAAATCCAACGCGGTGATCGCCCGTTCACTCTCTCTTTCGCCCAAAACCGTGGAGACCTACCGTGCCCGGGTAATGCAGAAGCTCTGCATCGACGACATTCCTAGCCTCGTCAAGTTTGCAATCCAACACGGCGTGACACCGCTCGAGTAGAAGGTCGGTTCGGACCATCCGGCGGTTCCTCGCAGGAGCCCTGCCGCCCAACTGTCGGGTTTTCCTGACACGGCAGTTCGTCGCCAGTTTGTTACCCTGTTTTGGCAGTCGCGCTTCCCCCACGTATCCAGTGCTCCGGTTCCGCCGGCGGGAACCGGCACACGTCGCGAATTCAAGACCGTGACCAGATCACAGGTAGTGACACCTGGCAAATTTGAAGCGCAGTAACACTGATCCCGGAGAACCATGGTGACGCGGTGGCTTCCCTGGCCTGTTGGACAACGGGCGGAGTATTCCTGATTCCAGCGAGTTGCTGAATGACGATCAATGCATTGATTACAGATGACCATACGATCGTGGCCGAAGCCCTGAGCTACGTGCTCGAGGCACAATCCGACATACGGGTCATCGCCCATGTGACTGACGGACGCAACGCAATCCGCAAGACTGAAGAATTCAGGCCCCATGTCGTGCTCGTGGAAGGCAGACCTTCGGCATTCTGACGCTGTATGCGCCGGAACCGAATTTCTTCGACGACAAGGAACTCAAGCTGCTCAACGAGCTGGCCGGGGACATCTCCTTCGGCCTGGAATTCATCGCCAAGGAAGAAAAGGTCGACTATCTCGCCTGCTACGACACGCTGACCGGATTGCCCAATCGCAGCCTGTTCTTCGACAGATTGTCACACCAGCTTGGCACAGCCGCACGAGATGGTCTAAACGTAGCGCTGGTGCTGATGGATCTTGACCGGTTCCGGATGGTCAACGACACGCTCGGAAGACAGGCCGGCGATGCGTTGATCAACACGGTCGCGCAGCGCATCAAGGACGATTTCAGAGATCAGGACACCGTGGCGCGCGTCGGCGCCGACAGTTTTGCCGCGGCCGTGACCGGGACTTGGCAGGCGCAGGACGCGGCCCGCCTACTGGATTCGCACAACCGCCAGTTGTTCGGTCAACCGTTCTTGCTCGGAAATGAAGAACTGCGGGTATCGGCTACGTGCGGCGTCGCGGTGTTCCCGGGCGATGGAGACAATCCAGAGGTACTTTTCGCCAACGCCGAAGCGGCACTGAAGAAAGCGAAGGAGGGCGGCGAGCGCTTCCTGTTCTACGGTCCGGAAATGAATGCGCGCATCGCCGATTCGTTGCGGCTGGAGAATCGGTTGCGGCGAGCGCTGGAAAACGGCGAAATGGTGCTGTGGTATCAGCCCAAGGTCGACGTCAAGACGCGTAAGCTCACCGGATTAGAGGCCCTGATGCGCTGGCAGGATCCGGAAACCGGCATGGTGCCGCCGGTCAAGTTCATCCCGCTGATGGAACAAACGGGACTGATTCTGGACGCCGGACGGTGGGCCATGTCACAGGTTGCACGCGACTGCAAGCTTTGGGCAAAGGACGGATTCAAGCCACCGCGTGTCGCCGTGAACGTCTCCCCGATTCAACTCAGGCAGAAGGATTTCGTCGCCACCGTGGTCGAGGCAGCAGAGAAGACCGAGGAGGCAGGGTCGATGCTGGATCTGGAGATCACCGAGAGCGTGATCATGGAAAACGTCGAGGCGATCATTCCAATACTGCAGACGGTGCGCGGACTCGGTGTCGAGATCGCGGTGGACGACTTCGGCACCGGATATTCCTCGCTCGCCTACATCGCGAGACTGCCGATTCAGGACCTCAAGATCGATCGCAGCTTTGTAGTCGGCATGACCCAAAACGATGACAGCCTTACCATCGTCAAGTCGGTCATCTCCCTGGCTCATTCTCTCAGACTCAATGTCGTTGCGGAGGGCGTAGAAACCGAGGAACAGGCGACGCTGCTTCTTGAGCTCGGCTGCGATGAGATGCAGGGTTACCTGGTAAGCAAACCCGTCGCGCCGGAACAGGTACCGGAGTTGCTTCGACCGCAGAAGAAACAGAAGACGGACGCACCGCGTGGAACAGCGTCCCCCATCGTGAGGAAAAGCATGGGCAGCAAGAACAGAATGAAGCAACGGTGAGGACGCTCATTCAGTCAGCAGACAAGGCGCTGCACGCAGCCAAGGGAGCCGGGCGTGACAGAATCGTCGTTGCCGAGTAGCCCGAAAGGCAAGGATGAAGGCGGAAGGATGAAGGCGGAAGAATGAAGTGAAAACAGGACCGAGTGCTCGGTGCTCGGTGCTCGGTGCTCGGTGCTCGGTGCTCGGTGCTCGGTGCTCGGTGTCCAGAAAGTTTAGGTCATTCTTTGCGTCTTGATCTTTCGCTCTCGATTTGCCTCCGCGTCCTCGGCGTCCTCCGCGGTGAGAGCTGAATTTCCTCAATAACGCCGCGGCGACGCGAAAGCGGTGCGCGCTCAAACCGCGTCGCGCCACACCTGGTCTTCACCTTCGAAGAGGCGGTTAGCTTCCTCCGGCCCCCAGCCGCCTGCGGTGTAGGTGTGAATGAAATCGCGCTCCTGCTCCCAGAACCTGAGGATTGGATCGACGACCCGCCATGCCCACTCCACTTCGTCGAAGCGGATGAAGTTGGTGGCATCGCCGCGGATGATGTCCGCCAGCAGCGCCTCGTAAGCATCCGGCTGCGGTTCGTGATCCTGCCGGTAACCAGCGTTCATCTGGATCACGCGTGTGTGCATTCCCTGCCCCGGCTGCTTGGCGTGGATCTCCAGGTGCATGCTTTCGCCGGGCTGAAGGCTGAGGAGTATCCAGTTCGGCGTCATGTTCTCCAGCGGCGTTTCGCGGAACAACTGTTGCGGCGGATGCCGCAGCCGCAACGCGATCAGCGATGACTGTCTTGCCAGGCGTTTGCCGGTGCGCAGATAGAACGGCACGCCGCGCCAGCGCCAGTTGTCGATGAAGAATTTCGCGGCGATGTAAGTCTCCGTGACGGAATCCTTGGCGACCCCGGATTCGTCATGGTAGCCGGGCACCTGTTTCCCTTCCATCGTGCCGGCGCCGTACTGGGCGCGGAATGCGTGGGCGTGAACCGCGCGCCGCGGGACCGGCCGGATCGAGCGCAGAACCTTCACTTTCTCATCGCGCAGCGTGTCGGCTTCCAGCGCCGCCGGCGGCTCCATTGCTACCAGGGTGAGCAACTGCATGAGGTGGTTTTGCAGCATGTCGCGTAGCGCGCCGGCCTTGTCGTAGTAGTCGGCGCGGTTTTCGATGCCGGCCTGCTCGGCTACGGTAATCTGGACGTGGTCCACGAAGTTGCGGTTCCACAACGGCTCGATCATCAGGTTGGCAAAGCGGAATACCAGCAGGTTCTGCACCGTCTCCTTGGCCAGGTAGTGATCGATGCGATAGATCTGCTGTTCGTCGAAGTGGCGGTGCA
>DASYUW010000123.1:0-20214 GCA_036000845.1 Burkholderiales bacterium
TCCTCGCGCAGCCGCTCTGCATCCTGTGCGGTCTCGGTAATGATTGCCAGCGGACGCGCGCTGCGTGCCAGTTCAGCGAGCGCCAACGCGTCTGCGGATCCGTGCAGCGGGGGAAAGGTGGCACGCGACCCCGGGGTCGGGGTCAGCGGAGGCAGAAGCATCGTTGCGGCCTGAAGAGTAGCCGCGATTATAGAGGATCATGGCGGTCCATCGGGCCGCCACGGCTCGCCTTCCCTTTGCTACGCGAATTCAAAGGCGTTGACGCAGAGAATGCAGAGAAGGGCAGGAAAGGACGCAAGAAAAAGCGACGGGATCTTTCGACGAGTCTCGTTGCGTTCCTTTGCGATCTTTGCGTACCCCTCAACGGGGTATTGAAATGAATCTTTGCGTTGAAGCTTGAGTACCGGCGAAGCCTAGAAGAACTCGTATTCGAGCCGCAGTATTGCGCGGTTGTCGCTCGATACCGAAGTCTCGCCAAGCAGGTAGGCCGCGCTGTAGACGAGCTTGTGGGTCCCGCCCAGTCCGGCCGCGCCGTAAACCGCCGGTCCGGCCCAGTGTTCCCGCGCGTTAAACGAACCGAAGTGATTGAAATGTCCCGGCTCGCCGAATGCCTCGATCGCCGGCTCGAATCGCGGGTGCAGCAGGTACTTCAACCTGGCGGCATAGGCAAACGTGGTATCCGAGGACCTGCCACTGCCGACCTCGCGTTCAAAAAAAGATTGACGGTTGCGACCCAGCGGTCGACGGCTTTCTCGATGATCGGCGCGATCACGAGTTCGTCCGGGTTGCCGTGCGGGGTGGCTTCGTACTCGACGAGCAAGCCGAAATCGGCCCAGTACTTTCCCTGCTCGGTCAACTGGAAACGGTTCTCCCATTCGATCGCTTCATGCTCGTAGGAACCGCCCGGTTCCTTCTCGTAAACGCTGTAGATCTCGCTGAACCAGAAATCGGTGAAGCCGCGCCCCACGCCGAGCTTGTGCTTCTCCGCGCCGTCGCGCGACGAATCGTCGTCAAAATCGCGGAAGCCCCGATACTCGATCTCGTTCTCCCCCTTGACGACGTTCGGCGAGTAAACCTTGAAGGGTGCGGCTTCGGCGTCGCGCGGCATCGACACGGCCAGCATGCCGGCAATGGCTGCTACGCCAAGCGCGGTAACCGCGTGAGGCACCGTTGTGGAAGACATGCGGCCGATAAGCTTCATCAATCCCCCGATAGCAAGAAGTGTGACGACGTATGAAATAACCTGGATCCCGGCGGGGCGCGCGCTGTAGCCGATCAGTGCTTGCAGCAGCCTGCCCGAAACGGAGCCGTCCGCGACCAGGGAAGAGGTGTCCCACAGCGGCTCTCCCATCGGCGGAAGCAGGCCGGCCTGCAGCAGCATTCCAGCTGCCTGCGATGCCAGTCCCGCCGCTACCAGCAGGATCATCACGCTGGTCACCGCGAAGAAATAGCGCAGCGGGACGCCAAGCAAACCGAAGTAAACGAGTGAGCCGACCATTGCACCGGCCGTCAGGCCTGCCGCGCCGCCGGCGAGCATCTGTCCGGAATCCGCTCCCCCGGCGGCAACGCCGTACAGGAACAGCACGACTTCGGATCCCTCGCGCAGCACCACAAGCGCGACTACGGTCCCGAGCATCCACACCGGCGCGGCGCCGTGAGCGATATTCCTGCCGACGGATCCCATCTGCCGGGCAATCTCACGGCCGTGGCGGCTCATCCAGACGTTGTGCCATCCAAGCATGAGCACCGCTGCACCGAGGATGCAGGCATTGAGGATTTCCTGCCCCATTCCGGACGCGGCTTCGGCGATTGTGCCTGCGGCCGCGGCAACAACGACGGCGCCCGCGAGTCCTGCCGTGATGCCGCCGGACACCATCAGGCCCCTACGCGGTATGCCCCGGCAGGCTGCCAACACTATGCCGATGATCAGCGCGGCCTCAAGGACTTCCCGGAACACGATCAGTGCGGTGGCGAACATTCTGGCGCCGGCCTATTTTGCGACGATGCGGCCCTGGGCCGTCGCCTCGTGGAATTCGCCAAAGAACTCGTAGCTGCCTGGTTTGAGCGGACCGATGAAAATGGTGACCTTCGAGTTGCCCGGGATGACTTTTTCCCGGTTCAGAGAATGACTCTCGAACTCTTCGGGCGTGGGGTCTTGGTTGTCGACCAGCAGCTTTATTTTCTTTCCGGCGGGAACCTCCAGTTCGGCCGGGTTCATGCGGTGGTCCTTGATCACAATCGTGTAGGTTTCCTGGGCGGATGCGGGGGCGGCACCCAATGCGCAAGCAGCGAGTAACGCCAAAACAAGGTGAAATCGCAGGGGCACGTTCTTGCTCCAGCCATAATGTAATAAGGTAATACAAATGATAGTGAGTATTATTTACAAGTCAAGATCCACAAGATCGAATGCCCCGGGCCATATTCAACAACTTGAATGGATGCAAGTTTTGTTGCCCGGCCAGCGGTGCCGGTTGATAATGCTGGCCTTTCGCCAATGTCCCGATATCTTTCCCTCATCCCGGCGGCCGGCGCCGGCAGCCGCATGGGCCAGACCCTGCCCAAGCAATATCTGCCGATACTGAATCGACCGCTTCTTCACCATTCCATCGCGCGCCTATGCGCGCACGCTTTGGTGGAGCGCGTCTATGTCGTGCTGGCGGCCGATGATCGACGGTTCGATAAATATGACTGGAATCCATTCGGGGCGAAGTTGGTTCCGCTGTACGCCGGCGGGGGATCACGAGCCGAGACGGTACGTAATGGCCTGCAACGGATCGAAACGGAGGTCGCCGTGGACGACTGGATTCTGGTGCACGATGCTGCGCGTCCGTGCGTCACGCCGGCATTGCTTGACCGCTTGATCGGCGAAATCGGTGCGGATCAAACTGGCGGCCTGCTGGCTGTGCCGCTTGCCGACACACTGAAGCGCGCAAATTCAGGTGCGCGCGTAGTGGCCACGGAGCCGCGCGCCGGGCTATGGCAGGCGCAGACTCCCCAGATGTTTCGCTATGGCCTGTTGACGCGTGCTCTTCGGTCCGTGGATCTTGCGGACATCACCGATGAGGCTTCGGCGATCGAGAGGCTGGGAATGCAACCGCGGCTGGTCGCCTCGCACATCACCAACCTCAAGGTGACCTATCCTGAAGATCTGGCGCTTGCCGAGTTGATACTGAAGAACACATGAGCCGCCAAGACGCCAAGAGCGCCAAGGATGAACCAGATCTTGATGTGGACAGATTGGCCCATTTGGTTATCGGTGCGGCAATTGAGGTCCATCGCCATTTGGGGCCGGGTTATCTTGAGGTGTTTACGAAGAGGCAATTGCTCTGGAGTTCGACATTCAGGGCATTCCGTATCAAAGACAACATGCAGTTGCGGTCAACTACAAAGGACGGCAAGTTGGGCAGGGAAAAATTGATTTTCTCGTGGGTGGAAAGTTGGTCGTGGAATTAAAAGCTGTTGAAAAACTGCTACCTGTCCACAAGGCGCAAGTTATCTCTTATCTGAAAGTGTCAGGCTGTCAACTTGGATTGCTTATAAACTTCGACGAACGCACACTGCGCGAAGGTGTGCAGCGTGTCGTTCTCACCGATTAGATTTCTTGGCGCTCTTGGCGTCTTGGCGGCGAAAAGGGTCTGGATGAGAATAGGGCAGGGTTTCGATGTGCACGCGCTGGTGGCGGGACGTCCGCTGATCATCGGCGGAGTTTCCATTCCCTACGACAGGGGATTGGCGGGACACTCGGACGCGGACGTGTTGTTGCACGCGCTCTGCGATGCACTGCTCGGCGCCGCGGGGCTTGGGGACATCGGTCGTCATTTTCCCGATACCGATCCGGCATATCGCGGTGCGGACAGCCGTTGGCTGTTGCGTGAGGTCGCTGCCCTGCTGGAGAAGAATCACTTCCACGTCATCAATGTGGATACCACCATCATCGCCCAGGCACCGAAGATGGCCCCGCATATACCCGCGATGGTCACCAACATCGCGGCCGATCTGGCTATCGCCGGGGAGCGCGTGAACGTGAAGGCGAAGACCACCGAGAGGCTTGGTTTTGCCGGCCGCGGTGAGGGCATTGCGGCGGAGGCGATCGCCCTGATCGAATCGCGGCCGCCGGTGGAGTTCGGCCGCCGTTGAATCCGCAAAGACTGCGGGTTTTTTACGCGCTATGGCCGGATAGAAACGTCAACAGTGCTCTTGCCGAGACGGCGCGACGCATGCATCGCGCGGTCAGCGGCCGACGTACCCGCGATGACAGCATTCACCTCACGCTCGCTTTTGTCGGTGAAGTTGACAGCGTACGGCTCGCTGAATTGCTGGCGCCACCGGCCGAATTGACCGTCGCCCGGTTCACGCTGACGTTCGACTGTTGGGGTTGTTGGCCGCGCAACGGTATCGCCTGGGTGGCGCCGTCGCGGGTGCCCGACCCGCTGCGCAAACTGGCCGCAGGAATGGAAGCCTGGTTGCGTGACGCGGGATTTGAGTTGGATATTCGGCCCTTCAATCCGCACGTAACGCTGGTAAGGAAGGCGCAGTGTGCGCCCTTGCCCGACTCGACGCCCAGCATAGAGTGGCAGGTAGAAGACTTTGTCTTGGTGCGATCGACTTTGGCGCCCGAAGGCTCACGTTACGAAACCATCGGCCGCTGGCCGCTGGAATACTAGAAAGTCGGAATCGACAATCTCACCACGAAGTCACGAAGAACACGAAGAAGGACAAGACAAAAAACAAAATTCTCAACGCAGAGGGGCAAAGAACGCAAAGGGACGCAAAGATATCCCTGTGTGTTTCTTCTTGGTATTCCTTCGTGTTTCTTCGTGTCCTTCGTGCCTTCGTGGTAAGACTTTGGCGTTGGAACGCCGCCTTGTCGTCTGCGATGCAAAGTCTCGTTGAGACCTATGCTGCCTTCTGGGTATCGGTGGGAAGTTCTACCCGGGCCTCCAGTCCACCGCCCTCGCGTCGCAGCAGCTTGACGTTGCCGCCGTTCATGCGGGCAGCTCGCTCGACGATCGCCAGTCCAAGTCCGGAACCCTTGCCTCCGCTACGCGAAGCCTCAAGCCGGGTGAAAGGTTGCATCACGCGCCAGACTTCCGACTCGGGAATGCCGGGGCCGCGATCGAGGACCCGCACCAGCGCATGTCCGTCGACGCACTCGGTCCTGACTTCGACCTCGCCGCCGCCGTAACGCAGCGCGTTGTCAACCAGGTTGGTCACCATCCTTTGAGTCGCGGTGGGTTTCAGCGTGAGGGGAGGCAGCGCGCCCAGGTGGGTGTTCACAGATTTGCCCATGCGCGAGAATCGCTCGCACACGCTGGAGACGATCTGGTTGAGATCCTCGCCGTCGCGTGACGGCTCGTTGCCGCCCTCGCGGGCAAAATCCAGGAACTGGTTGATGATCGTGTCCATGTCCTCGATATCCTGGATCATGCCGTCCTTCAATCCGTAGTCTCCCGCCTCGCCGAGCATCTCGATCCCGAGCCGCAGTCTGGACAGCGGTGTGCGCAGATCGTGAGAAATACCAGCGAGCAGGACCGCGCGATCGTTGTCCAGTTGCGTCAGGTTGGAGGACATCTGGTTGAATGCGTGGGATAGCGTGCGAATTTCGGTGGGCCCTTTTTCATCCAGCGGAGGGGGCGTCTTGCCGACGCCGATCTGTTCTGCCGCCGCGGCGAGCGCCCGCAGCGGCCTGTTCACCCGCAGCATAAGCAACAGCCCGCCGGCGATTGCCAGCGTCAGCCCGAATACGCTCCAGCCTGTCCAGGCCCAGGCCGAGGCGGAACCGCGCGACCCCGGCGGGAATACCACCCAGTACGCCTGATTCTTGACTTTGATCTTGATCCACAGTGCACGCGTGGCATCCTCCAGCAGCACCAGCGCCTGCGCGTCGTCCGCGACTTCGCGCTTCAATGCCTCGCCGATGGCGCGCAACAAAGGAGACTCCGGCAGCGGCACGTCTTCATCGTCCCAGGCGGTGGCCGGCAACAGCTTGATGTTTTGGTGCGCCGGGAGCTTTTCACTAAACTTGCGGCGGACCGCGGGCGGCATGGTTTCCAGCGCCACGCTCACGGTGCTGATCACACCGGCAATCTGGTTGGCGAGGTATTCGGACTGCGTGCGCACGTTGTACGACCGGTACAGGCCGAACCAGATCAGCTGGCTTACCACCAGCAGAGCCGAGATCAGCAGCACCGATCGCGACAGCAGGGATTGCGGAACCCAGTTCATGACGCGGCCTAAGAGCCTAGTTTTCCGATCGATGAGGGATCGCTGCCAAATAGATCATTGGGACTGGCTTCCAAGGTTCGAGAGTTTTCCCACGAATTAGCGGAACAGGACACTAGCGGGATTCGTCTGGAACGAAGACGTAACCCACACCCCATACGGTCTGGATGTAGCGTGGATTGGCAGGATCTTCCTCCAGCAATCGCCGCAGGCGCGAGACCTGTACGTCGATGCTGCGGTCGAAGACGCCGTACTCGCGTCCGCGCGCTAGCTCCATCAAACGGTCGCGCGACAGCGGAGTGCGCGGATGCGTGACCAGCGCCTTGAGCATTGCGAATTCGCCGGTCGTCAGCCCGACGTGCTTGCCGTTGCGGGTGAGTGTGCGGGTGGCAAGATTAATTTCGAATGGGCCGAATCGCACCGGCGCCTTGCTGTCGTCGGGAGCGCCGGGCAGGGCAGATGCGGGCGACTGGCGGCGCAGGACCGCGTTGATCCTTGCGACCAGTTCGCGCGGGTTGAACGGTTTCGGCAAATAGTCGTCTGCCCCGATATCGAGCCCGGCGATGCGGTCAGCTTCGTCCCCTTTCGCCGTGAGCATGATGATCGGTGTGCGTTTTCCTCCGGCGCGGAGCCGGCGGCAGATGCTCATGCCGTCCTCGCCCGGCAGCATCAGGTCGAGGATGATCATGTCCACGTTTTCCTTGCCCATCACCCGCTCCATCGCGGTGCCGTTGGCAACGGCCTGCACGCCAAATCCCTGTTCCGCGAGATATCGGTTCAGGAGATCGCGCAGGCGTTGGTCGTCGTCTACTACCAGGATGTTTGTGGTCGCGGCGCTCATGTCGGTTCGGGTCGTCTGCAGCATACCTGCAAATTATGAATCAGTTGGCGGCGCCCATGATAGCGCCGGGAACAGGTTATTCTTGTCCCATGAACCAGCGCATACAGGTAGTGCAGGGCGACATCACCCGCCAGCAGATGGATGCGATCGTCAATGCCGCCAATACCTCTCTGCTTGGCGGCGGGGGTGTGGACGGGGCGATTCACCGGGCCGCGGGGCCAGAACTGCTGAAGTTTTGCCGCCGACTCGGAGGCTGCCCGACTGGCGAGGCACGCATTACGCCAGGATTCCGCCTTCAGGTGCGCTGGGTCATCCATACCGTCGGCCCGGTCTGGCGCGGCGGCGGCGACAATGAGGACGATCTGCTCGCGCGCTGCTATCGCAACAGCCTGGCGCTCGTCGTAGCGCACGAAGCGCGAACTGTGGCCTTCCCGCAGATCAGCACCGGGGTCTACGGCTTCCCGTTGCGCCGGGCCGCAGGGATTGCCGTCGCCGAGATCGCGGATTTTCTGTCGCGGGAAACGCGTATCGAGGAGGTTCGCTGCGTCTGCTTCAATGCGGATTCGTATACGGCGGTCACCGACGCGCTTGCCGGCCTGCGCTGACACGCTTCATTTCCCGGGACGATCGACGCGATGGATACGCTGGACGGCGAGTACGATATTCTGGTGATCGGCGGCGGAATCAACGGGGTGGGCGTGGCCCGCGATGCCGCCGGCAGGGGCGTTCGCGTCGCCCTGTGCGAACGCGGTGATCTGGGCGGTGCGACCTCGATGGCGAGCAGCAAGCTGATTCACGGCGGCCTGCGCTATCTGGAGCAGCTGCAGTGGCGGCTGGTACGCGAGTCGTTGGCGGAACGCGAAGTGCTGATGCGGCTCGCGCCGCATCTGGTGAGGCCACTACGCTTCGTCCTTCCTCACGCCCCCGGACTGCGGCCAAAGTGGATGATTCGTGCCGGCTTGTGGCTCTATGACCGCGTCGGCGGCACCAGCACTCTGCCGCGAAGCCGTCCGGTCGATCTGCGCAGACCGCCCTTCGACGACGATCTCAACCCAAGCTTCGGCAGCGGATTCTCTTACTCGGATTGCCGGGTGGACGATGCGCGTCTGGTCGTGGTCAATGCGCTCTCGGCGCAAACTCTCGGGGCGAAAATCCTGCCGCGCACCGACTGCGTGGGCCTCACCGCCACGGAAAACGGCTGGCGCGCCGACCTCGAGGCTGCCGATGGACGGCGCGGATTTATGTCGGCCAAAGCCGTTGTCAACGCTACCGGACCCTGGGTCGAACAGGTGTTGCGCGAAATCGCCGGAGTGCAGGTGCGGGCCCAGGTACGGCTGGTCAAGGGCAGCCATATCGTCGTACCGCGCACGATCGCGGGCGACCACGCCTACATATTACAGAACCACGACCGCCGTATTGTTTTTCTCCTGCCGTTCGAACGCAGATTCACCCTGATCGGCACCACAGAGGTGGTGCTCACGCAACCGCCCTCGGCCATGGAGGTATCGGATGAAGAAGTAAGCTATCTGTGTGGCGCGGCGAACCGCTATCTGAGGAAGCCAATAAACGCTGGCGACGTCGTGTGGCGTTACGCCGGAGTGTGGGCGCTATACGACGACGGCAAGGCGAACCCCACCGAGGTCACTCGCGACTATGTCCTGCAGCTCGACCGCGGCGGCAGCGGCGCGCCCATCCTGTCCGTGTTCGGGGGCAAGATCACGACTTACCGCCGCCTTGCAGAGCATGCACTGGAAAAACTTTCCCCGGTTCTGGGGATTCCGGGCCGCCCATGGACCGCAACTGCGCCGCTCCCCGGTGCCGCGACCGGGCACTTCGATTACGTCGAGTTTCTGAAGAGCATGTTGACACGCTGCGCCGCGTTGCCTACCGGGCTGGTCGAAGGCATCGTGCGGCGGCACGGATCGACTGCAATCGACTTGATCGGCGATGCACAGAACGTGAACGACCTGGGTACACACTTCGGCGCCGGTTTGACGGCGTGCGAAGTGGACCATTTCATGGACAGGGACTGGGCGCGCACCGCGGAAGACGTGCTGTGGCGGCGCAGCAAGATCGGCCTGCACTTGAGCGACACCGAACGCGCCGCCGTGGAGGATTACGTCAATCGACGGATCGGCCGCTGAGCGCGTTCACGCAAGCATGGCTGCGAAGCGTTCGGCTTCCATCGGCCGGCCGCCGAAGTAGCCCTGGTAAGCCTCGCAGCCGAGTGCACGCAGAAAATCGAGCTGGCCCCGGGTTTCCACGCCTTCGGCAATCACCGTCATCCGCAGGCTCTTCGCCAGGTTGATGATCGCCTGCACGATCGCGGAATCGTTCAGGTCGTGCGGCAGGTCCTCGACGAAGCTGCGGTCGATCTTGAGCTTGTCGATCGGGAAGCGTTTCAGATAATTCAGGCTCGAGTAGCCGGTGCCGAAGTCGTCGATGGACAGACTCACCCCCATCTCGTGCAGCATCTCCAGCGTCTTCGCGGTTTCCTTCGGGTCCTGCATGATCGCGTTCTCGGTGAGCTCGATTTCGAGCTGATGCGGCTTGAGGTTATGGCGATCAAACGCCGCCGCCACGCCTTGGACCAGGTTCGCGCGGCGGAACTGAAACGCCGAATAGTTGACCGCCACGGGGACTACCCGCAGTCCCTTCGTCTGCCAGGCGTTGATCTGTCGGCAAGCCTCGTTCAGGACCCATTCGCCGATGAGATGGATGATGTCCGATTCTTCCGCAAGGGGAATGAAACTCTCCGGGTACAACATGCCATGCTCGTCGTGGTTCCAGCGCACCAGCGCCTCGGCACCCAGCAACTTGCCATTGGCAGTGTCGAACTGCGGCTGGTAGTGAAGGACCAGGTGATTTTGCTCGATGGCGCGGCGTAGCTGATTGGCCAATACCAGGCGCTCGGCCACCGGAGCGGTCAGCTCCGGCGTGAAGAATTCGTAGCGGTTGCGGCCGCTTTTCTTCGAGTAGTACATCGCCGCGTCCGCGTTGCGGATCAGATCCTCCATTGTTTGGCCGTCGTCGGGGTAGACGCTGATGCCGACGCTTGCCGAGATCTGGATTTCCTGCGTGTCGAGCAGGAACGCTTCCTCGAAGGTGGCGAGCACCTTGCCCGCGACCAGTGCAGCCTCGGCCGGTTCACGCAATGCCGACAGGACGATGAGGTATTCGTCGCCGGCGTGCCGGCACACCGTATCGGTCTCGCGCACGCAGCCGCGCAGCCGCGCCGCTACAGTCTGCAACAGGATGTCGCCGGCGCGGTGTCCGAAAGAATCGTTCACATACTTGAAACGGTCCAGATCGATGAACAGCAGCGCGACCCTCGTTTCCATGCGCTTTGCCGACGCCAGCGCCTGTTGCAGGCGGTCCTGAAACAGGGTGCGGTTGGGCAGGCCAGTGAGCAGGTCGTGGTGCGCAAGAAAGCGCACCCGGGCATCCATGTCCTTGCGCTGGGACACGTCCTCGGTCACCCATAACACCTTGATCGGTTCGCCCTCCAGATCGAGCAACGCGTCGCCCTTGGTGCGCAGCCAGCGGTGGGTACCGTCGGACCAGGACACCCGGTATTCGATGTCCAGATTGCCGGTTCCGCCGAGGCATTCTTCGACGGCATGTGTGAAACGGGGACGATCTTCGATATGGATCGATTCGAGCAACTGTTTGTAGGGAATGTCCGGGTGGTCGCTGCGAATGCCAAACAGGCGCAGACTCATTTCCGACGCGCGCACCATCCGGCTTCGAACATCGAATTCGCAGGTTCCAATCTCGGCGAACGCCAGCGCGAGCTTCTCGCGGTCGAGGCTTGCCTTGAGCGCATCGAGGGTGGCGCGGGTGATGGCCTGTGAATCGCGCAGCCTCTCCGAAGATATCAGCAGCTCCGCGGCGGCGCTCTGAAGTTTATCGTTGGTTTCCTGCAAGAGCTGGTTGGCGGCTGCGAGTTTCTTCTTCAGGTCGGCCGGCCGCGCCGACGTGCGCGCGACGGGTTCGCGCCCGCGAAGACTTGCGCGATTGCCTGACTTCGCCTTGTTGGCGGCGCGTCTTTTGCTCTTGGCGGGGCTCACTCGGTGGGACTCGGTCGTTTCTTGTTCCGTTCTCGGCGCGATCGGGGAGTCGCGGACTGATCGGATTGAGAGGGTCGCGTCATTTCGGTGCAAGCCCCGTGCCAGTGGCATTCTGAGTGATTCCCGCTCCACGGGCAACACAATCGGCGAGCTGACTCACGTGAATCGGGGCAGGATCATGAGCACAGCAAAAGTTTCGTGGCGCCGATTGTCATAATCAGGCGTGTATTGGCAGTGTCTCGATGGCTTTGCAGAGCGCCCGGGTAACTTGGGCGGTCGTGGCCTTGCCACCAAGGTCTGGAGTAAAGACGCGCGCCTGAGTGATGCTTTCGATCGCGCCCATCAGGCGGGCAGCGGCTTCGGACTCACCGAGGTGTTCGAGCAACATCACCGCGGTCCAGAAAGTCCCGATCGGATTGGCGATGCCTTTACCGACGATGTCAAGTGCCGAGCCGTGGATAGGCTCAAACATCGATGGAAAACGGCGCTCCGGGTTGAGATTGGCCGTGGGCGCGATGCCGAGGCTGCCGGAGAGCGCTGCGGCGAGATCCGACAGGATGTCGGCGTGCAGATTGGTGGCGACCATCACGTGGAGAGAGGCGGGCCGGAGCACCATGCGCATGGTGGCGGCATCCACCAGCATCTTGTCGGTTTCGACCTCGGGGTAATCCTTCGCGATGGAGGCGAAGATCTCGTCCCACATTACCATCCCATGACGCTGTGCGTTTGACTTGGTGATCAAGGTCAGATGCCGTCTCGGCCGCGTGCGTGCAAGAGCGAAGGCGAACCGCTGAATGCGCTCCACGCCAGCACGGGTAAACACCGAGATCTCGGTGGCGACCTCCTCGGGCAAGCCGCGATGTGATCGGCCGCCCTGACCGGAGTATTCGCCCTCGGTATTCTCGCGCACGATCACCCAATCGAGGTCGGCCGGCGACTTCAGTTTGAGCGGCGGTTCGATGCCCGGCAGCACGCGGGCGGGGCGCACGTTGGCGTATTGGTCGAAGCCCTGGCAGATGTTGAGCCGCAGGCCCCACAGCGTGATGTGGTCCGGCACTTCCCTGGAGCCAACTGCGCCGAAGTAGATCGCGTCGAAGTTCTTGAGCTTCGCAAGACCGTCCGCGGGCATCATTTCGCCATGCTTGAGGTAATACGCGGTGCCCCAGTCGAAGTGCTCGAAGCGCAGCTTGAAGCTGCCGTCCTGCTTTGCCAGCATCTCCAGTACCTCGATGCCGGCCGCGATCACTTCGGCGCCGATGCCGTCCCCGGGAATCGCCGCGATTTTGTATGTTTTCATCTAAATCCTTTCGCCGCCAAGACGCCAAGAGCGCCAAGGCAAGACAAGAGAGAATTTGAAAGAACTTGATGCGGAGTGTGACGGATATGTCTGCGCATCTGTACCAATACTTGGTATCTCGCAGGTTCTCATGTCATGACTTTTGCACTTCTTGGCGCTCTTGGCGTCTTGGCGCCCAGTCTAGAAATTCACGTTGTTTTTGCCCTTGAGCTTGAGAATCCTGCGTGCGTCGTCCGGCGTGGCGACTTCGAGGCCCAGTTCTTCGAGGATGCGGCGGATTTTGGAGACCTGGTCGGCGTTGGACTTGGCAAACTGGCCCTTGCCGATCCACAGGCTGTCTTCCAGGCCGACGCGCACATTGCCGCCCATCACAGCGGATTGCGTGGCGATGTACATCTGGTTGCGCCCCGCACCGAGCACCGACCACTGGTACTGGTCGCCGAACAGCCGGTCGGCGGTGCGCTTCATGTGCAGCACGTCTTCCGGGTGGGGGCCGATTCCGCCGCGGATACCGAATACAGACTGGATGAACAGCGGTAGCTTGACCAGGCCGCGATCAAGGAAGTGCGCAGCGGTATACAGGTGACCGATGTCATAGCACTCGATCTCGAAGCGGGTGTCGTTGTTGCTGCAGGACTCGAGAATGTGCGCGATATCCTTGAAGGTGTTCTTGAAGATGCGATCGTCGGATCCGGCAAGATAGGGCTTTTCCCAATCGTGCTTGAATTCGGTGAAGCGCTGCAACATCTCGTACAGGCCGAAATTCATCGAACCCATGTTGAGCGACGCCACTTCGGGCTTGAGCTGCAACGCCGGCTGCAGCCGTTCTTCCACGCTCATGGTCGGAGCGCCGCCGGTGGTTAAATTGATCACAACGTCGGACGCCGCTTTGATCTTCGGCAGGAACCGCAGAAACATCTTCGGATCCTGGGTGGGGCGGCCGTCCTTGGGCTCGCGCGCATGCAGGTGCACGATTGCCGCGCCGGCTTTTGCCGCGCCGATCGCTGCATCCGCGATCTCCTCCGGCGTCACCGGCAGGTAAGGCGACATCGAAGGCGTGTGTATGGCGCCGGTTACCGCGCAAGTGATGATGACTTTCTGTGCCATTTTCAGTTTCTCCAGTTAAATCCAGATCAAAACTCTCTTAACACGAAGGGTCACGAAGGAACGGCAAGAAAGGAACACGAAGGAGAATCCGAGTTCTTAGCCACGGGGACTTTGGAGAGTCAGCATTGATACCTTGGCTGTTTGCGTTTCTCGATCCTCGTTATTTTCCTGCCTTCTAATGGGCTCTCTGAATACTTCTTTGCTTCTCCTTCGTGTCCCTTCGTTTTTCCTTCGTGTCCTTCGTGATGAATGCGTTTCTTTTTAGTCTTTCTTTGAAATATCGCGCTTGTGGGCGATCAGTGCCATCAGCCGCCGGTCGCGCCAGGCTTCGCGCTCGGCGTGCTGGGCCTGGGGCATGAGCTTGCGCCGTTCCCCTTCGATCCTCGCGACCAGCTTGTCGTCCCAGGGTTCATGCTTCACGTTCTTCATCATGCCGTAAAGTACCGGGCCGTAGCGCGCCGCATAGTCGGACACGCCGCCGGGCGCGTTCAGATCGATGGTCTCGAACGGGCCCATGAACGACCATCGCAACCCCAGGCCGTCCTTGATGCATTTGTCGAGGTCCTCGACCGAGACGTAATCCTCCTTCACCAGGCGCCATGACTCCAGCAACAGTGCGGCCTGCAGGCGGTTGAGTATGAATCCCTCGACCTCTTTCTTCACGATGATGGCCACCTGACCGACCTTGTCGTGCAGCGTGCGGGTCCTGGTGACGACCTCGGGGCTGGTCCATGGCGCGGGCGAGATCTCGACGATCGGCACCACGTGTGGCGGGTTAACCGGGTGCGCCACTATGCAGCGGTGCTTGCCCTTCAGCCCCTCGCTGAAGCGTGACGTCTGAATGGTCGAGGTCGAACTGGCCAGGATACAGTGCGCCGGAGCCGCTTCATCGAGCTGGCGATAAATCTCGCGCTTGACGTCGAGGCGCTCCGATGTGTTCTCCTGAACGTAATCGGCGTCCCTCACGGCCTCTGCCAGCGTGGCGGCACCACTGACGCGCTTCATCACCGTATCGGGAGACTCCTTGATCAGCCCGAACTGGCGCAGTTCCTCCAGCCCCTCCCTGATGAGGATGATGGCCTTGTCGGTCGCACCGGGGGCACTGTCGTAGAGTTTCACCGGATGTCCCGCGCGCGCGAACACCATTGCCCAGGCGCGGCCGATCAGTCCCGTACCAATTATTGCCCCTTTTTCCATTTACTAAAGTCCCATAAAGAAAAGAAGCCGCCAAGGCGCCAAGAGCGCCAAGAAAATAAAAATATACAAGCTGAACCACGGTGGGCACTGGGACAACCTGTCCCGTAGACCACGACTTCAGTCTCGTGACTTACTTCTCCGTGTACCCCGTGGTTATGTATTTTTGTTCTCAGGAATTTCTTGGCGCTCTCGGCGTCTTGGCGGCATATCGTTCTAGCCCAGCATTTCGACGCCGGCGCAGACGGACAGCGCCTGGCCGGTGACATTTCTCCCGATGTCGCTGGCGAGGTAAAGCGCCATGTTGGCGATGTCGTAGGGGCTGACCATGCGGTGCATCGAGACGCGTTCGAGCGAGATTTTCTTCTGTTCATCGAAGCTGATGCCGACCGCCTTGGCTTTGGCCTCGATGACGCGGTTGATGCGCTCGCCCTCGACCACGCCAGGCTGGATCGCATTGACGCGGATGCTGTCCGGGCCGACCTCCATCGACAGGCTCTTGGTGAACCCGACCACGCCCCATTTGGCGGCGGCATACGGGGTGCGGAACGGGAACCCCAGCCTCCCGGCGGCGGAGGACAGATTGACGATCGAACCGCCCCCGGCCGCTTTCAACATCGGCACCGCCAGGCGCGTGCAATAAAACATGCCGTTCAGATCCACCGCGATACAGCGCTCCCAATCCTCGACCGCGATGTCCTCGACTTTTCCCGTCGGCCCGGCGATGCCGGCGTTGTTGATGATGCAATCGAGCCCGCCGAGCTGTTTCTTTACATCGGCAAACAGCCGGTCCACGTCCTTGAGGCTCGACACGTCCGCCAGTGTGGCACTGACCCCGGGAAAGGCTTTCACCGCTTCGTCAAGCAAAGCCTGAACCACGTCGCATATGTGCACGCGCGCGCCGGCCTTGTGAAACACGTCTGTCATCGCCCTGCCAATTCCCGCCGCACCGGCGGTGATCAGGACCCGCTGGCCCTTTACAGAAATTTCCATCATTCCCTCCAGAAAAAAAATGTTTTCACCGCAAAGACGCAAAGAACGCAAAGAAAACCAGAAGACAGATATAAATCAGAATCGATCAAATAGATTCCACATCAGCTAGAAGATTCGCCTTGCTCCCGTCTGCGGCACATGTCCAGAATCGAGCGTGAAGGTTCCTTGCTACAATTTCTACTGCCGCATTTCTTTGCGTTCTTTGCGTCTTTGCGGTGAGATTTGGACAAGACTAGAGCCACAAGACCTGTTTGCGGAATTCAAGATCGGTGAGCAGCGGCTGCGCCGGTCCATCGTGCGACAGATGCCCGCGGTCGAGGACGTAGGCGCGGTCGGCGAGCGACAGCACCAGGTCCAGGTGATGCTCGATGATCAGGATCGCCACCTCCTGCCGGAGTTGCTCGATCGATTTGAAGACCTCCTCGACCATCGCCGGAGACAGGCCTTCGAACGGCTCATCCATCAGCAGCAGCTTGACGTTGCCGGACAGGGCGCGCGCAATCGCGACCATCTGCTGTTCTCCGCCCGAGAGCAGGTCGGCTTTGGTGTGGAGCTTTTCGCGGATTCTCGGAAAGCAGCCGTAGATTCTGTCGCGATCCCACTTGACGCCGTCGCCGGTCCGGCGCGCGAGCGCGCCCAGGCGCAGATTTTCCTCCACGGTCAGGCCGGAGAACAGCCTGCGCCCCTGAGGCACCAAGCCGATGCCCAAACGCGCGATCCGTTCCGACGTGCTGCCGCTGATCACTTTGCCGTTGAAAGTCACGGTACCGGAATCAGGCCGAACGATGCCGAGTATGCTTTTGAACGTCGACGACTTGCCGGCACCATTGCGTCCCAGCAAGCCGACGACCTCGCGGGCGCGCACCGTGAGGCTGACATCGTGGAGGATGTGACTCTTGCCGTAAAAGGAATTGAGCTTGTCCAGTTGCAGCAGGACTTCCCGCACGGACGGATCCCTCTGCGTCCGTTGAGCCACGAGATGCGCACTACCGCTGCCGATGTACACGCGCTGAACTTCGGGATGCGCGCGCACGGTTTCCGCGTCGCCCTCGACCAGCACCCTGCCTTCGTTCATTACCGTGACGACGTCAGCCATGCCAAACACGCGATCGATGTCGTGTTCGACCAGCAGCACCGCCATGTCCCCGGTCAGCCGGCGTATCAGCACGCCGATGCGCTCGCGTTCCGCCGCGGCGAGGCCGGCCAGCGGTTCGTCCAGCAGCAGGACGCGAGGCTTTGCCGCCAGCGCCATGCCGATCTCGACCAGCCTCTGTCCACCGTAGGAAAGGCTGGAAATCAGCGCGTGCTCGGTGTTCTCGAGCCCGAGAAATTTCACTAACTCGCGGGTTTCGGCGTTCACTTGCGGCAGAGCGCCGCTGTGTTTCCAGGCGTTGAAGCGCCGCGCATTGCGCGCTTGCATCGCCAACCGCAAGTTCTCCCAAACGGACAGCGCCGGGAACAGGCTGGTGATCTGGAAGGAACGCGCCAGGCCCTGTTTCACCACTTGCTCGGCGGGAAGGCCTGCGATCGGAGTATTGTCCAGAATGATGTGCCCGGCATCGGGAGCGAACATGCCGGAGATGGTATTGAACAGAGTGGTCTTGCCGGCGCCGTTTGGGCCGATCAGCGCATGCAGCGTGCGGTCGGCGAGATTCAGATCCACCCCGGCGACCGCAGTGAAGCCGCCGAAGCGC
Organism: Burkholderiales bacterium; assembly: GCA_036000845.1. Taxonomy (GTDB): domain Bacteria; phylum Pseudomonadota; class Gammaproteobacteria; order Burkholderiales; family JACQAP01; genus JACQAP01. Next base: position 17,419 of record DASYUW010000123.1, read on the forward strand.
TTGACCACGCCGGCGCAGCTCAGGATCGTGCCGGAAACCGGTGAATGTGCGCGCAGAAAAGCGGGGATCTCCTGACCCGGCTGCGGGGTTACGCGCGCGGCCATCGCACCGATGTCCTCCTTTCTTTTGCGCAGAGGCACAAGCAGGCGCGCGCCGACGCCGACCAGTCCCGAAGGTGAAAACAGGATGAACGCCATGAACAGAAGCCCGAACCAAAACTGCCATGCCGAGGTATAGCCAGTCAGCACCTCGCGGAACATGATGTAGAACAACGCGCCGAGGGTCGGCCCGAGAAAACTGCCGACGCCGCCGAAGATCGTCATGGCGAGGATTTCCCCGGAGAAATTGACGTGCACCGTGTCCGCGGAAACGAACAACTTGAGGAAAGCCATAAGGCTGCCGCCCAGGCCGGTGACGGTGGCGGAGATGACGAAGGCCGCGAGCTTGTAGCGCAGCACCGGATAGCCGATGAAGCGAGCGCGGTTCTCGTTCTCGCGGATGGCTGCGAGCACCGAGCCGAGCGGTGAGTGCACGACCCGCCATATGATCCATGCAACGACGAATACGATCGCCGCGACCAGGTGATAGAAAGCCACCTGGTTATCGAGGTCGAGTCCGAAGAACGGCACACGCCGAATCCCGGAAAGGCCGTTTTCGCCGCCGGTAAACGAGGTCCAGCGGTACACGATGTAGAAGGTCAGCGCGGTGAACGCGAGCGTGAGCAGGGAAAAGTACACGCCGCGCCGGCGCAGCACCAGGAAGCCGGCGACCAGGCCGAACGCGGCGGAGAACAGTACCGCGAATCCGAGCGGCAGCCACAGGCTGCCTTTGAACCAATGCATTTGCGACAGCGCAGTGGCATAAGCGGCCAGTCCGAAGAACATGCCGTGACCGAAGGACAGCAGCCCGGTGTAGCCGAGCAGGAGGTTGTAGCCCAGGCCGACCAGCGCAAAGATCGCGATCTCGGTGGCGATGCCCCAGGTAAAGCCGGTGCCGGTGACCACATGCGGCAGCGCCAGCAACGCCACCGCGGAGACGAAAAGCGGATGTCTGAGGAAGTCGCCTGGCTTCATTCGAACTTCTCGAATTTCTCACCCATCAATCCGCGCGGGCGGAACAGCAGGATCAGCACCATCAGCAGGTACATCGAGGCTTCCGCAGCTGGCGGGTAGTAATACACGGTGATGCCGCGCACGGCACCGACCAGCAGGCCGGCAACGACGACGCCCCAGAAACTGCCCAGTCCGCCGATCACCACCACGACGAAAGTCGCGGTGAGGATTTCGGTGCCCATCGCCGGTTGCACGCCTGCAAGCGGCGCCGAGAGCACACCCGCCAGGCCGGCGAGTGCCACCCCCAGCGCGAACACTGCAGTCAGGATCGGCCGCAGCGAAATGCCGAGCGCGCGCACCATTTCCGGATCGCGAACTCCGGCGCGCACCACCATTCCGAATGCGGTCTTGTTGAGCAGTAGCCAGCACCCGGTGACGGTGGTGATCGCCACCGCCAGCACGAACAGGCGGTAATAGGAATAGATGAAATCGCCGAGAATCAGTTGGCCGCGAAGCTGCTCGGGCAGGGAGAACGGCAGGCCGGTGGTACCCCAGATCATGCGAAGGCTCTGCTCGGCGGTCAGCGCAAGGCCGAAAGTGAACAACAGGCCCAGCATAGGATCCCTGTTGTAGAGCCGCCGCAGGGCAAAGCGCTCGATCAGGATGCCGATCAGCGCCACTCCCACCGGGGACAGCCCCATCGCGCCGAAAAAGCCCACTCTTCTTTCGATTTCGTAGGCGAGATAGGCGCCCACCGCATAGAACGCGCCGTGGGCGAGGTTGACGACGCCGCCGAGACTGAAGATCAGCGAAAGTCCCAGCGACAGGACGATGTAGTACGACCCGACCAGCAGGCCGTTGGCGATCTGCTCGAGAAGAAGCACGACTGAAACGAAATCAGCCGCGGCTCACGCCGCCGGCAGGCTGCAGGGGTTTTCCTGCTGAGTGGGCTGGATCAGCTCCAGCGACTCCTTGGAGCCCGGAACGGTCTCGACGATGTCGAAGATGTCCCACTGATCCTTCGACTTCGACTTGTCCTTCACCTTGACCACGTACATTTCCTGCAGCAATTGGTGGTCCCAATCGCGGAACTTGCCCTTGCGCGCCTTGAGCAGATCGAACTCCGCACCTTTCTCCAGATGCTGGACGATCCTGGGAGCCTCGGTGCTCTTGGTTTCCGCAACGGTCTGCAGCATGATGCGCACGCCGATGTAATCGCCCCAGGCCTGATTCTCCGGCGGTTGTCCATACTTCTTCACGAAGCGTTCGGTAAAGGCCCGGGCCGAGGCAATATTCAGGCCGTGATACCACAGGCTCTGCCAATGGCCGGACAGCGCATCCAGGCCGGTGGCCCAGAACGGCGCGGTGTCCATCACGCCGCCGGCAAGCTGATAGGGCAGGCCGTACTCCTTGTACTGTTTCAGGAACGTGGTCTGATCCACGCCGGCCAGATTGAGATACACGAAATCGGGCTTGAGCTGGCGGATCTTGAGAATGTAGGCGCTGTAGTCCGCAGTGTTGGTCGGCACGAAATCATTGTTGAGAATGATGCCGCCGTTCTGCTCCAGGAAGCGCGAGGAAACCTTGTAGAGATCGTGGCCGAAGGCGTAGTCCGCGGTCAGAAAACACCAGCGCGCGCCCTTGATCAGGTTCTTCTGCAGTTGCCATGTGCCGATGGTCTTGGTGTACATCGTGTTGCAGCCCTCGATGTGGAACATGTAGCGTTTGCAGTTGGCGCCGCGCA
>DASYUW010000124.1:0-7123 GCA_036000845.1 Burkholderiales bacterium
GGCGCGCGCCGCCCGGGTGGACGCAGACGATGTCGTCTTCTTCGGCCCAGACTGCCATCATCGCGGCGAGATCGGCGCGCTCGAAGGCCTGGTAAAAGGCATGCTCGGCGTCCTGGGCGGTGGCGAAGATTTCGGTGATCACGTCGGGAAATGACGGTGAATTTCGTCGAGCACCCGGCTCGGGGCAAGTTTCATCATACAGTCGAAGTGCTTGAGCGGGCAGACGCGCTGGTAGCAGGGGCTGCACGGAACGTCATGCTTCACCACGTGCGCGCGGTCGGAAAGCGGCGGGGTAAAGGACGGCGAACTCGAGCCGTACAGCGCGATCATCGGACGATCGAGCGCTGCGGCGACGTGCATGAGTCCGGAATCGTTGCTTACGACCAGGTCCGCGCACGACAACAGTACGACGGCGTCGTCGAGCGTGGTACGGCCGCAAAGATTCACCGCGGTGGCGCAAATCCCCGAGATTGCGTCGCCGATGTCGCGCTCTTTCGCCGATCCCACCAGCCACACGGCGTAGCCTTCGGCGCCGAGTCTTTGCGCCAATTCGCTGAAATACTGCACCGGCCAGCGCTTTGCCGGGCCGTACTCGGCGCCGGGACAAAAACAGGCAACACGACCGGCCGCTGCCAGACCGAGGCGCCGGCGCAGTTGGGCGCGCTCAACCTCGGTGACGCGCAGTTGTGGTTTGGGTAGCGGTCGCGTCAGGGCGGCGTGCGCCGCATCGGCCAGCCAGGTGAAGCGCTCAACCATCAAGGGCAACACCCGTTCGTCGAGCCGGCGCGCGTCGGTCAGGAGCCAATGGCGCAACTCGCCGACGTAGCCAATGCGCTCGGGGATGCCGGCGAACAGCGGTACCAGCGCCGACTTGAAGGAGTTGGGCAGCACATAGGCGCGGTCGTATCGTTTGGCGCGAAGACTGCGGGCGATGTGCCAGCGTTTGCCAAACGCCAATTCGCCGTGGGCAAACGGGCTTTCCAGGGTTTCGCTGACTTCCGGCATGCGGCGGAAGATCGGCAGCGCCCAGTCGGGCGCGAAGATGTCGATGCGTGCCCGGGGGTTCTGTTGCTTGAGGCGCGTGAGCAGGGGTTGCGACAACAGCGCATCGCCGACCCAAGAGGGTGCCACCACCAGGATTCGAGTCATGGCAGGAAAACCCAAATCTCACCACGAAGGCACGAAGAACACGAAGAAGAGCGAGACAAAGAAATCAGTCGATAACATTCTTGGCAATTGCATACAGGGACGCGAAAAATCGGGCACGCCTTTCGGTTCAGCCCTTTACGGCGAGGGAGGAATTTTGCCAACGTCGCGCAATACGCCGATTTTATCGAGGGACTCCTTGTAATTTTCTTCGTGTTCTTCGTGCCTTCGTGGTGAGAAGTTCGGTCCTAGTGTGCAGACTTGGCTCCGCCACCCTTGAGGACGTAGCGGGTGCCGCAGTAGGGACACAGCGCCTCTCGGGTTTTCTCGATCGGCAGGAACACGCGCGGGTGCGAATTCCAAAGATTTTGCGACGGCAGAGGGCAGTGCAGCGGCAAATCAGCCGCCGTCACCTCGACCTGGCGCTCCTTGCTGGCGCTCTTGACCGGGTCCATGGCTGCCTGGTCGCGGCGCTCAGACGTAATGCAACCAGTGTCGGTATTTCTCCGACCGGCCGTTGACCACGTCGAAGAACATGGACTGGAGTTTCTCGGTCAGCGGCCCACGTTTTCCCGTGCCGACGGTACGGCCATCCACTTCGCGGATCGGCGTGACTTCGGCGGCGGTACCGGTAAAGAACACCTCGTCGGCGATGTACAGGTCGTCGCGGGTGATGCGCTTCGCGTCGATTGTGTAGCCGAGATCGCCGGCAAGCTGGATCACCGAATCGCGGGTGATGCCGATCAGTGCAGAGTTCAGCTCCGGTTCGACGATCTTGTCGTTCTTGATCATGAACAGATTCTCGCCGGCACCTTCGGCCACGAAACCGTCCACATCCAGCAACAATCCCTCGTCGTAACCGTGTTCGGTGGCCTCCATGTTGGCGAGGATGGAGTTGGCGTAGGTGCCGGAATACTTGGCCCGGCACATCGACACGTTGACATGGTGGCGGGCATACGACGAGGTTTTCACGCGGATGCCCTTTTCCAGGCCCTCGCTGCCCAGGTACGCGCCCCACGGCCAGGCCGCGATGGCGACGTGGACTTTCGCGCCCTTGGGGGAGACGCCCATCTTTTCTGAACCGTAGAAGGCGATCGGCCGCACGTAACAGGAATCCAGCTTGTTGGCGCGCACCACTTCCTTTTGCGCCGCCATAAGGGTTTCCCTGTCGTAGGGGACTTTCATCATGTAGATGTGCGCCGAATTAAACAGCCGTTCGGTGTGCTCTGTGAGGCGGAAGATGGCGGTGCCTTTGGCGGTCTTGTAGGCGCGCAATCCCTCGAATACCGCGAGTCCGTAGTGCAGCGAATGGGTGAGCACGTGTGTGGTCGCCTCGCGCCAGGGCACCAATTTGCCGTCGTACCAGATCAGACCGTCGCGGTCGGCCATCGACATGTTGCTTACTCCCTTGAAAAAGCGTTAATTCTAGCGCAGACGCCGGGCTTTGCAGAGTCTGTCCGGTTCGTCTTGCGGGAACGCGCTCGCATGCTTTACTCTTGAACTCTTTCGAAGCGACTGCCTTCAAGAAGAACAACCGAATCCGAAGAACCAAAACCAAATCCATGGCCGAATCTGTCAAATCTGCCGTAATTGCCGGACGCGGGCTGCTCTCGCGTCTGGGCGACGCGGCGATCGACGCAAACGACAGCGAGGAAATCAAGCTGCGCAAGTCGCTGCTCATTTTCGCCAGCGGCCTGATGAACATCGCCGCAATTCTCTGGCTGGCGATTTACTGGTGGATGGGGCTGAAGCTGTCCACCTCGATTCCGCTGGGATTCCAGATCCTCTCGGCGCTGGTGGTGCTGATCTACCTGCGTACCCGGAATTTTGATTTCTTCCGCCTGGCGCAACTGTCGCTGTTTCTTTTCTTTCCCTTCATCATCCAGTGGTCGATTGGAAGCTTCGTGAGCTCCTCGGGTATCGCGCTGCTGGCGATTCTTGCGCCAATCGGGGCCATGGTCTGCTACGGCCCACGCGAGTCGATCCCCTGGTTTTTCGCCTACGTGGTGCTGACCATCCTGTCGGGCGTGTTCGATTTCTTCCTCGCCAAAGGCGAGAACTACGGCATCCCGATGAGGTCCGTGGCGGTTTTCTTCGTCATGAACTTCACCATCATTTCCACGATGGTGTACCTTCTGCTGCGCTATTTCGTCCAGGAACGCAATCGTTACGAGAAACAGCTTGCCGAGCAGCACGAACTGGTGCGGATCGAGCGCGAAAAGTCGGAGCGGCTGCTGGTCAGCATCCTGCCCACCCACATCGCCGAGCGGCTCAAGCTCCAGCCTGGCACTATCGCCGACGGCTTTGCCGATGTTTCGGTGATGTTTGCCGATGTGGTGGACTTCACCCGCATGGCCGAGGAGCTGACACCGAACCAGGTAGTGTCCTTCCTCGACGAGGTATTCACCCGCTTCGACAAGCTGACCGCGAAATACGGCCTGGACAAGATCAAGACCATCGGTGACGCCTATATGGTGGTGGGAGGGTTGGCGGGAGAGCGGCTGAACTATGTGGACCATGTGGCCGACATGGCGCTAGAGATCATGGAGCTGACCCAAACCGATGTTCAACTGCGGCGGCTGGCGGTGCAGCTTCATATCGGGATCGCGACTGGTCCGGCGATCGCAGGTGTGATCGGCGCCACGCGCTTCATCTACGACTTGTGGGGCGACACCGTCAATCTGTCCAGCCGGCTGACTGCCGAGGCGGCCGGCGGCATGATCCTGGTCGATAAGACCACATATCGCCGGCTCGGCCACCGCTATTCATTCGACGAACCGCGCACGATCTCGATCAAAGGCAAGGGCGATACAACGGTTTACCGCCTCACCGGCAAGCTCTATATCTGACTGAAATCTCGGCGGACCACCGGGGACACGGGGAGATTCGAAAATTCTCCTTTGAATCTTGCCGCTTTCCCTCTCGATGTTCCCCGTGTTCTCCGTGTTGCAAGGTTTTAGCTGACGTTTTCGAAAACCCGCTCCCATAGTTTGACCACTGCTTGCGCGTGTCCGGCCACGGTCGCCGGTTCAACGCGCGCGTAGCGTTCGCCCTGCAGGCGCAACTGGTGCTGCAGGCGCCGGAACTTGCGATAGGCCGTATGCGCGGCCGCAGCCATGTCTTCCGGAATCAACCCGACCCGGGCGGCGAGCTTGAGCAAAGCCAGGTTGCCGATGTTGCCGGTCAGCTCGAGATGGCGGTGCGCTTCGCCGAGCAACAGGTACTGGACGATGAACTCGACGTCGACGATGCCGCCGCGGTCGTGTTTCAGATCGAACAGTCGGGTGCCGTTGGGATGGCTCCGGCGCATCTTGTCGCGCATCGCGGGGATCTCCTGTCTCAGCGCGGCCAGGTCGCGCGGCCGGCGCAGCACCTCGATCCTGATGGCCTCGAAGCGGGCGCCGATTTGCGTGTCTCCGGCAACTGCGCGCGCTCGCGTAAGGGCCTGGTGTTCCCAGATCCACGCGTCATTGAACTGGTAGTCACGAAATGCGTCGATGTGGCTTACCAGCAGACCGGCCGCGCCGTTGGGCCGCAGCCGCAGGTCGGTTTCGTAGAGCACGCCGGCGGAGGTGGTGCTGGTGAGCAGGGTGTTAATGCGCTGCGCGAGCCTGGCGTAGATTTCCGGCGCGCTCTCGTGCGCGTCGTCATATAAAAAGATGATGTCGAGGTCCGACACGTATCCCAGTTCCTTGCCGCCCAGCTTGCCGTAACCCATGATGGCAAAGCGCGGTTCGTCGCGGTGGCGCACCCTCAGGCCGTCCCAGGCCAGTCGCAGTACTTCCTCCAGTACCACGCAGGCGAGATCGCTCAGGTTGTCGGATAACGTTTCCAGCGGCAGGTCCCCGGCAAGGTCGAGCGCAAGCAGGCGCAGCGTCTGCGTCTGCTTGAAGTGGCGCAGGATGTCCATCTGCCGCTCGGCGTTGCCGGCGTGCTCGTCGAGGCCGGCGCGCAGAGCGGTGCGCAACTGCGGCCATTCGGGCGCCTGTCCCCTTTGCGGCGTGATCAGTTCGTCGAGCAGTATCGGGTGCTGTGCCATATAGCCGGCCGCCCAAGGGCTTGCAGAAGCCAGACGGGCGAGACGCACCAGCGCCAAGGGATACTCGAGCAGAAGCGCCAGGTAGGACTCGCGCCGGCCGATGCTTTCCACGACCTGCAACACCCGCTCGAAAGTCGCATCCGGGCCGGAGAAGGTGGTGGCGAGCTTCAGTAATTTCGGCATCAACTGGTCGAGGCGCGCCTGGCCGGAGGCGCCCATGCGGCGATAGCGGGCGCTTGACCTGATGTCCGAAATCAGCCGGAAAATGCGCGCCGGTTCGGCGTAACCCAGCGCTGCCAGCCGCGCCAGCGCATCCTTCTCGGGCAACTGTTGCAGCCAGAGGTCGGCGCAGGGATCTGCCGTCGCATCTGCCGGTTGTCCGGCGAAGATCGCTTCGAAATGCAGGGACACCACGCTTCGATGTCCCGCCAGGTCGCGGTCGAGGTCGGCATAGGCGGGGTAGCCCATCATTTCGGCGACCAGTTGCCGGTCCTCCGCGCCCGCGGGCAGCATCTGCGTCTGCTGGTCATCGAGGTACTGCAAGCGGTGCTCGAGATTGCGCAGAAACACGTACGCCGCGTGCAATTCGGCGACCGCCGCCGCCGGCAGCAACTGCTTTTCTCCCAGCAGGGCCAGTGCTTTCAGCGTCGGCCGCAGGCGCAACTGCGGTTCGCGCCCGCCGCGAATGATCTGGAATACCTGCACCAGAAACTCGATCTCGCGAATGCCGCCAGGACCGATCTTTATGTTGTCGGCAATCTCGCGGCGCTGCACTTCCTGGCGGATCTGCACATGCAGCTCGCGGAGGCTGGCCAGAGCGCTGAAGTCGAGGTGGCGCCGGTATACGAACGGGGCGACGATCGCCTCGAGCTGAGCGCCGCGGTCGCCGCTGATGGTCCGGCCTTTCACCCAGGCGTAGCGTTCCCACTCGCGGCCCTGGGTGGCGAGGTAGTCTTCAAGCATGTCGAAGCTCACCACCAGGGGCCCGCTGTCGCCGTAGGGCCTGAGCCGCGTGTCGACCCGGAACACGAAGCCGTCCGCCGTGACTTCGCCGAGCGCGGCGACCAGCTTGCGCGCCAGGCGCGTGAAATACTCGTTGTTGGCTATCCGGCGCGGGCCGTCGGTTTCCCCGTCTTCGGGATAGGCAAAGATGAGATCAACGTCCGAGGACACGTTGAGTTCGGCGCCGCCGAGCTTGCCCATGCCGATCACGTGCAATTCCTGCACTTCTCCCGATGCAACGCCGAGTGGCCGGCCGAAGTCGCGTGTCAGCCATTGTGCGTGGCGCGCGGCCGCGGTGCGCAGTGTTTCTTCCGCAAGCGCCGTGGCGGTAGCGACCACCTCGGTAAGATCGGCACGTCCGCCCAGGTCGCGGGTGATGAGACGCAACATGACCGCCTGACGCAGCCGGCGCAGGCCCGCTTTGAGCGCGTCCTCGTCGCCGAAATCGGCACCGGAAAGGCGCGCGCGCATTTCGTCCGCGGCAAATTGAGCATCCGCCTCGGTTTCGGCCGCAAGCGCAGGGTTGGCCGACAGCAGGTGACGCGCGTAGCGCGACAGCCGCGCCGCGCGCGTGATGCTTTCGGACTGCGTGCCGTTCGAAAGTGCGGGGGAAGACATGCTCCGGTAGTCTAGTGTCCTGTCCCGCTGATTCCTGGCTGAAAACCCGACGAGAATCGGCGCCATGCGGTGTTACGAGTCCTCGCCGTGGGGCCCGCCACTGTCAAGGACTCGCGCCTTGCCTGACGCCGATTTCGCGGGTTTTCCGATCGATGATAGATTGCTGTCAAATAGGTCATCGGACTGGCTTCCAACGTTCGAGAGTTATCCCACGAATCAGCGGGACAGGACACTAGAATCCGGAAATCCTGAGAGCAGGATACCCGAATCGGCGTTGGCGCCCGGCCGATGTCAACGCATCGGCGTCTCGCGCGTCAA
>DASYUW010000125.1:0-3395 GCA_036000845.1 Burkholderiales bacterium
CCGCACCGCGCGCGAATTCTCACTGATCACCTTAGCCTGCCTGCTGTGCGCATTGCCGCAAATACCCATCACCTCCGATGCCCTCCTTGCCCTGTACCAACGCCTCGGATTGCACCTATGAAAAACCGGGGAAACATCAGCCCCATCCCTCTCCCCCCACAATCGGGTGGAGAGGGTGATGGAAGCGCGCTGATCCAAGATCGTGTAGTTTTTCGGCACCCTCTCTAGCTTGCTGGAGAAGGCGGGGGGTGAGGTGATTGCCTCTGTGTCCTCTGTGGCTAATCAGGTTTTGCTTTTTCAAGAAGGCGGGCATTCGACGGCACGCGATTCGGAGCCCGGGAAATCGTTTTTCAGTTCCGTCAGTTTCGCGGATTCCTCTTCGGTCGGGTCGCTGATCAGGAATGCAGTCTGGGTGACGCGCTGTTCGCGTTCGCCGATCGTCGCCGAACGGACGCCCTTTTGCCTCAGCTGCGCAAGATACCTGTTCGCACCTTCCTCGCTGCGGAACACGCCCAGCGAAATCGCGTACCGCCAACGGCCCGGGTCCAGAACCGGAAAGTATTCGTTGACCCCCAGTTGCCTGAGCTCGTTGACCTTGCGCTCCATCGCCGCCTGCGATCGCATCGGCGGAATGAATACCCAGTATCCCGCGGTCACGCTGACTTCGACTCGGCGCATGCGCGCTGCGAACGCAAGACGATCCAGGGCGCCCTGTGCGCGCGCCAGTTCGCCTGTGCCAAATCCGCCCCATTCGACACAGGCTGCGCGCGCCGATGCCGTCACCGGCGCAGGCGCAGGCCGCGGCCGCACGATGCGCACCTTGTCCGCATTCATCTGCAGTGCGATGAGCTGCGCATCCGGATTTGGCGTCTTGTCTCTGAGGTAGACAAAAATGCCGATTCCGATGTTGACGGCAAGCAGCAGCAGGAACACCCACCTCATCGCCGCTCCTGGGCAATCCGCACCAGGCCTTCGAGCACAAGCTTGTCCGCAATCCTGGCCGGCCTGCCGAGCCGTTGCGCCACCAACTCCCCCGCACCGCCTCCGATCAGCAGGGTCGGTTCGCCGTGTCCGTCTGCCACCATTGCTGCGCACACGCGTTCCACCGCGCCGCACAGCGCCTGTATCGCACCACTGGTAATGGCGTCGCGCGTGCTGCGCGGGAACGACGCAAAGCTGCCGCGTTCGGAGGACAGGCCGGCGGTGTTCGAAGCCAACGCTTCGTGCATCAGATCGAAGCCCGGAACGATGATGCCGCCGAGGAACTCGCCCTGCGCGCTAAGGGCATCCACCGTCATCGCGGTGCCTGCGTTGACCACCAGACAGGAACCGGAAACGAGCTGGCGTGCGCCAATCAGCGCCGCCCAGCGGTCCGCGCCAAGTTGCGACGGATCGTCGTAGCGGCTGACGACACCGCACTGGGCTCCGGTCGCCGCTACCCACCGGGGTTCCGCCCTCCAACGCGCAAATAGTTTCTGCAAACCGGCGCGTACCACCTCGCCAGCCACATTGGCCACGACGATCGAGTCCGCAGCGGGCAGATGTGCCCACTCCCGCTCGAGCAGGCCGAGTTCGGCCAGCGCCACCCGACCTTCGTGGACGAAGGCGCTTCGGTCATGCAGCGCCCATTTGATTCGGCTGTTGCCGGCATCGACGGCAAGAATCACGGTTCGTGGGACCTTCGGATTTGATAGGGACCTCGCGCTCACGCGGCGGGCCGCAGACTCAGCTCTCCGCCGTAGAACTTGCGCGTACCGGAGCGGGTCTTGATCATGAGCGCACCGTCCTCGGCGACCCCTTCGACTTTGCCTTCGAGCTCGGTCTTGTCCGGCATGCGCAGACGCACCATTCTATCTTGGTAAGCGTGCATCCGGTCCCACTCCTCGCGAAACGGCGCAAAGCCCTCGTCGGAAAAATTCCTCAGAACCACATCGAGTTCGGCAAGAAACTCCGCAAACAGCCGGTTGCGGTCCACTACGATGCCGATCTTTGCCAAGTCCACCACCGGTTGGTCGATGCGTGCCCTTACCGCCTCAGGCAGGCGCAAGTTGATTCCCACCCCGATCACCGCCACGGTAGGCCCCATCACATCGCCGGCAAGCTCGATCAGGATTCCGGCAAGCTTGAGGTGGCGCCACAGCACGTCGTTCGGCCATTTCAGCATCGCATCTTCTGCTCCATGCCTTCTCAGCACTCTCGCAAGCGCAATGCCGACTGTGAGGCTCAGCCCGGAAAGAAACCCCGCGCCCTGCTCGAACCGCCAGAGGACCGAAAACGTGAGCGCGCCCCCCAGTGCGGAATGCCAGCCGCGCCCGCGCCGTCCGCGCCCGCGGGTCTGCAATTCGGCTACCAGTACGGTGCCCGTCGGCGCCCCCTGAGCGGCGCGTTCCAGCAGATCGGAATTGGTCGAGCCTGTTTCGTCCACGACTTCGATGGCGAAGCTCGCCGCCCGCCCGCCGAGTTGCTTAAGGATTTCGTCGCGGGACAACCACTGCACCGGCGTAACCAGGCGATAGCCGCGCCCATGCACCTTGTGGACCGTGAGACCGAATTCATCGATGTTGGCGAGCGCATTCGACACCGAGCCGCGTGTGATCCCCAGTGCCTTGCCGATGGCTTCGCCGGACTGGAATTCACCGTTCTGCAGGAGGCGCAGGACTTCGAGCGTATGCGGAGTCACGTCAAAAGAGTACTGTGAGTCTGGCGAACTATACCCGAAGCATCGCCGGTGACGGCGGCATTGATCTGCATCAATACAGATCCCGCGCGGACGCCGAAACTGAACCTTCGATTCCTTCCGAGGGGGCCACATGTTCAAGAACATCCTTATTCCGACCGACGGCTCGACTCTGTCGAAGAAAGCCATCAAGGCCGGGATCGCATTGGCGAAAACCACGGGCGCGGGGGTTACCGGCTTTTATTCACCGGAGCCTTACGAGATTCTCGCTTACGGCGAATATTTCCCGCCCGATCTGATGTCGCGCGCCGAATGGGACGAGCGCTCGAAAAAGACCGCGCTGAAGTTCCTTGCCGTCATCGAGAAGGAAGCCAAGTCGGCCGGCGTCGCCTGTGACAGTCTGCATCTGGCCCGCCTCGCGCCCTGGCAAGCCATTGTGGAGGCGGCAAGGAAGAAAAAGTGCGACCTGATTTTCATGGCATCGCACGGCCGCACCGGTCTATCGCGCTTGCTGCTCGGCAGCCAGGCCACCAAAGTCGTCACGCACTCGAAAATTCCGGTTCTGATCTACCGCTGAGCTAGTGTTGTGTCCCGTATGTAACTTATCTAACATAGCGCTGTCCAATGGGTATGATCGCCACCCACGGAGAGCGCGCAATGCGAACTGGCCGCCCGAGACAATCGCTTGACCTGAGTATGGAGGAACGTACGCAACTGG
>DASYUW010000126.1:0-7264 GCA_036000845.1 Burkholderiales bacterium
CGCGACGAAAACAGGTTCTGCACATTGCAGGATTTCGTCGGCCATTTTTCTGCTTTTCTTTGCGTTCTTTGCGTCTTTGCGGTGAAAATTCCCTAGGTTGTTTCCGCAAGGGCGGGTTCGAGCAGCGCGCGCGCGGCGCGCCCGAAGTCCGTGTCGTTGCCGTCGACCAGCCGCACGTAAGTGGCGCTGTCGAGCCTGGGATAGTTGCGCGCGATGGACTTGACGTAGGCGGGATCGTAGTGCTCCTGGAGAATCTGCGTCACGAATTCCGACCACTGGGCGCCGGCGACCTCCTCTTTCCAGCCGTTGATCTTCTCGTGCCCGTGCAGCGCGACCAGGCAATCGAGCTTGTCGCAAAGGGCCTGCGCATCCTCGGTGAAGTGGCGGTAGTCGCGCAACAGCAGGGCGACGCGCACCGGCAAGGCGGTCTCCAGCCAGACGCATTCGCTCCGCCACATGCGTGCGATCAGCGCCTCCGGCACCCTGAGGTTTCCCACCTTGCGGCTCTCGGATTCGACGAAAACCGGCTGCCGAGGATCCAGGCCCTTGAGCTTCTGCCACAACCGGCTCTCGAACATCTTCTGCGAAGGCTGTCGCTCGCCCGGCAATTCGCCCAGCAGGGAGCCGCGGTGCGCGGCCAACTGCTCCAGGTCGAGCATCTGTGCCCCATGTCTTTCGAGATGCCGCAACAGGATGGTCTTGCCGGAACCGGTAAGACCGCAGATCACGCGATAGCTGAGTTTTCCGGCCACGGCCTCGATGCCGGCAACCACCGCGTGGCGGTAGGCTTTGTATCCGCCGGCCAGCCGTTTCACGTCCCAGCCGATCTGGCGCATGACGTGGCTCATCGCCGCGCTGCGCTGCCCGCCGCGCCAGCAGTAGATCAGCGGCCGCCAGTTCCTGGGCTTGCCGGCGAAGCTCGCTTCGATGCTCCGCGCGATGTTGCGTGCGACCAGCGCCGCGCCGACTTTCCTGGCCTCGAACGGCGAAACCTGAACGTAGAGCGTGCCGACGCGCGCGCGCTCGTCGTCGTCGAGTACCGGACAGTTGATCGCACCGGGAATGTGATCCAGGGCAAACTCCGCTGGCGAGCGCACATCCACGATGTCGTCGAATTCGGATAGCTGTGCTACCGTGACTGTGTCCTGATTCATGCACTGAAGCGCGCTGCCCTGGATGCGGTAGCCATCAGTTTACACGCGCAGCCACCGGCAATATTCTCCACGCGTCAAGCACGTTGCGGCGTAAGCATGGCGCGCAGGCGCCGGTAGATGTTGTCCAGGATGCGGGGTTGCGCTTCGACGGCGGGATGAACGCCGTCGGACTGGAACCATTCGCGCTTGTCGGCGAAGCCCTGCAGCATGAACGGAACCAGCGATGCGTTCTGCTGTCTAGCCACCTCGGCGAACAGCGCTTCGAAGCGCCGTGTATAGACTTGGCCGTAGTTGGGCGGAATGCGCATTCCCACCAGGAGCACCTTGGCGCCTGACTTGCGCGAGGCTTCGACGATGGCGATGAGGTTACGGCGGGTTATTTCGATGGAGTTTCCGCGCAGGCCGTCGTTGGCCCCGAGCTGGACGATGACCACCGCCGGCTGGTGTTCCGCGAGCGCGGCCGCAATGCGATTACGGCCGCCGAGCGTGGTCTCGCCGCTGATGCTGGCGTTGACGACGGTGTAGTCGAGCCGGTCGCGCTTGAGCCGATGTTCCAGCAGGCTCACCCAGCCGCTTCCGGTCGGCAGCCCGTAGCCCGCCGACAGGCTGTCGCCGAACACCAGTATCGTCCGGGCGGCGTGCGCGGGCGCAACCGCAGTTAAGATCAACAACAGAAGAAATCGCAGCCACATGTCTCAGGAACCTTTTCCGCCAATTGTGAAGGCGGTCGGATTGACGAAGCAAGTCTCCACCGGCACCACCACGCTCACCATCCTCCAGGATGTCTCGCTGGAAATCACGGCCGGGGAGGCCTGCGCGATACTCGGCGCCTCCGGCTCGGGCAAGACTACACTGCTTGCGCTGCTCGCGGGACTGGACGTGCCCACCGGCGGGGAGGTGCACATCAATGGCGCCAACCTGTTCGCGCTTGACGAGGACGGCCGCGCGCGCCTGCGCCGCAACCAGGTCGGCTTCGTGTTCCAGTCCTTCCAGTTACTTCCGGCGCTGACGGCTCTGGAAAACGTGATGCTGCCGCTCGAACTCGCCGGTAACGACGGCGCGCGCGCGAAAGCCGCGGCCTGGCTGGCGCGTGTGGGTCTGACAGAGAGGCTCGAACATTATCCGCGGCAACTGTCCGGCGGGGAGCAGCAGCGCGTTGCGGTGGCCCGCGCCTTCGCGGTCGGCCCGCGGCTGTTGTTCGCCGACGAACCGACCGGTAACCTCGACTCCGCCACCGGCGAGGAAATCATTTCCCTCATGTTCACACTCAACCGGGAAAGCCGCACCACATTGCTGCTGGTGACCCACGACGCGGCGATTGCCCGGCGCTGTCCGCGCCAGCTCAGGCTTGCTGCCGGGAGGCTGACCAGCGATGAGCGCCGTTGATCGCTTGAGTGCGGGCGCGGTGCTGCGCCTGGCGGCGCGCATGCTCGGTCGCGACTGGCGTGCGGGCGAGCAGCGAGTGCTGGCCGTGGCGCTGATCGTTGCGGTGGCAAGTCTGACCACGGTCGCCTTCTTTGCCGACCGGGTCGGGCGCACGCTCACACGAGAAGCCAACCAGTTGCTCGGCGCCGATCTGGTCGTGGTCTCCGACGCGCCGATCGACGAATCGTTCCGCAGCGAGGCGCGCCGCCTCGGGCTTGCCGTCACCGAAGCCGTGCGCTTTCCCAGCATGACGCAGGCGAGCGATCGTGCGCTGCTGACCGAAGTGAAGGCAGTCTCGGCGGGTTACCCGCTGCGGGGCAAACTGCGCATCCGCGAGAGCGCGGCCGGGCCGGACTTCGAACCCGCGCGCATTCCGGCGCCGGGCAGCGTCTGGGTGGACGATCGCCTATTGCGCCGGCTCGACGTCAGTATCGGCGATCGCGTTTCCCTCGGAGCGCGCGAGTTCACGGTGGCGGCGATGGTGAGCGAGGAGCCGGAATCGAGCGCCGGATTTCTCAATCTCGGCCCGCGGCTGATGTTCAACATGGACGATCTCGCTTCCACCGCCCTGGTGCGGGTCGGCAGCCGGGTCTCCTACCGCCTGTTCGTGGCCGGCGACATGCAAGGCGTGGCCGCGTTTCGCGATTACGCCGCGCGCACGATTCGGCCGGGGCAGCGGGTCGAGGACATCCGCGAAGCGCGGCCTGAAATCAACTCGGCGCTGACCCGCGCCGAGCGCTTTCTCGGCCTGTCCGCACTGCTGACGGTCATTCTCGCCGGCGTTGCTGTGGCGCTGGCGGCGCGCCGCTATCTGCAGCGGCATCTGGACGCCTGCGCGATCATGCGCTGCCTGGGCGCGAGCCAGACGCTGATCCTGGCGCTGCACGTGCTGCAGTTCGCGATCATCGGATTGATCGCCAGCGCGATCGGCTGCGCCATCGGTTTCCTGTGCCAGTACGTGCTTGCGGCGCTGCTCGCGCCCATTGTCTCGGTCAGCCTGCCTGCGCCGGGTTGGCTGCCGGTGCTGAAGGGGCTGATCACCGGTTTCGTGTTGCTGCTCGGATTTGCGCTGCCGCCGCTGATCGCACTCAAGAAAGTGCCGACGTTGCGGGTGCTGCGCCGGGATCTGGGCGCACCGGACTCGTTCGGGCTGTCGGCCTATCTGCTCGGTGGCGCCGCAATGTCGGGACTGATCCTGTGGCAGGCGCAGGATCCGAAACTCGGGATGTATGTGCTCGGCGGCGTGCTCGGCACCATGGTGGCGTCGGCTGTCCTGACGCTGCTGGTGCTGCGCCTGCTGTCGTCGTTCAGCCGCGGCGCGGGGCTCAACTGGCGCTTCGGGCTTGCCAACCTGCGCCGCCGCACCATGGGCACGGTGATCCAGGTGATCGCGCTGGGACTGGGCATGATGGCGTTGATCCTGCTCACGCTGGTGCGTTCGGACCTGCTGGAGAGCTGGCAGAGAAGCCTGCCGCCGGATGCGCCGAATCGATTCCTGGTGAACATCCAGCCCGACCAGGTCGGGGAGCTCGCGGACTTTTTTGCCGGCCGGCAATTGCAGCCGCCGGCGCTGTTCCCGATGATCCGCGGCCGCCTGGTGGAAGTGAACGGCAAGCCGGTGTCCTCGAAGGACTACGTCGAAGACCGGGCGCGGCGCCTCATCGACCGCGAGTTCAACCTGTCATGGGCGGAGAAGATGCAGCCGGACAACGTAGTCGTCGCCGGCCGCTGGTTCGCCGCGTCCGATGCCGGAAAGCCGCTGCTGTCGGTGGAAGAAGGCATTGCCAACACGCTGGGCCTCAAGCTCGGAGACGACCTGACCTACGACATCGGCGGATCGCGCCTGACGGCGAAGATAAGCTCGCTGCGGACGGTGGACTGGGACTCGTTCCGGGTCAACTTCTTCGTGATCGCACCCCCGGGCGTGCTGGAGCGCTATCCTGGCAGCTTTGTGACCAGCCTGCACCTGCCGGCGTCGCAATCTGTCCTGATGGACGAGATCGTGAAGCGATTCCCGAATCTGCTGGTGATCGACGTGGCGGCGATCCTGGCGCAGGTGCAGCGCATGATGGATCAGGTGGTGCGGGCGATCGAGTTCGTGTTTCTGTTCAGCCTCGCCGCCGGACTGCTGGTGCTGTTTGCCGCGGTGAGCAGCACGCATGGCGAACGGGTGTTCGACGCGGCCGTGATGCGCACGCTCGGGGCGGCGAGCGCGCAGTTGCGCGCGGTACAGGCGGCGGAGTTTCTGCTGATCGGCGCACTTGCCGGGTTGCTTGCCGCAGTAGGCGCTAGCGCGGTGGGATTTGTGCTCGCCAAACAAGTGCTCAACGTACCCTACAGCATCGATGCCTGGATAGGGCTGGTGGGACTGGTGGCCGGTGCCATCGGCGTGGCGATCGCGGGCCTGCTCGGAACTGCCAAGGTGCTGCGCACCCCGCCGATGCAAGTCTTCCGTGCCAGCGCCTAGACTGTCTAAACCCGTTCACCGCAAAGACGCAAAGAACGCGAAGAGAATCCGGGTAACGAAAGACAACGGTTCATATCGTTCACTACCCAAATACCCGATTCTCGTGACGGATGCGGGTTCTGTATATCACGGCTTTTTTCCATCTATTTTTTCGCTTTTCTTTGCGTTCTTTGCGTCTTCGCGGTGAAAGTCCTTCCGTAGGCGGCAAATTGCGAAAATTCAATGAATTGCAACGGTGTCTGTGGTACACTGCGCGACCTTTTTTCGGGAAACCGCATTACATGAGTCGCAACGTTCGCAACATCGCCATCATCGCCCACGTGGACCACGGCAAGACCACGCTGGTGGACAAGCTTTTGCGCCAGGCGGGCACCTTTGCCGCCCACCAGCACATCACCGAGCGGGTGATGGATTCGAACGACCTGGAACGCGAGCGCGGCATCACCATTCTCGCCAAGAACTGCGCCGTGCAGTATCAGGGCACTCACATCAACATCGTTGACACGCCCGGCCACGCTGACTTCGGCGGTGAAGTCGAGCGCGTGCTGTCGATGGTGGACAGCGTCCTGCTGCTGGTGGACGCAGTCGAAGGGCCGATGCCCCAGACCCGCTTCGTCACCCGCAAGGCCCTGGCGCAGGGACTCAAGCCGATCGTCGTGGTCAACAAAGTGGACCGCCCCGGCGCGCGTTCCGAATGGGTGGTCAACCAGACCTTCGACCTGTTCGACAAGCTCGGCGCCACCGAGGCACAGCTCGACTTCCCGGTGATCTATGCCTCCGCGCTGCAGGGCTGGGCGTCACTGAAGCACGACCAGCCGGGCCAGGACCTGCGGCCGCTGTTCGATGCCATCCTCGAAAACGTGCCGGTGCGCAAAGACGATCCCGACGCGCCGCTGCAACTACAGATCTGTTCGCTCGACTATTCCAGTTTCGTCGGCCGCATCGGCGTCGGTCGCGTGGCGCGCGGGCGCATCCGCTCCGGCCAGCAGGTCGCCGTGATGCATGGACCCGAAGCCGAGCCGGTGTTGGCCAAGATCAACCAGGTCATGGTGTTCAAGGGCTTGGAGCGCACCGTGGTCGAGGAGGCGCAGGCCGGCGACATCGTGCTGGTGAACGGCGTGGACGAAGTCGGCATCGGCGTCACCATTTGCGACCCGGCGACGCCCGAGGCATTTCCGCTGCTGAAAGTGGACGAGCCCACGCTCACCATGAACTTCTTGGTCAATACCTCGCCGCTGGCGGGCAGGGAAGGCAAGTTCGTCACCAGCCGCCAGATCCGCGAGCGCCTCGAACGCGAACTGCAATCGAACGTCGCGTTGAAAGTGGAGTTCACCGCGGATTCCGACACCTTTGTGGTGTCCGGGCGCGGCGAACTGCACCTCACCATCCTGCTCGAAAACATGCGCCGCGAAGGCTACGAGCTGGCGGTGGGCCGCCCGCGGGTGGTGATGAAAACCGTAGACGGTGAGAAGCAGGAGCCGTACGAACTGCTCACCGTGGACGTGGAAGACGCCCACCAGGGCGCGGTGATGGAAGAACTCGGCCGCCGCCGGGGCGACCTGCAGGACATGCAGTCGGACGGCAAGGGCCGCGTGCGTCTCGAGTACCGCATTCCGGCGCGCGGGCTGATCGGGTTCCAGGGCGAGTTCCTCACCATCACGCGCGGCATGGGGCTGGCCAGCCACATTTTTGACGACTACGGCCCGGTGAAGGGCGACATGGAAGAGCGCCGCAACGGCGTCCTGATCAGCCAAGATGTTGGCGAAGCGGTCGCCTACGCCCTGTGGAAGCTGCAGGACCGCGGCCGAATGTTCGTTTCGCCGGGCGATGCGCTGTACGAGGGTATGGTGATCGGCATCCATTCGCGCGACAACGACCTGGTCGTCAACCCGATCAAGGGCAAGCAACTGACCAACGTGCGCGCGTCCGGCACCGATGAAGCTGTGCGCCTAGTGCCGCCGATCGAACTCACGCTGGAAAAAGCGGTGGAGTTCATCGCCGACGACGAACTGGTTGAGATCACGCCCAAATCCATCCGCATCCGCAAGCGCCACTTGAAAGAGCACGAGCGCAAACGCGCATCGCGCGACAGCACGCCTGCGGCGGCGTAACCACTCTCCCCCTCTCCCCGACCCTCTCCCGCCAGGGGAGAGGGAGCTTTCAATCCCCAAATAACAAATGGGCGACCACCAGGTCGCCCGATTTTTTTTCTAGAATT
>DASYUW010000127.1:0-8321 GCA_036000845.1 Burkholderiales bacterium
ACGCGCGACCTTCTTCCGCGGCGAGATGGAGCAGTTCCTGCTGCTCGCGCGCGAAAACACGCTCGATCCGCTGGAAGTGAAGGGGTCGTTTGCCGGCGCGATGGGCATGCCGCAGTTCATTCCCACCAGTTACCGCAAGTATGCGGTGGATTTCGACGGCGATGGCAGGATCAATCTGTGGGACAGCACGGCCGACGTGATCGGCAGCGTAGCCAACTATCTGCGCCAGTTCGGCTGGGTCTGGGGCCAGCCGGTCACGGTGCCGGCAAGGATCAGCGGAGCGCGGTTCAAGGAAGTCCTGGAAGCCGGGCTGAAGCCGCAACTGACCTTGCAGCAGATGCAGCCGAAGGGCGTGGAAGCGACCGAAGAGCTTCCGCCTGATATCCAGGCCGGGCTCTTCTCCCTCGACGTCGAGCAGGGCCAGGAGTACTGGCTGGCGCTCAATAACTTCTACGTCATCACCCGCTACAACCGCAGCAAGAATTACGCAATGGCGGTGTACCAACTTGCCAGGGCAATCACCCGCGAACGCGAGAGCGCGGATGCGACGCACTAAGGCAACTGATCGGTTCAGTCGGAAAGCTTTTTCAGGCGATAGAGCAGTTCCAAAGCTTCTTTTGGCGACAGCGCGTCGGGATCGGCTTCCCGCAATGCCTCGAGGGCCGGGTGCGACGGCGGTTCCGGTTTCTTCGTGTTTGTTGAAAACAGATCGCCCTGCGGACTGCGGCTCGCCGCTTCTTCTTCCAGTTTCGCGAGGTGTTTCTTCGCGGCGCGTACCACGGGCGCAGGTACACCCGCTAGTTGCGCCACCTGGATGCCGTAGCTCTGCGAAGCGGGACCTTCTTCCAGCGCGTGCAGGAACACGATCTTGTCCTTGTGCTCAACCGCGTCGAGGTGCACGTTGGCGACCTGGCGGTATTCTTCAGCCAGCCGCGTGAGTTCGAAGTAGTGGGTGGCGAACAGCGTGTAGCTCCGGCTGGTTTCCACCAGATGCCGCACGATGGCGACCGCCAGCGCCATCCCGTCGAAAGTCGAAGTGCCGCGGCCGACTTCGTCCATCAATACCAGACTGTTGCCGGTGGCGTTGTGCAGGATGTTGGCTGCTTCAGTCATTTCCACCATGAACGTCGAGCGGCCGCCGGCCAGATCGTCGGAAGCACCGATGCGGGTGAAAATCCGGTCCACCGGGCCGATCAGCGCGCGCCTTGCCGGCACGAACGAGCCGACGTGGGCCAGCAATACGATCAGCGCGACCTGGCGCATGTAAGTGGACTTGCCACCCATATTCGGGCCGGTGATCAGCAGCAATCTGCGGCCGGAGTCGATTTTAGTGTCGTTGGCGATGAACTCGTCGATCTGCCGTTCGACCACCGAATGGCGACCGGCCTCGATCTCTATCATTTCATCGTCGGTGAACTCGGGCTCCGAGTAATTGAGCGTCGCCGCCCGTTCCGCCAGTGCCGCCAGCGTATCCAGCTCCGCCAGCGCGGCGGCCAGTCGCTGCAACCGCGGCAGGTTCGGGGCTAGGTCGTCGAGCAGTTTTTCGTAAAGATGTTTTTCCCTGGCGAGGGCGCGGTCCTGTGCCGATAGCGCCTTGTCCTCGAAGGTCTTGAGTTCCGGCGTGATATAACGCTCGGCATTCTTCAGCGTCTGCCTGCGGCGGTAGTCGTCCGGCACCTTTTCGGCATTCGAGTTCGTGACCTCGATGTAAAAGCCGTGCACGCGGTTGTACTCGACCTTGAGATTGGCGATGCCGGTGCGGCTGCGCTCGCGCGCTTCCAGCGCGATCAGGAACTCGCCGCAATTGGTCTGAATCCCCCGCAGTTCGTCGAGCTCGGCATCGAACCCGTCGTTGATCACGCCGCCTTCACGCAAAACCGACGCGGGCTCGGGCAGGATCGCGCGGGCGAGAAGGTCGGCAAGCTCGGGCAGCGGTGCGAGGTCGCCCGCGAGCGCCGCGATCCGTGGGCTTGCGAGCGGCGTGAGCAGGCCGTTCAGATCCGGGAGCAACTTCAGGGTTTCCCGCAATCCCGAGAGATCGCGCGGCCGCGCGTTGCGCAGCGCGACGCGTGCAGTGATACGCTCCACGTCCACCACCGGACGCAATGCCTCGCGCATTTTCTGATAGGGGTTGTCCGTGCTCTGTCCGCGCAGCGTCGCCACCGCATCCAACCGTGCCTTGACGATCTGCCGGTCGCGCAGCGGGTGGTGCAGCGCGTGACGCAGCCAGCGCGATCCCATTCCGGTGGCGCAGGTATCCAGCAGCGACAGCAGGGTGGGGGCGGATTCGCCGCGCAGCGTTTCGGAGAGCTCGAGATTGCGGCGGGTGGCGGCGTCCATGCGGACGTACGCCGAGTCGCGTTCCACCGCCAGCGCGCGAACGTGCGCGATCGAGGTTCCTTGGGTGGCGCGCGCATATTCGAACAGCGCGCCGGCGGCGCCCAGGGCGGGGCCGAGTTCGTCTGCACCGAATCCGGAGAGATCGCGGGTCTCGAAATGCCGGGTCAGCGTCCGCACTGCCGCTTCACTGTCGAACTGCCAGGCTGCAAGACGCTTTACAGCGATGCTCGTGCCTTCGAGCGCCGGATCGCTGAAGTCGTCGGGGGCGAGGATTTCCGCTGGCTGCAGCCGCTGCAATTCCGAGGAGAGATTGTCGTGCCCCGTCTCCTCGACTGTGAAACGGCCGCTGGCCAGAGACATCCAGGCCAGCCCCAGCACATTTTCCTGCGGGTTGAGCGCGAGCAACAGGTTGTCACGTTTCTCGTCCAGCAACGCCGCGTCGGTAAGCGTACCCGGTGTGACGATCCGGGTAACCTGCCGCTCGACCGGGCCCTTGGAAGTGTTGGGATCGCCGATCTGCTCGCAAATCGCAACCGATTCGCCGAGCCTGATCAGCTTGGCGAGGTATTGTTCGACCGCATGGAAGGGGACGCCTGCCATGCGAATCGGCTCTCCGGCCGATTGGCCCCGGCTGGTGAGCGTGATATCCAGCAACTTCGCGCCGCGCTCGGCGTCCTCGAAGAACAGCTCGTAGAAATCGCCCATGCGGTACAACACCAGCTTGTCCGGGTGTTGCGCCTTGATGCGCAGGTATTGCTGCATCATCGGCGTGTGCTGGGCTTGATTCATTATCTTTGGACTTCGGCGATTCGGGGTTCCGGATTCTCCAGAGCCGCCATTATACGGGCCACCTTTCAATCAGCTTTTCCGCACGGACCGGGGGAAATCCCTCTCGATCCTGCCTTTGACGATCTTCGACACCGCGGCATCGAGCTTTGTGACCGCCAGGCGCTTGAGCAGCGTTTGCCTGCCGGTCATGCTGTGACGGGCGAGTTCACGGGTGAATTCACGGTCCTTCTCGCGGCCTGCGATGTACTTTGAAATCGCAAGGTCGTGCACCTCCAGGCATAGTCCCACGTAGCCGCCGGTATTCTGGTTCTCGATGCGTACCAGGCGTTGCCGCCAGCCCTTGGGCAAAGTGGCTGTGTCCGGACCTACGCCTTGGGCAAAGTAACCGTGGGTCTGGTGGAAATTCGAACCCTCGCCGATGGCGCCGTCGACCTTGTCGGCCAATTCAGGTCGCGCCAGGGGATAGAGATCTGCCTCCATGGACCGCACCAACGCGGCCGGCGCGTCCGGAAACTGGCCGAGAATGGCCTGGCTGCCGATGATTACCAGCTCGTGCTCTTCAGCGATACGCCCTGCGGCGCGGATCAGGTGTTCAAGGTCGGAACGCCGCATACACCCGGTCTCGCTCGTCGGTGGTGAGCACGCCTGCAAATGGCGTGGACTGCCGCAGCCGCGTGGCACGTTCTCCCGAATCTGTAATGAAGTGAGCGATCTCAGGCCATGGCCGTTGGAGGATGGTGCGCCATTCGTCCAGTGCGCGCGGCATGTCGTCCCCGTATCGCGAACGCCAGGTCTCCAGGGTCTTCTTCACCTGCTTCAGAAGCGTGGGGTTGAGCTCGATCTTCTGCGCGACGAGACAGTGCATGGCGAGACTGCGTGCTTCGATGATGCGATGCTTCAGCGCAGCGCCCGACAGGACATTGATCGGCGCTTCCAGCCGCGTGACCACGCGTAGACCCGCCGCGTGCTGCCGCGCGCGATATCGACGCATGCGCTCGGCGGCAGTTTGCGCGTTGCCGGTCGACGGCCGCCCGCGGCCGCGTTCAGTCCGGGTAGATTTGGACATCATGTTTATCGTAACGCGTTACGATAAAAACGTCAATCGCGCCGATTTGGCTAAGCGTGTCTTGAAGCTTACCGAGTGCCGACTTCGTGGTGAGAGTCTCGATCTTCCTGGCGTCCTAGCGGCTCAGGCCTTCATCTTCGAAGTCAGGTGAGGCTGGAGCAGGTGCAGGATCTGGCTGAAGATTTTCGGGTTGCCGGCGACGATCTGCCCGCGCTCCATGAATTTGTCGTTGCCTTCGAAGTCGCCGACCAGGCCCCCGGACTCCGTGATCATGAGTACACCTGCCGCCATATCCCACGGAGAGAGCCCGATTTCCCAGAAGCCGTCGAAATGCCCGGCCGCTACTGCGGCGAGGTCGAGTGCTGCCGAGCCAGGACGGCGTACGCCGGCACACCTGGTCATCATGTCCTTGAGCATGGCGTTGTAAGCGTCCAGGTATTCGAACATGCGGAATGGAAAGCCGGTGCCGATCAGGCCGTCGATCAGCTTGTCGCGCCTGGACACCCGAAGCCGCTTGTCGTTGAGATACGCTCCGCGGCCGCGCGAAGCGGTGTAGAGGTCGTTGCGGGTCGGATCGAAAATCACGCCCTGCGTCGGCACACCCTTGTGCAGCAGGCCGATGGAAACGCAGTACTGTGGAAAGCCATGCAGGAAGTTGGTGGTGCCGTCCAGCGGATCGATGATCCAGACGTATTCCGAGTTGCCGGAGGCGCCGCTTTCCTCTGCTAGAATCGCGTGCTCCGGATACGCGCTCTTGATCACGTCGATGATCGCTTCTTCCGATGCGCGATCCACTTCGGAGACCAGGTCGTTCAGGCTCTTGTGCTTGATGGTCAGAACGTCCAGGTTCTGGGACGCGCGGCTGATGATGCCGCCCGCACGGCGCGCGGCTTTCACCGCGATGTTGAGCATCGGATGCATGTGGAGTGGGGCGCTGGTAAAGAACGAAGCCGCAATTCTATTCGATGATGACCCCAGCCGCACTTGACCGGGTGCGGGTCGTGCTCTGCGAGACCAGCCACCCCGGCAACATCGGCGCAGCCGCTCGCGCGATGAAGACGATGGGTCTGTCGCGGCTGGTACTTGTGAAACCAAAGCACTTTCCCCATGCCGATGCGGAAGCTTTTGCTTCCGGCGCGCTCGGTGTACTGCGCGAAGCCGTCGTTTGCGGCAGCCTGGACGAAGCACTCGCCGGGACGGTGCTGGCGGTGGCTTCAACCTCGCGTCATCGCGATCTCACGCACGAAGTCGTGGATTGCCGCGAAGCCTGTAAACGCCTGGTGCAGGACGCCTCACACGGCGAGGTGGCGTTGGTCTTCGGTCCCGAACGGACCGGACTCACCGTTCGCGACGTCAACAAATGCCAGCTGATCGCGGCGATCCCGGCCAATCCCGACTATGCCTCGCTGAACCTGGCGCAGGCGGTTCAGGTATTTGCGTACGAATTGAGCATGACTGCGGGCGTCGCAGCACTGCGTCCGCCACGAAGTTCAGAGGCGGCGACCCACGACGAAATTGAAGGCTTCTACCACCGGCTCGAGGACGTCTTCCATGCCAGCGGGTTTCTCGACCCGAAGCAGCCGAAGCGTCTGATGCAGCGCATGCGCCGGCTGTTCGCCCGCTCACACCTCGAAAAGGAGGAGGTAAGCATCCTTCGCGGATTCCTGCGTGCGGTTCGGGAACGCATGGGCGGGAACGAATAGTTGACCAAATCAGTCATAATTACGAAAATACCTGAAACTTCGAAGGTTTCCTCTATGTTCAGCCGAATTCGTGAAGAGATATGCGTGGTATTCGACCGGGACCCGGCGGCTCGTTCGGCTTGGGAGGTCATCACCTGTTATCCGGGTTTTCACGCGCTGCTGTTCCATCGGCTCGCGCATCGGCTGTGGGGGTGGGGCCTGAAGTGGCTGGCGCGTTTTGTTTCTCACATCGGGCGCTGGCTGACCGGAATTGAAATCCACCCCGGCGCGACCATCGGAAGGCGCTTTTTCATCGATCACGGCATGGGTGTGGTGATCGGCGAGACCGCGCTGATCGGAGACGATTGCACGCTCTATCACGGCGTTACGTTGGGCGGCACTTCGTGGAATAAGGGCAAGCGCCATCCCACGCTTGGCAACGGGGTGGTAGTGGGAGCGGGTGCCAAAATTCTCGGCCCGATCACGATCGGCGACGGCGCCAAGGTCGGCTCAAATGCGGTGGTGGTGAAGGATGTGCCAGCGCGCGCGACCGCGGTCGGTATCCCAGCGCGCATCCTGGACGGCGAAACCATGACTGCACGTGAGCAGACCGCTGAAAAGATGGGGTTTTCTGCTTACGGCATCGGCCCAGACGTGAACGATCCGGTGGTAAAGGCAATCCACGGATTGATCGATCACACCGTGTCCGCGGACAGGCGCATCGACTACATCCTGGAGCAACTTGCCCGCATGGGCGTCAAAGTCGAGGACGCCCGAGCCAGCGCAGACAAGTTCGATCCTGCCTACCTGAACCGTATTGTTGACTAAAGCACTCGGGCTTTAGTATACTTGAGTACGTTAGTAGGATTTATAAGCTGCTGTTTTTATGAATTATTGAGCAGAGGCGACCATGCGACTCACGACCAAAGGGCGTTTTGCAGTAACCGCCATGATCGATCTGGCGATGCGCAACGGAGAAGGTCCGGTGACGCTGGCGGACATCAGCGACAGGCAGAAGATTTCGCTGTCCTACCTCGAACAGTTGTTCGGCAAGCTGCGCCGGCAGGGACTGGTGTCCAGCGTGCGTGGTCCGGGCGGCGGCTACAACCTGGCGCGGCCGACCCCGGAAGTTTCGGTGGCCGACATCATCGTCGCGGTGGATGAACCCATCGATGCCACCCAATGCGGCGGAAAGGAAAACTGCAAAGATGAGCAGAAGTGCATCACCCACGATCTGTGGGCCGACCTCAACAAGCACATCTTCGCCTACCTCGGCGCAGTGAAGCTATCCGAGCTGGTGGCAAAGCAAACGAAGAAGTCCTCCGACGTTGCGGCCATGCAGATGCACGACAACCGCCAGAACCTGGCGAAGCCGAAAGAACCGGCTTCGGTCTGAACTGAACGCGATGCACGTCTATTTCGACCATAACGCCACGACGGCCCCGGACGAGCGCGTGCTCGAGGCCATGCTGCCTTTCTTCAAAGGAGAGTACGGCAATGCCTCCAGCCGTCACGAATTCGGAACCCGCGCGCGCAAGGCGGTGAACCGTGCCCGCGAGCAGGTCGCAGATCTGGTGAATGTACAAGCCTCGCAGGTGATATTCATGTCCGGCGGGACCGAAGCGAACAATCTGTTCATCAAGGGTGCGGCGGCATATCTGAAGCCCACTCAAGTTGTGGTCAGCGGCATCGAACATCCCTGCGTGGCGAAACCGGCGCAGGACCTGGCGCGTCAGGGTTGGAAGTTGCGCAAGCTTGCGGTCCGGTCCAATGGGCTGGTCGATCTCGCCGATGTGGACGCGGCGCTCACTGATGCCACCGGGCTGGTGTCGGTCATGCTGGCCAATAACGAGACCGGCGTGATCCAGCCGGTGGCGGAAATTGCCGCGAAGGCGCGCGAGAAGCGCGCCTGGATGCATACCGACGCAGTGCAGGCGCTGGGCAAGATTCCGGTGGATTTCGAAGCGCTGGGTGTACACGCGATGACGATTTCGGCGCACAAGATCTACGGCCCGAAGGGTGTTGGCGCGCTGGTGATGAACAAGCGGCTGGAACTGAAGCCGATCATCCACGGCGGTGGCCATGAAATGGGCCTGCGCTCCGGCACCGAGAACGTGCCGGCGATCGTCGGCTTCGGCGCCGCCTGCAAACTTGCGCAAGAGCGAATGGATGAAATCTCTGGCCATTTGCAGGGGCTGCGCGACCGCGCGGATCAAGGCGTATCGGCATTGGGTGCGGTGATTTTCGGTCGGGACGCGCCGCGCATTCCGAATACCACGTACTTCGCCTTCCCCAACATCGACGGCGAAACCCTTGTGATCGAGCTGGACAAGGCCGGCTTCGCGGTGGCGAGCGGCGCCGCCTGCTCCAGCACCAGCACCGAACCCAGCGCGACGCTGCTGGCGATGGGCGTGACGCCGGAACTGGCGCGCGGTGCGGTACGG
>DASYUW010000128.1:0-2226 GCA_036000845.1 Burkholderiales bacterium
CCGTACCGCACCGCGCGCCAGTTCCGGCGTCACGCCCATCGCCAGCAGCGTCGCGCTGGGTTCGGTGCTGGTGCTGGAGCAGGCGGCGCCGCTCGCCACCGCGAAGCCGGCCTTGTCCAGCTCGATCACAAGGGTTTCGCCATCGACGTTGGGGAAGGCGAAGTACGTGGTATTCGGAATGCGCGGCGTGCCCTGACCGAAAATCACCGCACCCAATGCCGATACGCCTTGATCCGCGCGGTCGCGCAGCCCCTGCAAATGGCCAGAGATTTCATCCATTCGCTCCGCCGCGAGTTCGCAGGCGGCGCCGAAGCCGACGATCGCCGGCACGTTCTCGGTGCCGGAGCGCAGCCCCATTTCATGGCCACCGCCGTGGATGATCGGCTTCAGTTCCAGTCGCTTGTCCACCACCAGCGCGCCGGCACCCTTCGGGCCGTAGATCTTGTGCGCCGAAATCGTCATCGCGTGCACGCCCAGCGCTTCGAAATCCACCGGGATCTTGCCCAGCGCCTGCACCGCGTCGGTATGCACCCTTGCGCGTTTCTCGCGTGCTTTCGCGGCGATTTCCATCACCGGCTGGATCACGCCGGTCTCGTTATTGGCCAGCATGACCGACACCAGCCCGGCGGCATCAGTGAGCGCCGCGTCCACATCGGCGAGATCGACCAGCCCATTGGACCGGACCGCAAGCTTGCGCAGCTTCCAACCCTGGCGCGCCAGGTCCTGCGCCGGCTTCGCCACGCAGGGATGTTCGATGCCGCTGACCACAACTTGAGTGGGCTTCAGAAATGCCGCCGCACCCTTGATGAACAGATTGTTCGCTTCGGTTCCGCCGGAGACAAATACCACCTGCGAGGCCTGCACGTTCACCAGACTTGCGACCTGCTCGCGCGCCCGGTTAACCGCTTTGCGCGCGCGAGTACCGAATTCGTGGCGGCTGGAGGCATTGCCGTACTCCCCTTTGAAGAAGGGCAGCATGGCCTCGAGCACCCGCTCGTCCGGGGCAGTGGTGGAGTTATGGTCGAAGTAGACGTGCATCGCGTTCAGTTCAGACCGAAGCCGGTTCTTTCGGCTTCGCCAGGTTCTGGCGGTTGTCGTGCATCTGCATGGCCGCGACGTCGGAGGACTTCTTTGTTTGCTTCGCCACCAGCTCGGAAAGCTTCACCGCGCCGAGGTAGGCGAAGATATGCTTGTTGAGGTCGGCCCACAGATCGTGGGTGATGCACTTCTGCTCATCCTTGCAGTTTTCCTTGCCGCCGCATTGGGTGGCATCGATGGGTTCATCCACCGCGACAATGATGTCGGCCACCGAAACTTCCGGGGTCGGCCGGGCCAAGTTGTAGCCGCCGCCCGGACCACGCACGCTGGACACCAGCCCCTGCCGGCGCAACTTGCCGAACAACTGTTCCAGGTAGGACAGCGAAATCTTCTGCCTGTCGCTGATGTCCGCAAGCGTCACCGGACCTTCTCCGTTGCGCATCGCCAGATCGATCATGGCGGTTACTGCAAAACGCCCTTTGGTCGTAAGTCGCATGGTCGCCTCTACTCAATAATTCAACAAAACAGCAACTTATAAATCCTAGTAACGCACTCAAGTATACTAAAACCCGAGCACTTTAGTCAACAATACGGTTCAGGTAGGCAGGATCGAACTTGTCTGCGGTAGCGCGTGCGTCCTCGACCTTGACGCCCATACGGGCAAGTTGCTCCAGGATGTACTCGATGCGCCTGTCCGCTGATACGGTGTGATCAATCAGGCCGTGAATCGCCTTGACCACCGGATCGTTCATGTCTGGGCCGATGCCGTAAGCAGAAAATCCCATCTTTTCAGCGCTTTGCTCGCGAGCAGTCATGGTTTCGTCGTCCAGGATGCGCGCCGGGATGCCAACCGCGGTCGCGCGTGCCGGCACATCCTTCACCACCACCGCATTCGAGCCGACCTTGGCGCCGTCACCGATCGTGACCGGGCCGAGAATCTTGGCGCCCGCTCCCACCACCACCCCGTTGCCGAGCGTGGGATGGCGCTTGCCCTTGCTCCACGAGGTGCCGCCCAGCGTAACGCCGTGATAGAGCGTGCAATCGTCCCCGATCAGCGCGGTCTCGCCGATCACCACGCCCATGCCGTGATCGATGAAAAAGCGCCTTCCGATGATCGCGCCCGGATGGATTTCAATGCCGGTCAGCCAGCGCCCGATGTGGGAAACGAAACGCGCCAGCCACTTCAGA
>DASYUW010000129.1:0-17753 GCA_036000845.1 Burkholderiales bacterium
ATGGATCCCGCGTCGGTCCTCCACAATCTCGAGGCGCTGTTGTCGCAGGGAAAGGACTCGGCACTGCTGCGCTTCAGCCTGGGCAGCGAGTATCTCAAGCTGGGGGAAACCTGGGTCGCGGTGTACCAGTTGCGGCGCGCGACCGAGATGGACCCGAATTACTCCGCCGCATGGAAGCTGCTGG
Source organism: Burkholderiales bacterium (assembly GCA_036000845.1). Taxonomy (GTDB): domain Bacteria; phylum Pseudomonadota; class Gammaproteobacteria; order Burkholderiales; family JACQAP01; genus JACQAP01. Next base: position 185 of record DASYUW010000129.1, read on the forward strand.
GCAAGGCACTGACCGATGCCGGCGTCCTGCGCGACGCTCTCGACGCTTATCGACGCGGAATCGAAGTTGCGGAGCGGCGCGGCGACAAACAGGCGGCGAAGGAGATGGCCGTCTTCGCGCAGCGCCTCGAGAAGCAGCTGCAATCCTGAGTGCTTCGACGTGACCGCCCGGTCCGGCTGGCCGATCTCCGGCGTGGATTTCACCAGCCGCCCCCGCAAGCAAAAACCGATCACCGTCGCGACCGGAAGAATGCGCAGTCGCGCATTCGAACTCGAGGGCATCGAAGAGTGTTGCGACTGGGGAAGCTTCGAATCATGGTTGAAACGCGACGGTCCCTGGGTCGCGGGTTTCGACTTTCCGTTCGGTTTGCCGCGCGATGCGACGCATGATCTCGGCTGGCCGGCAACCTGGCCTGAACTCGTGCTGCATTGCCGCTCGCTGGGCCGCGAGAGCTTCCGCACGACCCTCGACGGTTACCGTGAAGGCCGTCCGACGGGAAACCGCTACGCCCATCGCGCCACGGACTATCCGGCCGGCTCGCACAGCCCGCTCAAGCTGGTGAATCCCCCGGTCGGACTGATGTTTCTCGAAGGTGCGCCACGCTTGCTGAAGGCCGGCGTTACGATACCCGGGTTGGTCAAAGGCGATCCGCAGCGAATCGCGTTCGAGGCCTATCCGGGATTTGCAGCGCGGCAGATAGTAAAAGGCTCGTACAAGAGCGACGCGTCGGCGAAGCAGACACCGCAGCGGACGCACGCCAGAAAAGCTATCGTCGCGGCGCTGGTCTCGACCGACAATCCCTTCGGCTTTGCCTTGAGCGCGCCTGCGCAGTTGTTGAACTCGATGGTGCGCGACGCTACCGGTGACCGGCTCGACGCGGTGCTGTGTTCCCTGCAAGCGGCTTGGGCTTGGCAGCGACGTGCGGACAATTACGGATTGCCTTCGAATATCGATTCACTCGAAGGGTGGATTGCGATGGTGGCGGAGAGGTAGGTACCTAAAGGACCACTCGTCCACTTTTCAGAAAAGAAAAAGACTGCACATCGCGGCCGATTTCTATTTGGTGGAGACGAGGAGGATCGAACCTAAGCGCGTTTTCATAGGAGAAACAGGCGGAGTTTAATGCCTGTGGCGGCCTGGTACCCCCTCCAGTGCCACCCTGCCTGTGGCCGCCCGGGTTGTTCGCGGTCAATTTCTTGTTGACTTGACGTAACGTATTTGTTACGCTGCGTTTCGATGTCTTGGCGGATCGAGTACTACTCGGAGAAGGTATCAAAACAGGTGTATAGCCTTCCCGCCGGTATCCTCGCCGACTATCTGCGCATTGCGGACCTGTTCGAGGAATTCGGTGTCGATCTCGGCATGCCACATTGTAAGGCGCTTGGTGGGGGCCTTTTTGAGTTTCGCCCCAAGGGAAAAGAAGGAATAGCCAGGGTGCTTTACTGCACCATGATAGGCAAAAGGGTGGTCGTGCTTCATTGCTTCGTGAAGAAAACACAGCAAGCGCCGACCGCGGAATTAAAGATTGCACGTAAACGCATGACAGAGGTGAAAAATGGATAAGTTCAAACCGGTTCCACACGACGCAGCTTTCGTTAAGAAAGCACTGAAAAAGCGCGGGGTGAAAGCAGCCTACGACAAACTGGCGCCCGAATACGATCTGGCGCAAGTGTTGCTGCGCGCGCGTAAAGCCGCCGGTCTGACACAAGAGCAAGTAGCTAAGCGCATGGGAACCCAGCGGCCGGCTGTTGCGCGGATCGAGTCGCCAACACCAAAACACTCGCCCTCAGTCGAAACGTTGCGCAAGTACGCCAAGGCCGTCGGCCGCGATCTTGAAATTCGCCTAGTCGCGTGACATGGGATTACCCGATGAAAGAAATCGAATGCCGCGGTGGCCCCTTCGATGGGGCGTCCTGCGCGAAGTCCCCGGACTTCGTTGGTCAAACTGAGAGAGTGCGATCTACCCCTGCATCTCGCCAAATGCAAAAGCCACCCTTGAGGTGGCTTTTGCATTTGGTGGAGACGAGGAGGATCGAACTCCCGACCTTCGCATTGCGAACGCGACGCTCTCCCAGCTGAGCTACGTCCCCATCGTTATCTGACCAGCACACCCTGCGCCGGAGTCAGGGCGCTATTATACTGGAATCAAATTCCGGCAAAATGATTCCCCCCATGAAGATCGAGCCGCCGTTGGGCTACGAACAGATCACGCCGCTGCGGAAGAACCACAAGGTGGTCCTGCCGCGCATGGTGGAAGAGACACCCGCCGTCTTCCACCGGCTGCACGCGATGCCGATCAGCCTGGCCGAATTCGGACCGGCCAGCCGCGACTATCCAATCATCTTCGTCAGCGCCGATGAAGGCAAGACTTTCAACGCGGTTGCCGTACTCGGCCTGCAGTCCAGCCAGAATCTTTTCATCCTCACCGACGGCACCTGGGATCGGCGGGTCTATCTGCCCGCATATGTGCGGCGCTACCCGTTTTGCATGGCCAAGGTGACGCTGGACGGCGAAATGCAGAAGGAGCGCATAGTTTGCGTGGAAGCGAGCGCCGTTCAGGACGGCGGCGAGCCGCTGTACGACGAGGCCGGCAACACGCTGCCGCAATGGAGTGCTCTGGAAAAGCTGATCTTCGACTACGAGAGCGACCTGTTGCGCGCGGAGGAGTTATGCAAACTGCTGGCGGGGCATGAATTGCTGGAGCCTTTCACGATGAAGGCCGAGGTGGAAGGGTTTACCATGCAACTGGACGGCATGCACCGCGTTGCGAGAACTGCGCTCGAGTCGCTGCCGGAGGACAAGCTGCGCCAGTTGCTCGTCGCAGGCGTACTGGAGAAGATCTATACGCACCTGCTGTCGCTGGACAACTTCCGACGCCTGCTCAACCGCCGCAGCTTCTTTGCGGTCACGCCGCCGACCAAGCCGCGCGATCTTAACTAGCCTTAAACGGCTTGCGCCGGTTGGACCACGCAAGCAGCGCGATGCCGCCGATCACCATCGGCAGGCTCAGCCACTGCCCCATCGACAATCCCAGCGCAAGCAGTCCCAGGAATCCGTCCGGCTCGCGGGTGAACTCGACCAGGAATCGCAGCGTTCCGTACCCGATCAGGAACACCCCGGAGACCGCGCCGACGGGCCGCCAGCGCCTGGAGAACCACCACAGCAGCGCGAACAGCACCAAGCCCTCGAGAATGAATTCGTAGAGCTGCGACGGATGGCGCGGCAGGTTGTCCACGTTCGGGAAAACCATCGCCCAGGGGACGTTGGCGGGCCGGCCCCACAATTCCGCGTTGATGAAGTTGCCGATCCTTCCCGCGCCCAGCCCGAGCGGAATCAGCGGCGCGATGAAGTCGGTTACCGCGAGCCAGCTCTTGTGACGCGAGCGCGCAAACCACAGCATCGCCACCAGCACGCCCAGGAAGCCGCCGTGGAAGGACATGCCGCCCTCCCAAAGGAAGAGGACGCGCACCGGATCGTACAGATACTCTGAGAATTTGTAGAACAACACGTATCCGAGCCGTCCGCCCAGCACTGCGCCGAGCACGCCGAGGAACAGGATGTCGTCGAGATCGCGGTTGGTCCAGCCCAGCCGCGGCTGAGTCCTGATGCGGTAACGCCCGAGCACCAGCACGATGACGAAGGCCAGCAGGTACATCATCCCGTACCAACGCACCGACAGCGGGCCGAGATGAAGGGCGACAGGATCGAACTGCGGATGGATGAGCATGACGGCGCCGGAGAAGTTGGCGAATTATACGTGAGCGATCTTCAACCCCGGCAGCTTCGCGACGGCAAAGGCCAAATCGAAAATCTCACCACGAAGACACGAAGAACACGAAGGGACACGAAGGGACACAAAGAGAATCGTGAACATCATGTGCACACGCGATACTGCCAACAGCTTTGTTCTCGTTCGCGGGCCCTGATTTGAATTTTCCCGGCTCCGGATACTTAAAACCCATACCGTCCGCCGCGGCGCAAATTTGACAGTTGTCCTGCCTCGCTCTTCTTCGTGTTCTTCGTGTCTTCGTGGTGAGAAGTTGGTTTTTGCCCAGGCAGGATTTCAGGGAACCTCCACGTAATACATGCGCTCCAGGATGATGCCGGTGCGCCGCTCCAGCAGCGGGGTGTAGCGCACCCGGTCGTAGTAACGCGGCTTCGGCACCATTGCGGCAAGCCACGCCGCCTGCTCGGCGTCGAGATACGCGGCGCTGGTGTAGTAGTAATAATGTGCCGCGGCTTCGGCGCCAAAAACCCCGTTTCCCCACTCGATGATGTTGAGATAGATCTCGAAGATGCGCCGCTTCGTCATCACCTTTTCGATCATGACGGTGATCAGCGCTTCCTGCGCCTTGCGCCACGGCGTGCGTTTGCCGGACAGGAACAGGTTCTTGGCCAGTTGCTGGCTGATGGTCGACCCCCCGGCTACGACTTTTCCCTTGATGATGTTCTTTTCGTAGGCTTTTTGGATCGCCTCCCAGTCGAAGCCGTCGTGATCGAGAAACTTGGCATCCTCGGCGGCAATCAGCGCGCGCTTGAGATTGATCGAGATGCGTTCGTAAGGCACCCATTTATGGCGCAGCGCAGCCTCGGGGTTGTCCTCCTGCAGGACCTCCAGCCGTCTTTCCATGAACGCGCTGGTGGAGGGGTTGAACCATGCCCACCAGACCACGTGGCCGAAGATCCAGAACTGGTAGACGACGATCGCGGCGAGCACGAGCGCGACGCTCCGCCAGGCCCAACGCAGCAGGCGCCTCATTGGTTTCGCAGCAGTTCGATGACTGGACGGGTTTCGGGGCGCACGCCGCGCCACAGGAAGAACGATTCGGCGGCCTGCTCGACCAGCATGCCGAGACCGTCGGCAAGGCGCGCCGCGCCCTGCGACTGCGCAAACGCGAGAAAGGGCGTGAGTCCATTGCCGTACATCATGTCGTAGGCAAGCGAGCCCCCGGCGAACACTCCTGCCGGCAATGGCGGCATTTCGCCCTGCAGGCTGCTGGAGGTGGCGTTGATCACCAGATCGAAGTGATGCTCCGCCAGTTCGTCGTAGCGAAATCCCGACAGCACCGAGGAGGCCGACGCCGGGTGGTAGCGAAACGCCTCGGCGAGCTGCAGCGCTTTTTCCACCGTGCGGTTGGCGATCGTCAGGATTGCCGGCTGTTGCGCCAGCAGCGGCTGTAGTGCGCCCCGCGCCGCGCCTCCCGCACCCATCAGCAGCACTCGCTGGCCGGCGATGCGGAAGCCGAGATTACCTGTGATGTCGCGGGTGAGGCCGGCGCCGTCGGTATTGTCGGCGCGGATGCGCCCGCCGTCGAAGTTCAGGAAATTCGCAGCCTGCGCATCCTTGGCGCGCTGCGATACTTCATCGGCCAGGTCGAAGGCTTCCAGCTTGAAAGGCACGGTCACGTTTGCGCCCCTGCCGCCCGCCGCGCGAAAGCTTTCCACGGTACCGCGAAAGTCGTCAGGTGGCGCCAGGAGGCGCGCATACTCGATATCCTGCCCGGTCTGGCGCGCAAACGCCGTGTGGATCTGCGGCGACTTGCTGTGGGCAATCGGGTTGCCGATTACCGCGTAGCGGTCCGTCATGGTGAAGCGACGAGTTCGAGGTCGCTGCGGGTAAACATCCAGGTGCGCGAAATGCTCAGTATGTCCCAGTCCTTCCGCACCACTACCGGGAAGGGCGGGAACGGGCCGGCAAGTTCGACCACGCGCCTGGCCGCTGCGTCCAGCAGGCGATGTCCGGATGAGCGGTCGATCTCGACTTTCTCCACGCTGCCGTCCGCCTTGATGTGTACGGTCATCAACAGCGATCCGTAGATCTTGCGCCGCTTCGCTTCCTCCGGGTAGTTCCGGGTGCCGACCTGCTCGATGCGCCGGCGCCACTTGTCGACGTATTCGGCGTAAACGACGCCCTCGGTACGCGATCCGATGGCTTTGCGGCGCGGCAGCTCCTGGTATTCCCTCATCTGCTTTTCGATTCTCGCCTCGAGTTGCGCGATCAACAGGCGTTGCTGCTGCAGCGCCGGGTCTTCCAGACGCTCCTGTTGCGCGGCCGTGGGTGCAGGCTGGGTGTATGTTGCGGTCGGGTGCCCGCCTTGGGCCAGACGCAGCAGCCGCTGCGCTTCCTCTTCGAGTCTCTGCACCTTTTTCGCTGCCAGCTGCACTTCCTGGGACGGTTCGAGGTTGCTCACCTTCGGCAGATTGGTGCTCGCCCTGGCTTTTGCCTCGGTATTACCGCCGCCATCGAGGCTGGCCTGGGCCAGCGCATCGGCCTTAAGCGGCTTCAAGGATGTCCTCGAGTTAACCAGCACCACCTCAAGTTGGGGAACAAAATTCCTTCCGTCGAAATTCGGTGGCGCGAATGTGATCAGCAGCAAAACGGCGTGGAAGACAATGGAGAACGCCAGCGTGACCGGCAGGATATCGCCGGTGGAGGGCGGCGGAGGTGCCGAGAGGCTGGCGGCGAGGCTGCCTCGGTTGTCGAACGCGCTGATCGAGATATCCGGCAAATCCGCTGGGCGAAGGAGGGATGCTGCGCCAATTCTAAATAACTGTGAGGCATCTGTCAGCGCGCAATTTCATCCGTCTGCCGTTTGAACTCGCAATGCAGCGTCAGTTCGATCAGGTCGACGTGAGAAATTGCCAGTTCCACCCGCTTTCCGGATGCAAGCGGCGGCAATGACGGCACCCGGACGACCAGCGGGATGCGATCGATTCTTGCCAGTTCCTCCCTGAGCACCTCCGCCTCCGCCGTTGCGACGCCTTCCTGGATCAGCCAGCGCAGGCACCAGTAGCGTTCCATGTTGCGCTGAAAATCCGCATAAGCTTCGTAAGCCAGCTCAAAGTCCCGCAGGATCACCAGCAATCGCTCGTCCTTCGGCGGGTAAGGCGGCTTTTCGTGGCGATAAAGCGCCAGCAACTGCCGCTGGTTCACCAGGTCCGCGTAACGGCGTAGAGGCGAACTCGCCCAGATGTACTGCGAAACACCCAGCCCCTGGTGCGGCGCCGGGAACGTCGACATCTTCACTTTGCCGTTTCCCTGCGCCCGGTACAGCGCCGGAATCTCGTTGAGCGCGAGCTGCCGGCCCCACTCGGTGTTCACCAGGATCATCAGTTCGGAGACGACCTTGTCGATGGGCGATCCGCGCTTGCGCTCGACGATGTTGACCCGGTCGTTGTCGACGTAGAAGTTGTAGTCCGCGCGCGCGAGTCCCGGCTCTTCTTTTCCGCGGCGCTGTTCCAGCCGGGTCGCAAACCGCCACAGCAGCAGCAGTTCGGCGCCGAATCGGCAGTCCACTTGCCCCGCCGTCACCCGCTCCTGGTTGAACTGCTCCTCAAGACTATCGTGGCGCAGGTTCGCGACGATCCTGACCCGTTCGACCACGCTGCGGTTGCTGACGAATTCCAGTTCGGGCGTCACCTCCACGTACATCGACAGCGCAGGACGATCGCGGCCCTCCGAAAGCGTGTACCCGTCGATCACGGATTCCGGCAGCATGGTGATCTTGTTTCCCGGGAAGTAGACGGTGGAAAGCCGCTTTGCCGCTTCGACATCGAGCGGCGATCCGACCGGAAGCCCGAGCGCCGGCGCGGCGATGTGCACGCCGATTTGCCAGTTGCCGTTCGCAAGCGTGGTGACCGAGAACGCATCGTCGATCTCCGTGGTGGTCGCGTCGTCGATGCTGAACGCCGCCACGTCCGCGGTTTCCAGCGCGCCGGGATCGGCGGCCGCGAGCGTTGCATCGAAGCCGGTGCCCCTCGGAAAATATTCGAACAGGAAGCGCCCGTAGTGATAGTCGTGGCTGGACGGCAGCGCACTGCATTTTTCCAGCAGCTTCGGAATCGTCAGCCGCGCCTGAACCGCCGCCTGTTCCAGCGCCTTGAACTCGATGGTGTTCCTGTCGGGCCGGTACAGCAGTTCCTTCAGCACCGGGCGGAGGTCCTCCGGCAACTCGAACCGGCCAAGTTGCTCGATGTACCGGGCGTGCTGCGCCGCCTGTATCTGCTTGCGCTCGATGCTCGCCAGCGCCGACTTCAGCGCGTCCGGCGGTGCGGCCTTGTAACGGCCTTTGCCCTTCTTGTAGAAATGCGTCGGAGTAGCGTGCAGCCGCATCAGCAGGCCGGCGCTTTCCTGCGACCTTGGTTCGCGCCCGAAGTATTCGCGGCCCAGCTGCTCGAACGAGAACTCGGCCTCGCCGCAGCATTCCCACAGAAACGCCGGATCGATTTCCTCGGACACCTTTTGCGCTTCCGCCATGAACTGCGACAGCGCCAGGTGCTCGAAGCGGATCAGCACCGCCGCGGCCTTCACCTTGGTGCGCTTGCCGTGCAGGGTTTCTACCTGCAGCGACGTATTGTTGTCGGCGAGCGCGGTGCCGACCTTGAAGCCGCCGTCCTCTTCGAAGAAAACGTTCATGTGCTGCGCTGGTGAGGCGTGAGGAGTGAGGGGGAAAGCGAGCGCGCGATTATACGCGAGCTCTAATGGGAAGTTCTAACACCGAATTTCAAATGCATATGCTCACCACGAAGACACGAAGACACGAAGAAGAGCGAAAAAACAAATGTGTGTAAAAAGCTCCAATTGGCGAATATTCCATCAAAGTCGAAGCTGGCGGGAGAGGGTCACGAACAGTCACCGCGCTTCTATCCCCGATTCGTTTAAGGATTCCTGTTCTTCTTCGTGTCTTCGTGTCTTCGTGGTGAGATTCTCGATTTTGTCGATCGATGCCCCTCAGGAACGTCAGCAAGTCGCTAGGCGGCAAATTCCAGGACGATATCGAGGTAGTCGCCGAATTCCCTGAACCCGTGATCGCTGCCCTGCACGATGACCTGCCGGCAGCCGCGGTAGTGATCGACCGCGATGCGCCAGTCGAGCAATTCGTCTCCGGTGGTGTGCATCAGCAGATAGCGGTCCAGCCGCGCCGGCTTCGGCACGTACAATTCGGCGAACTGTGCAAGGTGTTCCTCGGTGAGCACGTACTCCTCGCCCGAGTAAAGATTCTTCTGTTGGCCCAGGTAGCCGCGCAGACCCTCCTGCGGCGTGATCGCCGGATTCAGCAGCACAGAGCGCACGCCGGTTTTCTCGGTGAGAGCGGTGGCGTAGAAACCGCCGAGCGAACTGCCGACGAGCGTGATCTCCTCCGCCGGCACACGCGCAACTTCGTGCTCCAGCAGCACCAACGCCTGCTTCGGCCAGTGCGGCAACGCCGGGCAGATAAACTCCGCGCCGCGACCGAGTGCAGCAAGGCGGTCGCGCAGTTGATTGGACTTGTGTGATGCGGGGGAACTGTTGAATCCGTGGAGGTAGACGATCATGACGTTGGCGGACGCGGAAGCCCCGGTATTGTGCCCGAGGGGCACACTACGCACAAAAACACCCGGCGCGGGCGCGCGCCGGGGCCTGACAGCCTCTGCCGCCGCCGCAGTTCTGCAACCCCCCATGGTGGTACGGCGATTGCAAAGCGCTATGCTCTCGAAAGGACCACGATCCAACGAGAACACGGTGAGGAGGATTTCGATGATCAGGAAATGGATGGTTCTGGCGATGGCCGCCGGTACGGCCCTCACGCTGCAGGCGGACGACGACGTCTCCCGGCGCGATCAACTGAGGCAGGTGCCGGCGAAAACCTTTCCCGGTCGGGTCCACCTGTTGCCTGCCACACTCGACACCGTGCAATGGGGCTGGTTCGACAACAGCGAACCGCCGGTGCTCACGATCAAGCCGGGCGATACCGTGGTGATGGAAACCATGATGCACTCCCACAACCAGATCGTCCCGGGAGTGAGCATCGAAGAGATCAGGACGCTGCGCATCGACAACCCCGGACGCGGACCGCACTCGGTGACCGGGCCGGTGTACGTCGAGGGCGCCGAGCCCGGGGACGTGCTCAAGGTCCGCATCAACCGCATCGTGCCGCGAGCCTACGGCGTCAACTTCAATCTGCCGGGCATGCTGGGCCAGTTCCCCGGCGAGTTCCCGGAGGGCCAGGTGCGCTACTTCTATCTCGATACCCGGCGCATGGTGACCGAGTTCGCCCCGGGGATCGAGATTCCGCTGGCGCCCTTCCCCGGGATCCTCGGAGTGGCGCGCGCCGAACCTGGACAATACAGCACCGTGCCGCCCGGTCCTTATGGCGGAAACATGGACATCCGCGAGCTTAAGGAAGGCACCACGCTGTACGTGCCGGTATTCGTCCCCGGCGCGTTGCTCTGGTCGGGGGATTCGCACGCCGCGCAGGGCAACGGCGAAGTCAACCTGACCGCAATCGAAACCGCATTCAAGGAACTGTCGCTTACCGTCGACTTGGTCAAGGGGAAATTCCTCGAGTGGCCGCGCATCGAGACCCCGATGCACTGGATCACCATGGGCGCAGACCCGGACCTGAACCAGGCGCTGGCCATCCTGCTCGATGAGACGGCAAAGTTTCTCTCAGAACAACGCGGCATCAGCACGGAGGCCGCGCGCAGGCTCATTCCGCAGGTGTCCGACTGCAGGGTTGCGGAGGTCGTCAACCAGAGCAAGGCGCTCTACTGCATGAATGCGAAGGACTGGAAGACGGTGAAACTGCCGCCGCTGGCAGCGCGCGAGACACCGCGCAATTTCATCACCGTGGGCGAGGACGCAGATCTGCAGAGGGCGATGGATGTTGCCTCGATGGGCATGATCGAGGTGTTGCAACAGAAAAAGGGGTTGACGCGGCTCGACGCCTACTCGCTTGCCAGCCTGACCATGGACTGCCGACTAGGCAATCCGGCGGCGGAAGTGCGGCGCGTGCACTGCTTCCTCCCGAAGAGCCTCTGGATCGGCAAACGCTAGTGCAGAAAAATCCGTGGTTGGCGGCGTTGTTTTTCCGCGGCCCGCAATAGCGAGCTAGCGCTTGAGCGCTTCCAGAAGCATGGTGTGTATGCCACCGAAGCCGCCGTTGCTCATCACCAGTACGTGATCGCCCGGCCGGCTGGCAGCGGCGACCGCTTCCGTCAGCTCCCCCAAGTCGTCGAAGCAGGCCGATTTCGCACCGAGCGGCGCGAGCACCGGCCCGGGATCCCAGCCCAGCTCGCTGGTATAACAGAACACCAGGTCGGCCCCGGCGAGACTTCCTGCCAACGCGTCCTTCATCACGCCCATCTTCATGGTGTTCGAGCGCGGTTCCAGGACGGCAAGGATGCGCGCGCCGTTGACCTTGCTGCGCAAGCCCGCGATGGTGGTCTCGATCGCGGTGGGATGATGGGCGAAGTCGTCGTATATGGTGATGTCGTTGACCGTGCCGCGCACTTCCATGCGGCGTTTCACGTTCCTGAACTCCGCCAGCGCCTCGATGCCCTTGGTGACCGGCACGCCGGCGTGACGGGCGGCGGCAAGCGCTGCCAGCGCGTTGTGGCGGTTGTGTTCGCCCAACAGCCCCCATTGCACGGTGCCGCGTGGACCGCCCTCGAAGAACACGTCGAAGGCGTGCTCGTCGCGCGGCCTGGCAATCCAGCCCTCGTCCACGCCCAGCAGCTCCACCTTGCTCCAGACGCCGCGTGCCAAGACGCGCTTCAGGCTCTGCTCGCGGCCGTTGGCGATGATCAGGCCGTTGCCGGGGATGGTGCGCACCAGATGGTGGAACTGGGTTTCGATCGCCGCCACATCCGGAAAGATATCGGCGTGATCGAACTCCAGGTTGTTCAGGATCGCGGTGCGCGGCATGTAGTGAATGAACTTGGAGCGTTTGTCGAAGAACGCGGTGTCGTATTCGTCCGCCTCGATGACAAAGAATGCCGAATCGGTGGCGCGCGCGGAAATCCCGAAATTGATCGGCACGCCGCCGATCAGGAATCCAGGATTGAGGCCGGCGTGCTCCAGGATCCACGCCAGCATCGACGTGGTGGTGGTCTTGCCGTGGGTGCCGGCGGCCGCCAGTACCCACTTTCCCCGCAGTACGTTCTCGTACAACCACTGTGGCCCGGAAATGAACGCGAGCCCGCGGTTGAGGATTTCCTCCATCAGCTGATTGCCGCGCGAGACCACGTTGCCGATCACGAACAGGTCGGGCTTGAATTCGATCTGCGCCGGATCGAAACCTTCGAGCAGCTCGATGCCCTGCGCCTGCAACTGCGTGCTCATCGGCGGATAGACGTTGGCGTCGCAGCCGGTCACCTTGTGCCCCGCCTGCCGCGCGATCACGGCGATCCCGCCCATGAACGTGCCGCAGATGCCCAGGATATGGATATGCATTCAGTTGACCCGAAAATCTTGAACCACGGAGGACACCCCCCTCACCCCATCCCTCTCCCCCAAAGGGCGGAGAGGGTGAGAAAAAATCGGTCAAAGCCGCAGTGTACTTGAGGCTCCCTCTCCAGCTTGCTGGAAAGGGCTGGGGGTGAGGTGATGTCCTCTGTGCTCTCTGTGTCCTCCGTGGTGCAGGAATTTGATTCAGTAGCTCAAGAACTTGAGCCAAAGCATTGGCGGCAATGCGCTCGCCCCACTCGGGGATGAAGTGGCCGGCCTCGGCTACTTCGAGCGGCGCCGGGCAGCCGCGGATTTGGCGGCGCAACGCCTGCATCACCGGCGCGCCGAGCACTGGATCCTCAGAGCAGGCGGCACTTGTCCCCGGTCCTGAAACCGGCGAGTGGCGGCTCAACGCCGCGGCCGAGCGCGATCACCTTGAACAGCTCGCCCATTTCCGCCGGCGAGACCAGTTTCTGAACGCCGGTTGCGAGCGGCAGATACGCAGTAGTCTGCCCGGTGGGCGTGCGCGCAAGCAGGTCGGCAATGCCGCAATTGATCAGGAATTGCGCTTGCGTGGTGTACCCGAGCAATTGCAGTCCCGCTTCGATGCCAGCTTCGGCCAACGAGGTAAAGTCCACGTGCGCGGTGATGTCCTGCAACCCGGGAAAAAGGAAAGGGTCGTCGTGCGCGCGATGGCGGTAATGGCACATGAGCGTTCCCCTGTTACGCTGCGGATGGTAATACTCGCGGCGGCCGAAGCCGTAATCCACGCACAACAGCACGCCTCGATCGAGCACGCCGGCCAGCGTGCGTACCAGTGCCGCGGCAGCGATGGATACTTCGCTCTGGTACGGCGCTTCGATTTGCAACGCGGCTGCGGCATCTCGCAGCGCGCCTGGTACCAGGCTGCGTTCCGCCCAGGCGAATCCTTCGCCTTTCCAGGTCACGCCGCGCTCGCGCGCACCGTCCTCGCGCCACCCAAGCAGGTGAACCGGCAACGCATCCAGCACTTCGTTCGCCACCACCACCCCGGTGAAGCGCTGCGGCAACGACGTGATCCATTCGATCCTGTCGGAAAGTCCCGGCAGCCGCTGTAGCAGCAACCAGCGTTGCCGCTGTACCAGCTCCGGGCTGAGTTCAAGAATTCGATACCGCTCCGGAAGGCGATCGCGTGCCTGCAGTTCTTCCAACAGCGACAGCGCCAGCGCTCCCGATCCCGCACCCAGTTCCAGCAGCCCGCCTCCGGTGTGCGCGAGGATATCGGCGACCTGGTCCGCAAGCGCCCCTCCGAACAATGGGGAAATTTCGGGCGCCGTTACGAAATCTCCCTCGCTTCCGAGTTTCGCGGCCCCGGCGACGTAATAACCCAGCCCCGGCGCGTACAGCGCCATCTCCATGTAGCGGCTAAAGGAGATCCAGCCGTGTCTTTGGATTTCCGCGCGGACCTCTTCGACCAGCCGATCGCTGTGCCGGCGTGCGTCATCGGATGGGGCGGGCAGTTCGGCGGCGGATCGGTTAAGCGGAAGGGCTTGCACCGGGCGGGATCGAGGGGCGGTTAAGCTACAATCGCTATTCAACAACGCGCCAGACAACTATTCAAGATCGCACCTGGCAACCCGTGCAACTGCAGACCAGAATGGCTCAGGTCAAGCGCAAACAACAGGTGGCATTGGTGACCGGTGCCGGCAGGCGAATCGGCCGCGCGATCGCGATCGGACTGGCCGATGATGGCTGGGACGTGGCGGTCCATTACCACCGTTCGAAGCACGACGCCGAGACACTGGCGAATGAAATTGCTACGCGTGGAGTAAAGGCGGTGGCGATCGGCTGCGACCTCGAAGATGCAAATGCATTGTCGGGATTGCTTCCAGAATGCGGCCGCCGGCTCGGGCCGGTGGGCTGCCTGGTGAACAACGCGGCGCTGTTCGAGTACGACAGTATCGAAAGCCTGGAAGCGAGCAATTGGGAACGGCACGTGAACGTGAACCTGCGCGCACCCTTACTGCTGGCACGGGATTTCGCGAAACAGCTGCCGGAGGGTGTGGTGGGCTGTATCGTCAATATGCTGGACCAGAAAGTGTTCAACCTGAATCCCGATTTCCTGTCGTACACGATTGCCAAGATCGGGTTGGAAGGGGCGACCCGCGCGTTGGCCATGTCGATGGCGCCAAGAGTGCGGGTGTGCGGTGTTGCCCCGGGCATCACGCTGGTGAGCGGGGAGCAAAGCGAGGAGGGGTTCGAACGCGCGCATCGTTTTGCGCCTCTGGGCCGGAGCTCCGACGTGGAGGACGTGGTGAACGCGGTAAGGTTCGTGGTGAACACGAAATCGCTGACCGGCGAAACCATCGTCGTGGACGGTGGCCAGCATCTGTGGCCGCGCCCGCGTGACGTCCAGTTCGAAGTGGCAAAGGGCTGACATGACGGCGACGACGCTGCACCCGCGTTCGGCAGTAGAGATGGCCATGGTGGGCAAGTCGGGCCGGGCCCGCCGCATTTTTTTGAAGAACTTTGAGACCCGGATCTCGATGGGGATCCACGACTTCGAGAAGAAAGCCAGGCAGCGGATCATGGTCAACGTCGATCTCTATCTCGAACCGGACGCCAGGATCGAGCGCGACCACATCAGCGAAACCGTGGACTACGATTTCCTGCGCCGCGAGATAGCCGCGCTGGCCGACAGCGGCCATTTTCACCTGCAGGAGACGTTTTGCGAGAGAATCCTGGCGATCTGCCTCGCCAAGCCGGGGGTGGTGGCGGCGCGGGTGTCCAGCGAGAAGCCGGACGTGTATCCCGACTGCGAATCGGTCGGTTTCGAAATTTTCCGCGCGAAGCAGGAATAAATGTCAACACTGCAGAAACAGGTTTACGAAGGCAACAAGCTCGCCAAGCGGCTGCGCCGCCAGGTCGGCGAAGCCATCGCCGATTTCGACATGATCCGCCATGGCGACAAGGTCATGGTCTGCCTGTCGGGCGGCAAGGACAGCTACGCGCTGCTCGACATCCTGCTGTCGCTCCATCAACACGCACCGATCGACTTCGAAATCGTCGCGGTCAACCTCGATCAGAAGCACCCGGCATTCCCCGCTGAGGTACTGCCCGAATATCTGACCGCGATCAGCGTGCCATTCCGCATCGTCGAGCAGGATACCTACAGCGTGGTCAAGCGCGTCATCCCCGAGGGCAAGACCATGTGCTCGCTGTGCTCGCGGCTGCGCCGCGGCGCGCTCTACCGGGTGGCGAAGGAGATCGGCGCAACCCGGATCGCCCTCGGGCATCACCGCGACGACATCCTCGAGACGTTTTTCCTCAACCTCTTCCACGGCGGACGGCTCAAGGCGATGCCGCCCAAGCTGGTGAGCGATGATGGCGCCCACATCGTTATCCGGCCGCTGGCTTACTGCAAGGAACAGGATCTGGAGGAATACGCGAAGATCCGCGCGTTTCCGATCATCCCCTGCAATCTCTGCGGCTCGCAGGAAAACCTGCAACGCCAGGTGGTGAAGGAGATGATGCGCGAATGGGAGAAGAAATTCCCCGGCCGCCTGGAGACCATGTTCGCCAGCCTGCAGCGGGTTTCGCCCTCGCACCTGCT
Organism: Burkholderiales bacterium; assembly: GCA_036000845.1. Taxonomy (GTDB): domain Bacteria; phylum Pseudomonadota; class Gammaproteobacteria; order Burkholderiales; family JACQAP01; genus JACQAP01. Next base: position 15,985 of record DASYUW010000129.1, read on the forward strand.
CGACCCGCAACACTTTGATTTCAGGAACCTCAAGACCCAGTCGGACGCCTACCTCGACGGCGACATCGCCTTCGACGAGGAGGACTTTTCGGCGAAGCTGCTTCAGCTCCCGATCGGCAAGGCGGCGAAAAGCAAATGACCATCGTTAATTTCACTCCGTGGTCGGCGCTGATCGGCGGCGCGCTGATCGGCCTGGCTGCCGCCGGCATGTGGTGGCTGCTAGGGCGCCTGGCCGGCGTCAGCAGCATTCTCGGCGCGGCAATAATTTCGCGGGGAGAGGATTTCGCCTGGCGGGCGGCTTTCCTTGCCGGACTGTTTCTGGCCGGACTCGCCGCCGTCGTCTTGTTACCCGGCGAAGTGCAGTTCAACCTCGAAGCCGGCTACGGCCAGGTGCTGCTCGCCGGCGCCCTGGTGGGCCTCGGCACGCAGATGGGCAGCGGCTGCACCAGCGGTCATGGCGTGTGCGGCGTGTCGAGGCTGTCGCCGCGTTCGATCGTGGCGACGCTGTTGTTCATGGCGGCCGGGATGGTCACCGTCTATTTCTGGGTACACCAGCCGTGAAGCGCGCCATCGTAGCCTTCGTCTGCGGCCTGGTGTTCGGCGCCGGGCTGATCATTTCGCAGATGAGCAACCCGGCAAAGGTGATCGGCTTTCTCGACGTCATCGGCAATTGGGACCCGAGCCTCGCGCTGGTGATGGGCGGCGCGGTCGCGGTGTTCGGCGTGCTTTATCGCCTGGCGTTGCGCCAAGGGTCGCCGCTGCTCGCGCCCCGGTTCACCCTCCCGGAGAAGAACAGCCTCGATGCGCCCCTCATGGTCGGCGCGCTCATCTTCGGCGTCGGCTGGGGGCTCGGCGGGTTCTGTCCGGGTCCTGCAATAGTGAGCGCTGCCTTCGGTGATACGCGAGTCTGGGCCTTCGTCGCAGCCATGATCGCCGGCATGCTCGTTTACCGCATCGGGCTGCGCCAGACCTACAACTGAGCCGTTCGGCCTGCTCAATTTCCGTGCAAGTCAGCTTGGCCCGCGCACGGAGACCTTGCTACACTGCGCGACTTTCTGCGCCGGATTTTCATGCGCCGTGCGCAGGCCACCAATTTTTCCTGCCGGGGAAACCATGTCCAGCCAAGACTACGCACCGAAGAAGAAGATTTCTTCCTTCTATCCGCCGCAACGCCATCTGATGGGACCGGGTCCCTCGGAAATCCATCCGCGAGTGTTTTCGGCGATGGGCAAGCCGACAATCGGCTATCTCGATCCCGTGTTCGTGGGAATGATGGAGGAACTGAAGGAGTCGCTGCGCTACGCGTTCCAGACCAACAACGCGCTGACCTTTCCGGTTTCCGGCCCTGGATCGGTGGGGATGGAGATGTGCTTCGTCAACATAATCAACCCCGGCGACAAGGTCATCGTCTGCCGCAACGGCGTGTTCGGCGGCCGCATGATCGAGAACGTGCAGCGCTGCGGCGGCGTGGCTGTCGTGGTGGAAGACCGTTGGGGCACGCCGGTGGACGCGCAAAAAGTCGAGGACGCGTTCAAGGCCAACGCGGATGCCAAAATCCTCGCCTTCGTACACGCCGAAACCTCGACCGGCGTGCAATCAGACGCTAGGACGCTCGCCGAACTCGCCCGCAAATACGGCGCGCTCACCATCATGGACGCGGTGACCTCGCTCGGCGGCACGCCGGTCCTGACCGACGAATGGGGAATCGATGCGGTCTATTCCGCCAGCCAGAAGTGCCTGTCCTGCACGCCGGGGCTGTCGCCGATCAG
>DASYUW010000130.1:0-5205 GCA_036000845.1 Burkholderiales bacterium
GGCATGATCGTGCGCGATCGCCACGGCAAGTAAGGGGTAAGGACACATGGCACGTTCGATCAAGAAAGGCCCGTTCGTCGATCATCACCTGGTGCAGAAGGTGGATGCGGCGCGCGCCACCAACGACAAGCGCCCGATCAAGACCTGGTCGCGCCGTTCCACCATTCTTCCGGACTTCGTCGGTCTGACCATTGCCATTCACAACGGCCGTCAGCACGTGCCGGTGTACATCAGCGAGAACATGGTCGGGCACAAGCTCGGCGAATTCGCGCTGACGCGCACTTTCAAGGTGCACACCGGGGACAAGAAGGTCATTGCGCCTACGTCCGGTGCACCTGTGCCGGCGTCGCCGTCGGCGTCGGCAGCAGCGACGAAGAAGTAAGGACGATGGGAGAGATGACGATGAGAACTTCTGCTGTTTTACGCGGCGTGCGGCTGTCGGCCCAGAAAGGGCGACTGGTCGCCGACCAGGTACGCGGTCTGGCGGTGGACAAGGCGCTGAGCCTGCTGGCCTTCAGCCCGAAGAAGGGCGCCAAGATCATCCGCAAGGTGCTGGAGTCGGCGATTGCGAATGCCGAACACAACCAGGGCGCCGACATCGACGAGTTGACGGTCACGACCATCCACGTCGAACAGGGTACGAGCCTGAAGAGATTCATGCCGCGCGCCAAGGGCCGCGGTTTCAAGATCACCAAGCCTACCTGCCACATCTACGTGACGGTCGGGGACAAGGAGTAATCATGGGACAGAAAATTCACCCGACCGGATTCCGGCTGTCGGTACAGCGCAACTGGACTTCGCGCTGGTATTCGAACAGCAAGAATTTCCCGGCCATGCTGCAGGAGGACATCAAGGTCCGCGACTTCCTGAAGAAAAAACTGGCGCACGCCGCGGTCAGCAAAGTGGTGATCGAGCGCCCGGCAAAGAATGCCAAGATCACCGTGTACAGCGCCCGCCCCGGCGTGGTGATCGGCAAGAAGGGCGAGGATATCGAGCATTTGCGCGGCGAACTGCAGAAGCTGATGGGCGTGCCGGTCCACGTGAATATCGAGGAGGTGCGCAAGCCCGAGATCGACGCCCAGCTGATCGCGGATTCAATTGCCCAGCAGCTGGAGAAGCGCATCATGTTCCGCCGCGCCATGAAGCGCGCGATCCAGAATGCCATGCGCCTGGGCGCACAGGGCATCAAGATCATGAGCGCGGGACGTCTGAACGGGATCGAAATCGCCCGCACGGAGTGGTACCGCGAAGGTCGCGTGCCGCTCCATACCCTGCGCGCCGACATCGACTACGGGTTCTCCGAGGCCAAGACCACCTACGGAGTGATCGGCATCAAGGTTTGGGTATTCAAGGGCGAAGTGCTCGGTCGCGGCGAGCAGCCGGTGGTGGCGCCAGCGCCGGAGCCGGAAAAGAGGGCAAGACGAGGAGCCAAGAATGTTGCAGCCAGCTCGAAGGAAGTACCGCAAGGAGCAGAAAGGCCGCAACACCGGTGTCGCGACCCGCGGCGCCAAGGTGAGCTTCGGCGAGTACGGCCTGAAAGCTGTCGGCCGCGGCCGTCTGACGGCGCGCCAGATCGAGGCCGCGCGCCGCGCCATGACCCGCCACATCAAGCGCGGGGGCCGGATCTGGATCCGCATCTTTCCGGACAAACCGATCTCGCGGAAGCCCGCGGAAGTGCGCATGGGTAACGGCAAGGGCAATCCGGAGTACTACGTGGCGGAGATCCAGCCTGGCAAGGTGCTCTACGAGATGGACGGCGTGGACGAGACGTTGGCGCGCGAGGCGTTCCGGCTGGCCGCCTCCAAGCTGCCGCTTCAGACCACGTTCGTAATCAGACAGGTGGGATAAGCGATGAAAGCGAGTGAACTCCGGGCCAAGAGCGCGGCCGACCTCAACAAGGAGCTCAACGAGCTCCTCAAGGCGCAGTTCTCGCTGCGCATGCAGCTTGCCACCCAGCAGTTGAACAACACCAGCGAAATCAAGAAAGTACGCCGCGACATCGCGCGCGTGCGCACCCTGATCGGCGAGAAGGCCAAACAGTCATGAACAAGAACCAGCAACCCAACGCACGCAAGCTGACGGGGCGCGTGGTCAGCGACAAGATGAACAAGACCGTGACGGTCCTGGTGGAGCGCAAGGTCAAGCATCCGCTTTACGGCAAGTTCGTCAGCCGCTCCAAGAAGTATCACGCGCACGACGAGAACAACGAATTCCATCCGGGCGACCTGGTGTTGATCGAGGAAACCCGCCCGCTGTCCCGGACCAAGACCTGGAAAGTGGTGAAACTGGTGGAGAAAGCCAAGGAAGAGGTCTGATAAGCCTTGCCTGGGCGGGGTTTTTTCCCTAGAATTGCGCCTTTTTCCCGGGACGCCTTTGTCCGTTGCGCCCCGGTTTCCGACCCGGACGGGTTCCAAAACTGGTCTGCCGAAGTAGGAAACGCGAGGCAGGCGAAGTTGGAGAGAGAGTAAGCAGATGATTCAAATGCAATCCAGGCTGGATGTTGCCGACAACACCGGCGCGCGCTCCGTCATGTGCATCAAGGTGCTGGGCGGCTCCAAGCGCCGCTATGCCGGCGTCGGTGACGTCATCAAGGTGAGTATCAAGGACTGCGCGCCACGCGGGCGCGTCAAGAAGGGCGAGATCTACCACGCGGTGGTGGTGCGCACCCGCAGCGGCGTGCGCCGACAGGACGGTTCGCTTGTGAAGTTCGATAGCAACGCCGCCGTTTTGCTCAATGCCAAGCTCGAGCCGATCGGCACCCGTATATTCGGGCCGGTGACGCGCGAGCTGCGAACCGAGCGTTTCATGAAGATCGTCTCGCTCGCCCCGGAAGTGCTGTAAGGAACAATCATGCGCAAGATCCGCAAGGGCGACAACGTCGTCGTCATCACCGGCAAGGACAAGGGCAAGCGCGGCGCCGTACTGCGTGTGCTCGGCGATGACTATGTCCTGGTCGAGGGCGCCAACCGCGTCAAGAAGCACCAGAAGCCCAATCCGATGAAGGGCACCACCGGCGGCATCATCGACAAGGAGATGCCGCTCCACGTTTCCAACGTGGCGGTGTTCAACCCGACCATCCAGAAAGCCGACCGCGTCGGCGTAAAACAGCTGGACGACGGCCGTCGCGTGCGGATCTACAAGTCGAACGGCGAAATGCTGGACGCTTAAGAGGAAGTCATGGCAAAGGCCAAAGAAGACACGGCGAAGGCCAAGGAAGACACAGCGAAGGCCAAGGAAACAGCGAAGGCCAAGAAAGCCGCTCCCGCGAAGTCTGCATCGGCGAAGGCGGTATCGGAAAAGGTCGCATCGGTTCAACCGGCGCGGCTGCAACAGCATTTCCGCGAAGCGGTGGTGCCGGCTCTGATGAAGCAGTTCGGGTACAAGACCGCCATGCAGGTGCCGCGCATCGACAAGATCGTGCTGAACATGGGCGTGGGCGAGGCAGTCAACGACAAGAAGATTCTCGACAACGCGGTGGGCGACATGACCAGGATCGCCGGCCAGAAGCCGGTGGTGACCAAGGCCAAGAAATCGATCGCCGGCTTCAAGATCCGCAAGGACTATCCGATCGGCTGCATGGTGACGCTGCGCCGCCGCCGGATGTACGAATTCCTGGACCGGCTGGTCGCGGTGGCGATTCCGCGCATTCGCGACTTCCGCGGCATTTCCGCACGCTCCTTCGACGGCCGCGGCAATTTCAACCTGGGCGTGAAGGAACAGATCATCTTCCCCGAGATCGAGTACGACAAGATCGACGCACTGCGGGGCCTGAACATCACGATTACCACGACAGCGAAGACCGACGAGGAAGCGCGTGCGCTCCTTGCCGCCTTCAAGTTCCCGTTCAAGAACTGAGGTCGCCATGGCAAAGACCGCATTGGTCAATCGCGAACAGAAGCGCCGCGCCACCGTGAAGAAATTCGCGGCCAGGCGTGCCGAGCTGCTCGCAATCATCAACAACAGCAGGGCTTCCGACGAAGAGCGCACGGAAGCGCGCGGGAAGTTTCAGCGGCTGCCGCGCAACTCCAGCCCGGTGCGGCTGCGCAATCGCTGCTCGCTGACGGGCCGCCCGCGCGGGGTGTTCCGCAAGTTCGGTCTGGGCCGCGGCAAGCTGCGGGAGATCGCAATGCGTGGCGAGATTCCCGGCGTGATCAAGGCAAGCTGGTAGCAGGAGACTTTGGATGAGCATGAGTGATCCCATTGCCGACATGCTGACGCGGATCCGCAATGCACAGCTTGCGGAGAAAACATCGGTTGCCGTGCCCGCGAGCAAGCTCAAGGTGTCGATTGCCAAGGTCCTCAAGGACGAAGGCTATATCGAGGACTTCGCGCTGCGCGGGGAGGGCGTCAAGCAGGCCCTCGAGATCAGCCTGAAGTACTACGCCGGCCGCCCGGTGATCGAGCGCATCGAGCGGGTCAGCCGTCCGGGGCTGCGGATCTACAAGCCGGCCAAGGACATTCCGCAGGTGATGAACGGCCTGGGTGTGGCGATCGTGTCTACGTCCAGGGGCGTGATGACCGACCGCAAGGCGCGCCAGACCGGCGTCGGCGGCGAAGTGTTGTGCATCGTGGCGTAGCCGCAGGCGAGGAGCAGAACAGATGTCTCGCATTGGAAATCTTCCGGTCGCTCTTCCCAGCGGGGTGGAAGTGAGCTTGGCCCCCGGCCAGATTTCGGTCAAGGGGCCGCTGGGCGTGTTGTCGCAGCGCCTGGGTTCCGGCGTGGAAGTGAAGCGCGACGGCGACAAGGTGGTGTTCAAGGCGCTCGACGATTCGATCCAATCGAACGCGCTGTCCGGCACGCTGCGGGCGCTGGTAGCCAACATGGTGCAGGGTGTGACCAAAGGCTTCGAGAGGAAGCTGCAGCTGGTCGGTGTGGGCTATCGAGCGCAGGCGCAGGGCGACAAGCTCAACCTGACACTGGGTTTCTCGCATCCGGTGGTTCACAAGATGCCCAAAGGCATCAAGGTCGAGACGCCGCAGCAGACCGAAATCGTGATCAAGGGCATCGACAAGCAGGTGGTCGGACAGGTAGCGGCCGAAGTGCGCGGTTATCGTCCGCCCGAGCCCTACAAGGGCAAGGGCGTGCGTTACGCCGACGAGCGCGTCGTGCTCAAAGAGACCAAGAAGAAGTAAACGGGACCGGACATGATCGACAAGAAGCAGTCACGCATGCGGCGCGCGCGCCAGACCCGCGCCAAGATCGCC
>DASYUW010000131.1:0-2306 GCA_036000845.1 Burkholderiales bacterium
GCGCGGCCAGGTGCTGTGCAAGCCGGGCAGCATCAAGCCGCACACCCACTTCACCGCCGAGGTGTACGTGCTGAGCAAGGAAGAGGGCGGGCGTCACACCCCGTTCTTCAACAACTACCGTCCGCAGTTCTACTTCCGCACCACCGACGTGACCGGTGCGGTGGAGCTGCCCAAGGACAAGGAGATGGTCATGCCCGGCGACAACGTGAGCATCACCGTCAAGCTGATCGCCCCGATCGCGATGGAAGAGGGCCTGCGCTTCGCCATCCGCGAGGGCGGCCGCACCGTCGGTGCCGGCGTGGTTGCGAAGATCATGGAGTAAAGACTGGCAGCAGCACCGAGTTTGGCCGCAGGGGTATAGCTCAATTGGCAGAGCGCCGGTCTCCAAAACCGGAGGTTGGGGGTTCGATGCCCTCTGCCCCTGCCAGAACCGGAGTGTTGGGAGAGTCCTGACAGCTCCGGCCAGAGGCCAAGGAAAAGCAGCCCGCGAGGTCACCGAAAGTGCCTGCGGGCTTTGCTGCTGAAAGGCGGCCGAGCTTTGCGGAAGCCGAGGTCGCCGCGAAACGAACTGAAACCAATGTCGAATCCACCTGTCGAAACTGTCTCCACCGGCGCTGACAAGGCCAAGCTCGCGATCGCGGGCTTGCTCGTGGTCGGCGCCGTGGTCGCGTTCTATGCGCTGGGCAAGCAGGACCAGTGGCTGCGCATCCTGGCGCTGCTGGCGTTGATGGCCGTCGCGGTGGCAATCTTCTTCACCTCCGAATCGGGGAAGCAGCTGATCGCCTACGGCCGCGACTCCTCGCGCGAGGTGCGCAAGGTCGTCTGGCCCACCCGCAAGGAAGCGATGCAGATGACGGGCTACGTGTTCGCCTTCGTGTTCGTGATGGCTTTGTTCCTGTGGCTCACTGACCGCACGCTGGAGTGGGCGCTGTACGACCTGATCCTGGGCTGGAAGCGTTGAGGACCACGAGATGACCGACCAAGTCGAAAACGCCACCCCAAGCACCGAAGCACCGGCGGCTGCGCCGTCGAACAAGCGCTGGTACGTCGTCCACGCCTATTCGGGCATGGAAAAGGCCGTCGAGCGCAACCTGCGCGAGCGCATTGACCGCTCGGGCATGCAAGACAAGTTCGGCCGCATTCTGGTGCCGATGGAAGAAGTGGTCGAGCTGAAGAACGGCAAGAAGGCCGTCACCGAGCGCCGGTTCTTTCCCGGCTATGTGCTGGTCGAAATGGAAATGGCCGACGACACCTGGCACCTGGTCAAGCACACCAGCAAGGTCACCGGCTTCGTCGGCGGCGCGAAGAACCGCCCGGCGCCGATCTCCGAAGCCGAGGTGATGAAGATCGTCAACCAGATGCAAGAAGGCATCGAGAAGCCCCGGCCCAAGGTCGAGTGGTCGGTGGGCGAACTGGTGCGCGTCAAGGAAGGCCCGTTTACCGACTTCAACGGCGCGATCGAGGACGTCAACTACGACAAGTCCAAGGTGCGCGTGTCGGTCACGATCTTCGGCCGCGCGACGCCGGTCGAGCTGGACTTCGGCCAGGTCGAGAAGGTTTGAGCCCGATGGGGGCTCGCGCGGGCGGCGACGCCGGCGTGAACACCATCCGTTGCTGCCGGTGACGAGACACCGGTACGAGGAGCCAAGGTAACCAGCCCTTGGCGTTTGAACTCAAGGGGCCCCGCTCAAGCAAGGCTCCTCATTGAAAGAGTGACATGGCAAAGAAAATTGTCGGCTTCATCAAGCTGCAAATTCCGGCGGGTAAAGCCAACCCGTCGCCCCCGATCGGACCGGCGCTGGGTCAGCGTGGTCTGAACATCATGGAGTTCTGCAAGGCGTTCAACGCCCAGACGCAGAGCATGGAGCCGGGGCTGATGCTGCCGGTGGTGATCACCGCGTTCGCGGACAAGTCGTTCACCTTCATCCTGAAGACCCCGCCGGCGACGGTGCTGATCAAGAAGGCGATCAAGCTGGAGAAGGGTTCGCCGAAGCCGAACGCGCAAAAGGTCGGCAAGCTCACGCGCGCCCAGGTCGAGGAAATCGCCAAGACCAAGCTGAAGGACCTGACGGCCGCCGATCTCGACGCCGCGGTTCGCACGATTGCAGGTTCCGCCCGCTCGATGGGCGTGACGGTGGAGGGTGTCTGATCATGGCCAAACTGACCAAACGCCAAAAGGCGCTCGCCGGCAAGGTCGACACGACCAAGCTGTACCCGCTGGAAAACGCGCTGGCGATCGTCAAGGAATGCGCCACCGCCAAGTTCGATGAATCCATCGACGTCGCGGTGCAGCTCGGCATCGACGC
>DASYUW010000132.1:0-3568 GCA_036000845.1 Burkholderiales bacterium
GCGCGCCGCGCGCGCGCTGCTCGAACCCGCCCTTGCGGAAACAACCTAGGGAATTTTCACCGCAAAGACGCAAAGAACGCAAAGAAAAGCAGAAAAATGGCCGACGAAATCCTGCAATGTGCAGAACCTGTTTTCGTCGCGAGTATTGGCTATCCAGATATAGAACGACATGGACCGTTTTTCTTATTGCCTGGGTTTCCTTTGCGCTTCTCTGCGTCTTTGCGGTGACAAGGCCTGATCAATGAAATTGGCGCTGAAGATTGATGTCAACACCTACCGCGGCACCCGCGTCGGGGTGCCGCGGCTAATCGACATCCTCAAGGCGCACGGCGCCGGCGCCACTTTCCTTTTCACGCTCGGTCCCGACCGCTCCGGCCGCGCCATCAGGCGCGTGTTTCATCCCGGCGTATTTTCCAAGGCGTGGCGCAGTCAGACTGTGCGCAATTACGGATTGCGGACTCTGTTCTACGGCACGCTGCTGCCGGCGCCTGACATCGGCGCAAGCTGCGCCGGCATCATGCGCCGCGCCCGCGATGAGGGCTTCGAGGTCGGCATTCATGGCTATGACCGCCTGCTCTGGCAGCACCGGGCTGCCGGAGCCGACGCGGAGTGGACGCGCCGGCAGATGGACCTCGCCTGTGCCCGGTTCGAGGAGATCTTCGGCGAACCGGCCCGGGTGCACGGCGCCGCGGGCTGGCAAATGAACCGCTACGCGTATCGCTTCACTCAGCGGCTGGGTTTCGGTTATTGCTCGGACACCCGCGGGAGCGGGCCGTTTGTGCCGATATACCAGGCCGAAATCGTCGCCTGTCCGCAACTTCCGACCACCCTGCCGACGCTGGACGAACTGATCGGGCTCGATGGCGCGACCGCGAAGAACGTGGCCGAACGGCTGCTGGAACTGACGCGCAAACCGCCTGCGACCGGTCATGTGTACACGGCGCAGGCGGAGTTCGAAGGCAGGCGGCTTGCCCCGGTGTTCGAAAAGCTGCTCGAGGGTTGGCGTGCGCAGGGATACGAACTGGCCTCGCTGCACGACTACCTGGAATCGCTGGCGACGCGGGATCTGCCCCGCCACGAGGTGGCGGTGGGCCGGTTGCCCGGCCGTGCCGGCGCGCTGGCGCTGCAAGGACGGGAGTTTCTCGCCGGCGCCTGACTTTCTACACTCTACCCCCCAACCTTTCACCGCAAAGACGCAGGGTGCGCAAAGAAAAACAACAAATAAACGGGGAAACGCGCAACGTGCAAGACCCCGCTCGTCGCGGGTATCGAGTGTCGAAGTACCGAACGATTCGGACCGTTGTCCTTTTGTTGCCCAGGTTTCCTTCGCGTCCTTTGCGTCTTTGCGGTGAAGATCGATTCTGGTATTGCATTCGGCCAAGGTTTCGGTAAACATAGCTCGCTGGAATGGAATCAAACTTGGTGGGTCTCAAGGTTCCCGACTTCGACGTTGCGTCGACCGGGAACCGGACGTTCAAGCTCTCGGCAGCGCTGGGAAGCCCGCTGGTCCTCTACTTCTATCCCAAGGACAACACCCCCGGCTGCACCACCGAAGGTCAGGAGTTCCGCGACCTGTACGATGAGTTCGCCCGCCGCGGCTGCACCGTCTACGGTGTCTCGCGCGACAGCATCAAATCACACGAAGGATTCAAATCCAAGATGAGTTTCCCCTTCGAGTTGCTGTCCGACCCGGACGAAAAGGTCTGCAACCTGTTTGGCGTCATGAAGATGAAAAACATGTACGGCAAAAAGGTGCGGGGCGTGGAACGCAGCACTTTCGTCATCGATCCGGAAGGCGTGGTTCGCAAGGAATGGCGCGGATTGAAAGTACCTGGTCACGCCCAGGAGGTTCTGGAATTCGTAAAGTCCCTTTAACCGTCAAACACAGGAGCGCGGATGATCCCTCGATGGAGTAGGTCTTCCATTCACTTTTCTCGCCTTGCCGGGGCAGTCCAATGATCCAGCGCAAACCCGGTCCCACGCTCGTCACCAAGCTGCAACCTCTCACCAAGCTGTTCGTGCTGGACACCAACGTGCTGATGCACGATCCCACCAGCCTGTTCCGCTTCCAGGAACACGACGTATACCTTCCGATGGCCACGCTCGAGGAACTGGACTCCAACAAGAAGGGCATGTCCGAGGTCGCGCGCAACGCCCGCCAGGCCAGCCGCTTTCTCGACGAGATCGTCTCCAAGGCCGTAGAGGACATTTCCGCCGGCATTCCGCTGGTAAACGCCGGCGCCAAGGAGGCGACCGGGCGCCTGTTCCTGCAGACCGAGGCTATCACCGGCGAGTTGCCGGCGCGGCTGGCTGCCGGCAAGGCGGACAACCAGGTCATCGGCGTGGTCAAGCACCTCCAGGAGGGGCACGACAAACGCGAAGTGATCCTGGTCAGCAAGGACATCAACATGCGCATCAAGGCGCGTGCGCTGGGCTTGGCGGCAGAGGACTACTTCAACGACAAGGTGCTGGAGGACACCGACCTGCTTTACACCGGCGTGCGTGAGCTGCCCGCCGACTTCTGGGACCAGCACGGCAAGGAAATGGAATCCTGGCAACAGGAAGGGCGCACCTTCTATCGCGTGCTCGGGCCGCTGTGCGCAAGCCTGATGGTGAACGAGTTCATCTACCACGAAATCGATAAACCGTTCTACGCGCAGGTAAAAGAGCAGAGCGGCAAGACCGCGATCCTGCAAACCATCAGGGATTACACCCACCAGAAGAACAACGTGTGGGGCATCACCGCGCGCAATCGCGAGCAGAATTTCGCGCTCAACCTGCTGATGAATCCGGACGTCGATTTCGTGACCCTGCTCGGCCAGGCCGGCACCGGCAAGACACTTCTGACGCTCGCCGCCGGGCTGATGCAGACTCTCGAGGACAAGGTCTACTCCGAGATCATCATGACCCGCGTCACGGTCCCGGTGGGCGAGGATATCGGCTTCCTGCCCGGCACCGAGGAGGAAAAAATGACGCCTTGGATGGGTGCGCTGGAAGACAACCTCGATGTGCTCAACAAGACCGACGACGAGGCGGGTGAATGGGGACGCGCGGCCACCCGCGACCTGATCCGCTCGCGCATCAAGGTCAAGTCGCTCAATTTCATGCGCGGGCGCACCTTCATCAACAAGTTCCTGATCATCGACGAGGCGCAGAACCTCACGCCGAAGCAGATGAAGACGCTGATCACCCGTGCAGGGCCCGGCACCAAGGTCGTGTGCCTCGGAAACATTTCCCAGATCGACACGCCTTACCTGACCGAGGGTAGTTCCGGACTGACCTACGTCGTCGATCGCTTCAAGGGCTGGGCCCATAGCGGCCATGTGACCCTGATGCGCGGCGAGAGATCGCGGCTGGCCGACCGCGCCGCCGAAATTCTGTGATGCTCCACACGGCGTCCTGACCGATCAGTCAAATAAACCCTGCGCCACAGAGAACACCCTCCTCACCCCATCCCCTGATGTTTCCCCGGTTTTGTTTACCAGTTTTCTTTGCGGATCAAAAAGTTGAGTGTAAGGTGTGCAGAAACGGCGCGCGCATGAACGGTTTTTTCTCTGCTGTAGGACCA
>DASYUW010000133.1:0-13599 GCA_036000845.1 Burkholderiales bacterium
GTTGCCCATGAAGGCCAGAGGACCCAAGCCCCCTTCCCTGTCGGCGATCGTGGCGCACGTGAGCCAGAGCACCTCGTTGAGCGAAGCGGCGTTGAAAGCGCCGGGCAAAGGCCGAGCCGAAGCAAGAGCGCGAGCGCTCGCGGGCTGGTTGGCCCAGAAGAGCAAGGCTACAACCCTGACCCAAGTCGCCACCCACTTTCATCGAGAGCTTTCCACCCTCAGCCATGCCGTCAGCGCTCTGGAAGAACGTTCGCGAAACTCGAAAAGTTTTGCCAACGCTCTCAACAGACATCTTTATGCAATATACCAAGCCTGACCCCTTCTCCTTCTCCCTGGCGTGACGCGCCCGGCGCACACGTCGGCCGGCGTCTGCATCCGCGGCGTGTTTGCTTGAATCAGTAGAAGGGCACGACTTATTCCCTCCCAGCCTACCGAACTAGGAACTAGGGAGAAACTAGGTGTCCCGGTCCGCCCCCTGTGGATTTGTGCGCGATATGACGGACCGCGTAGCATTCCCTGAGCCAATACAACGAGCCTCTATATGGCCGGCATTCCCCTAAAAGATCTAGTAAAGATTAGGCCTCTCGTTCAGCGCATCGAATCTGGCAGATTTGATGCCAATGACGTCGATTTGTTACTGATTAAGCTGCGCCCATACGCGGAGAATCGCACGGTCTTTCGTGAAATTTCCGACTTTGTCGCACATACAAATGCCCGCAATAAAGGCGTGACCTGCGATTCCATGACCGGCTTTGCGGACGCCATGCGATTCTTCGTGGAGTACGTTGGCCCAAAGCGGACTCTTGATCTGAGCGCGCCATTCCCCTCTTACGTTTATCGCCTCTTTCGCTCTCAGACCGTACTAGCCAATGCTCCTGAGCTTACGCGGCGCTTCAGACAAAGTCCTCAGACGTTGCTAAGAAAAATTGAATCCAACTTCAAGGTGGAAAGAGCTGCCCGCTTGTGCCACTTGCGGCCAGGAAAGCATGGCGCGGAGTTTATTGCGGCACTGAAGTACGTGACCGGCTTTATACACTCCAAACCTGCGTTTGATCTCACAGACTTCCATACCCAACTACGGGACGTATTAAGAGCGCGAGACGTGCAATTCAACGAGTCCGCGCTGGCGGCCCAGTCTGACCGTGTCTCCTTGGCGTTGTTATGCCTTCTAAGCGGCACAGAGTTCACATTTCCTGATGGGGAAATCGCAAGGTGCACCTTGGCAACGGAGAGCCACTATCGCATTCTTGAAGGCAAGCGTCGGACTCCTATTGGGGTGGTAACTTCGGATCCGTCCGCCCTCGGCCACCTTCAGATCTGGGGGAATGTGAACGTCGTGAGCGACGGAAAACAGCTTACGGTGGCTTATCCCGTGATAACTACCAACCTCGACCCTCATGAGCATTGTGCGGAGTCTTTGTTTCAAACCCTTTCCGAAGAAAACGAGTTTGGAACATTCCGAGCGGAGTTCATCAACCTCGAACCACACATGGCGATGACATCGAGCTTTCAGCTCATCCCTGCCGCAGTAAAGTAGCTGGAGCGCGGCGGCGTTGCCTAATGCGCCCCTGCCAAACTGGGTGTAAGCCAAAGGCGCCTCAGTGTGGCTAATATGAGAATCGACGAGCGCAACAAGCGCATTTCGCGGCACGGACGCGAAGGAATTTCTTATCCTTCAAGGAGACAATTCCCATGAAGGCAATCGTAGTGACGGACCAGGCTGCGGGAACGGCCGGGATGAAGCTGGCGGAGCGGCCAGAGCCGCAGGGTTCGATAAACGACGTCGTCGTTCAGGTTCATGCGTCAGGATTCGTCGGGACTGAGCTGGGTTGGCCTTCGACCTGGACCGATCGCCTCGGCCGTGACCGAACACCGTCGATCCCCGGGCACGAGCTGGCCGGAGTGGTCACTGCTCTCGGCTATGGCACGACGGGGCTGTCGGTGGGACAGCGGGTGTTCGGCCTCACGGACTGGACTCGCGACGGCACCCTAGCCGAGTACGCGGCCGTTGAGGCACGCAACCTCGCGCCGCTGCCGGGCGACGTCGACTTCACGGTGGGAGCGAGCCTGCCGATCTCGGGCCTGACCGCGTGGCAGGGACTGTTCGTGCACGGCCGCCTTCAGGCGGGGCAGAGCGTAATCGCACACGGCGCGGCCGGCGCAGTCGGGTCGATGGTGACGCAACTCGCACGATTGGCTGGCGCCTACGTCATCGGCACCGGACGCGCCGCCGACCGTCAGAAGGCGCTCGACTTCGGCGCGCAGGAATTCGTCGACCTCGAGAACGACGCCTTGGAAGACGTCGGCGGCGTCGATTTGGTGTTCGATCTCATCGGCGGCGACATCGGGAAGCGATCCGCGCGCCTGGTTCGAGCCGGAGGAACGCTGGTGTCCATCGTCGGGCCGTCCGAGGCACGGCCCGCCGATGGCTTGGCGGTCAACTTCGTCGTCGAGTCCGATCGTGCCCAACTGAGTGAGATCGTCCAGCGGGTGCGGGACGGACGACTGCGGACGAACATCGGAACCGTCGCGACCCTCGACGATGCCGTCGCCGCCTTCAACCCGACCGAGCGACGCCCGGGGAAGACGATCATCCGCGTTCGTCCGTGAGCGACGCGCGCCCATTGATGCACGCGGCCGGCCGACGCTGTCCAGATCGGCCGGCTGCTTCCTATCAGCCCCAGCCACACAAACAGGCAGCCATGGCTTTATTTGCCATAAGGCCGCTTGTGTACCGGGCTCGCAGCCGCGGCCAGGATCGATCATAGCGAGAAGCACCGCTCACCGACCCGAAACACGCCGCAACCGCGCGCATTTCGCGGCACGGACGCGAAAGAATTTCTTATCCTTTCAGCAATGTCCGCTTTGGGTCGATACCACCGTCGAACGACTGCTCCCAAGCGACCTGGCTGTACTTCCGCTCTTGGCCCGCATCCGGTTGTTTGCCCCAATGCATACACGCTGCGGAATTTCCTCGTGCACGTAAGAAATGAGATCTGGGAGTCGCTTTAGGAAGTGCCTTAGGAATTCAAAGTGTGGTGGACGATCACCTTGTAGCTCCGGCCGCTTCGCTTAACCTGATAAAGCTAGGTTAGCCTTCACTGAAACACGCGATGGTGCGGCGTGTTTTCGATGACCACCTGGGTGAACAGCGGTGTGGCGAGCGCCATCAACTGGATGGCGAAGGAGGCAGCCAGGACGTCGCGGAAGGTCCGGCGATGCTTCAGTAGTTCGGGGATGAACCAGCGGAAGCCGAATTTCGCGCCGGCAGCGCCTAACGCATCCGGATCGGCGAGCGGTTGTTCTTTCGAGGCTGCAAGCAGCACCTGGCCCGCGTAGCGCGCTTCGAACTCGCCGAAGGGCAGGATGGTGTGGCTGGTCTGCCCCTGCTCGAACAGGGCGACACGGTCGCCTTCCACGCGCAATAAAAAGGCGAGCCGCGGGTTCGGCGCCGCGGAGTCAAGGGAGGCAAGACTCTCACGACCGGCGACGAGACCGTTGTGCGGCTCGCGTAAAGGGGGAGCAAGCAGGACCAGGAACGGGGCGACCAGTTTCCGGAGCGCTGAGCCCGGCCGCTTTACCCAGGCCGCTCGCAGGCCGAGCAGGTCGGCCGCAAGCACTATCGAGTTGGCTCCGTACGGCGGCGGTATCTGGCCAGTGACCAGCTTCTCGTCGAAGGGAATGCGAAAAGCCTGGGTCAACGCGGACAACGCCCAGACAAACGCTTCGCGTGACAGCACGGCGCCAAGCGAATTCCTCCCTTGTGAGGCATCCGGCCCCTGCAAAGAGGGCCGTATCGCACCTGCGCGCATTCGAAAGATCTCGTTGTTATTGGTATTGCCTCATCGTATGGTCCGACCGCAAGCGACGTGCATGACCAATTCTTCGATCAAAGCGCCAAACTTGTCAAATCTATCAAAGTGTTAGGTTTGACCGAGGCGAGCAAAACAAGCGCAAGCAATCATTGACTTAAGTGCTATGCGATCAACGGTCCCTAGCGTTGCAGCAGGCATAAAAAGCCGACAAAACGGAGCCCGCGAAGGGCGAATAGCCGGCGCAGGTGGGCAAGGGGCGCATTAGGACGTCTGGTCTTCGGGCGTTGGTCCCAATGGCACACCGCGCCGGGCCGGTGGACACGCAACTAATCGTTGGGGGGCGATCCTTTTGGGCGATTTGAGGCTACCGGTCCGCCCGTGATGTCAGCACGTTCCGAACTCCGGAACATTTTTCTATTACGAAACGTGGCTGGACGAGGTTTCGCTTACCTGAATCGGCGTTCCCGGGACGATGCTGAAGCGCCGGACAGCGCCCCCCGCCGCCGGAAAAGCGGTGCAGGCCGTCAGCCCTGGAGACAAAATATCCACGTGATGCAGCGCATGATTGACTCCGCGCCGCGATAGGGGATTTAATTGCGCCCCTGAAACAATTTTTTTGCCGGGGATTAACCGCGCGATGAGACGCGGAACCGTCCAGATTTCGGTCCTGACCTGCCCGATATGCAGATCCCAGCGGGAAGAGGTGATGTCCCCCGTGACGGCACTCCTGACTTATGAGTGCAGGAATTGTCACGAGGTGCTGTACCCCAAGCCGGGCGATTGCTGCGTGTTCTGCTCTTACGGCAGCATGAAGTGCCCGCCTGGGCAGGTTTTGCGTCCCCAGGTCTGATCGCGCAGCGGGACGCAAAAAACGGAACATTCGCCGGCGCAGCATTTGGCGGCGGCGCGCAAGGAACTCTTGGCCACACGCCGGGGGGAGGAGGAATCAGAAAACGCGGAGGCATCTACCCCTGCCCACTTCGTCATCTGGTTCGATAAGAAAGACGACGGCCTCATCAGCGGGATCCAAAAGCCTTCCGCCGATGGGGCCGCGTCAATTTTAGGGCCGTCGAGTGCCCGGTCAAAAGCCCAGTTTGATGGTTACGCCCTTAGGGTCGGTGCCGGTAATCCCGTCAGTGAGCGTACCGGTGTTATCGAGCAGTCCGCTGCTCGTACCACTAAGCGTCGAAGTCGTTCCGCCCAAGACACCACCGGCGGCTCTGGTCAAGTCCTGAACCGGCTGATTCAGCGCCGTACCGCCCGGCAGGGAATCTGCCGCGCCCTGAGTAAGTCCGATTACCCCTGTCGTCGTTGAATCCAGCGTGTTGAACAGACCGCTCGCGGTGGTATCCAGGAGCCCGCCGGTCGTCGTCACAAGCCCGCCAACTGTGCTGGTCGTGTCGCCTAGAGGCTGGACCGGCGCCAGATGCGTCTGCTTGTTGCTGAAGATGGGTTTGGTGTTGGCGTCAGGCACGTAGTAGGACTGTCCCGCAGCGACCGCCAGACAGCCTCCGGCGTTGCACACTTCGATCTCGCCCTCGGCCACGCTGCCGGTCAGACCGCCGTTCAACTGCATGGTGTATTCGGTCCCGCGGATGCCGAGCGTGGCGAGCGTCGTAGTCATCCGGTACGCCTTCCTGTTGTACTTCGCCAGCTTGCCGGTGATGGTGCGCAACCCGCCCTCGATCAGACTGAAAAAGCTGCGCTCCGAACCATCGTTCACGCCGCTCCAGCGGTACTGGTCGATGCGGAATACGGTCCGGGTATGAAGGGAAACGAAACCCTCGTCGGTAAAACGCAACTGCACGCGGCCTTCATTGGTGTTCACCGTGTCTCCCTCCTCCACCGCAGCACCCTTGACGAGTGCGCGAACGCGCCCATCGGCAGCTACGGCGGAAACGTTGCCGATGGCAAATTCGACTCGCGCAGCAGGTGCGGCGAAAACGGATGAGGAAAACAGCAGTGCGGCAACAGCAAACAACAAGAAACACCGGTGTGCGGTTCGTTGGCAGGTTCCCATTTTTTCTCCCTTGCAGGTTCAGTAAACTACGTTTGTTACAGCAACTTGGCCGGAGTGCGGCCCGACTGGCCGTGCGCTGCGGGTACCTTGGGGAAACCCGTCAGCGCATCCCTACTTCAAAAGCAGCGCAATCGTCATGCCAAATCGGCCCCCTGACAGATACGTGTCACAAGCGCGCTCGGAGCCTTGTTTTGCAACATGATTCCGCGTATCGCGACGGTCTGGGCCATGCCGTCGGAGGTACGGAGAAGTGAATTGCTGACGGAAATCGAGACACGTGTGCCGGAAACTGAAACCACAACAGGCTCACCGGCGCAATGGCGTTGCAGGCAAGCCGCGGGATCCGGCACGCGGGCGCGCGCCGGCTAGTTTACCGGCAGTGGTCAGGAAACCGATACGGCAAGGGAAGGCCAGACGACGTAGCCGAGATACTTATCGGGGTCGAGCAGAACCACCGCTTTGTCGCGCAGTTCGCGAGCCGAGGGCGTGTCGCCGCCCTTGAGATACTGCTGCAGCACTTCAATCGGATCATCGACGGGCTTGCAGTCGAGCGAACGGCCCTGCAATTCCACGCGTCTTCCTTCATAGGCCTCGGGACTCACCGGGTCCTGCCCAAACCTGGACTTGCCGAAGTCCAGCTTGGCAATGTGCTGGAACGGAAATGGCGCTTCGGGATGCTCGGCGTAAAAGGTCCAAACGTTGAAGTCCCTCACGCCGGTCGTGCCGTTGAGGTAATGCAGCGCCGCCCCCTTGCAAAGCGCGGTGCAGACAACGCGCTTGCGGTAAAGGATCGCCCATTCGTTATGACGGCCGAAGAAATCGTCGCGTTCCGCCCGCGCCAGGCGCACGAGCTTCTTCAGATCCGCCTTGGTAATGCGCTCGAACGAACGATCAGTACTCATGTTCAGTGACTCGTGACCGGAAAAGCCTGTCGGTTCTTTCCTCGTCTTCAGAACTCGCTTGCGTCCTTTGCGCAGACGCCCTCAGAACGCAACCGCCGCCCAGATTGTAGCTCGCCCGGCTTTGCGGCCTCCATCGCCGGGTGCAGCCGTCTCTGACGCAACCGCATCAGGCGCGGTATTTTTCCAGTACCGCCCGGTCCACTTCGACACCCAGCCCCGGTCCCGACGGGATCTCGACCCAGCCCTGCACCTGCTGGATCGGCTTCGTGATCAAATACTGGCGGAACGGATGCGTCGAGCGGTCGTACTCGAGGATGGGCTCCAGCGCGAACAGCGAATGGTGCGCCACCGGCACCGCGGCGATCAGTTGCAACGAGGCGGCCTGCGCGATCGCCGAGCCCCACACATGCGGGTTTAGCTGTATTCCATACGACTGCGCCAGCGCGATGATGTGCCGGCCGGCGGAAATGCCGCCGCAGGAGCCAAGATCCGGCTGCGCCACGTCCACCGCGCCGGCGCCCAGGAATTCGCGGAAGCCGTAGAGCGTATGCTCGTTCTCGCCCCCCGCGATCGGCATCGAAAGTTTCTGCCGCATCTCGACGTAACCCTGTATATCCTCGGGCACCACCGGTTCCTCGTACCAGCGCAAGTCGTATTCCTCGATCGCTCGGCCGAGCCGGAGCGCCTCGGCGCGGCCGTACGCGTGATTGGTGTCGACCATCAATGTGATCGGCTTGCCCTGGATGACGCGGCCGATTTCCTTCATGCAGGCGATATCGTCGTCCACGCCATAGCCGAGCTTCACCTTCATCAGCGAGAAGCCGGCCTCGAAATGGCGCACCGCTTCGTCGCCGAGACGCTTGGCTTCGCCCTGCCCCTTGATGCGATAGAAGCCGGTGGCGTAAGGTTGGACTTTGGTGCGAAATGCGCCGCCCAGCAACTTGTACACCGGCACCCGGTGAAACTTGCCGACGATGTCCCAGAGGGCGATGTCCACCGCGCTGATTCCCGACACTACCGAGCCCTTGCGGCCGTAGTCGCGGGTCATGTGATACATGCGGTGCCAGAGCACTTCGGTGTCCAGCGGGTCGGCGCCGATCACGAGCGGCTTCAAGGCCTTGTCGATCACGGTGGCGGCGATTTCTGGCGGCTCGAGTCCCTGGGCAAACGCCTCGCCCCAACCGGTGATACCCTCATCGGTGAGCACTTCAACCAACGTGGCGGAGCGCTGGTTCACCCAGCCCTGGGAAAACGCGAACGGTTCCGGGAGTACGCTCTTGAGAACGTGGATTCTGATATCGGTGATTTTCATTTTTGGTCCTTTTGTATTCGTGCCGCTCCTCCGCGAGCGGCGACAATTATCCAACAGATGGCTCAAACCGCTGTAAATTGAATAGTGGTCGAGTGAAAGGGGGTGGACCATGTACCGGAGAATCCTGCTGCCGACCGACGGATCGGCGTTATGCGACTCGGCGGTCAGGAAGGGAATCGAATTCGCGAAGTTCGCGGGTGCCAGCGTGGTCGGGTTTCACGCCATACCCGCCACTTCCTACCTGATCTACACCGAAGCGGGACCCAGCGACGTTCTTGCCGAACAGTTCGAGCGTGACGCGCTCGCGCGCGGCGAGCGGCTGGTGAAGGCGCTCGAAGAGCAGGCGCGCGCTGCCGGTGTGGCCTGCGAATCGCTGACGCTGGTGAACGACCATCCGTGGGAGGGCATCATCGAAGCGGCGAACCAGCGCGATTGCGACCTGATATTCATGGCCTCGCACGGCCGCCGCGGGCTGTCGGCATTGCTGCTGGGAAGCGAGACCACCAAGGTGCTCACCCACAGCAAGATCCCGGTGCTGGTGTACCGCTAGAGAAGGTGCGCCTGGAGGATCAGGCGCCCGTCACTTCGGCGGACAGGGGTACGCCGCGCGCAGCGCCTGGATGATCAGGTACCGGCGCGGCCGGAAGCACTGCTCCGGATTGGCTTCCAGATAAAGCTTCACCGCGTCGAAAGCGTGCCCCTGGCGATCGTCCCCGGGGATGCAGAACAGCGTGCCGTCCCACTTCGTTCTGACGTTGTCGATGTAGGCGAGCGCTACACCATGAGACGCCGGCCGCTGCATGAAGTCGAGGAGTTCATTGCCGTCATCCTCGGCAGCCACGGTTGCCGAAATAGCCAGCAGCAGCACTAGGAGTAGTTTTTTCATCGCTCTTTTCCCGATCCGGTACACAAAAAAAGAGAGCACGCACGAGTGCTCCCCGATTGATGCCCGACCGAATGGTGCTGTTGAGTGGAGTCGAACCACCGACCTACTGATTACGAATCAGTTGCTCTACCAACTGAGCTACAACAGCACGTGGGCGCGCATTATAAGGCCAGCCCATATCCTGCGGCAATCCAGGGACTAGCGATTCCTGAAGACCGGCTTGCGCTTTTCGACGAAGGCAGCCATCCCCTCCTTCTGGTCTTCGATGGCGAAGCCGGAGTGAAACAGGCGGCGCTCGAAGCGCACGCCTTCCGCCAGAGTGGTTTCGAACGCGCGGTTCACCGATTCCTTGGCCATCATCACCACCGGCAGCGACAGTTCGCTGATCTTTCCGGCGGCCTTCATCGCTTCATTCATCAGTTCGGCGAGCGGCACCACCCGGCTCACCAGGCCGACACGCTCCGCTTCCGCCGCGTCCATCATGCGTGCCTGTCCGAGAAGTACCATTTCCATTGCCTTGGATTTGCCGACAAAGCGCGGCAGGCGCTGGGTACCGCCGGCGCCGGGGATGATGGCGAGGTTGATCTCCGGCTGGCCGAACCGTGCGTTATCGGCGGCGATGATGAAGTCGCACATCATCGCCAGTTCGCAGCCGCCGCCAAGCGCGTAGCCCGCCACTGCGGCGATCACCGGTTTGCGGCAGCGGCTGATGCGCTCCCACTCGGCAGTGACGAAGTCTTCCTTGAAGACGTCCATGTAAGACTTTTCCTTCATCGCCTTGATGTCGGCGCCCGCGGCAAAGGCCTTGTCGCTGCCGGTGACGACCATGCAGCCGATGTTGTCGTCGCCTTCGAAGCCATCGAGCGCGGAGGCGAGCTCCCGCATCAGTTCCGGCGAGAGCGCGTTGAGCGCCTGCGGCCGGTTGAGGGTGACCACGCCGACCTTGCCGCGGGTTTCAACGATGATGTTCTGGTACGCCATGAGCGATCCTTCCCGATTAGGGTCTTATAATCCGCCGGAATCCGCGCGTGCGGACACGGACAAGAAGAGGAAAATACCAGTGAAGCTCAACACCATTTTATTGGATATCACCGAGGGCGTCGCAACCGTGACGCTCAATCGCCCGGAAAGACTCAACGCCTTCACCGGCGAAATGCACGCGGAACTGCGTGAAGCGCTGGCCAATATCAAGGCCGCCCCGAGCGTCCGCGCAGTGCTGATCACCGGCGCCGGGCGCGGCTTCTGCGCCGGCCAGGATTTGTCCGAGAGGATGATGTCGCCGGCCACCGCCAAGGTCGATGTCGGCGATTCACTGGAGAAAAACTACAACCCGCTGCTGAAGACCCTGCGGGCGCTGCCGATGCCGGTGGTGTGCGCGGTCAACGGCGTGGCTGCAGGCGCCGGCTGCAATCTGGCGCTCGCCTGCGACATCGTGATCGCGGCAAGATCGGCGAGCTTCCTCCAGGCCTTTGCACGCATCGGCCTGATCCCGGACGCCGGCGGCACCTACACGCTGCCGCGGCTGGTCGGCACCGCACGGGCGATGGCTGCCGCAATGCTTGCCGAGCAGATCAGCGCCGAACGCGCCGAGCAATGGGGATTGATCTGGAGGTGCGTGGACGACGACAAATTGTCCGACGAAGCGCGGGCTCTGGCACGGCACCTTGCCACACAGGCCACCAAGGCGCTAGGCCTGATGAAGCGCGCAATTTACGCTTCGGCAGCCAACACGTTCGAGCAGCAGCTCGACCTGGAGCGCGACCTGCAGCGTGAAGCGGCGAACAGCGAGGACTTTCGCGAGGGAGTGACAGCCTTCAAGGAAAAACGCCCGGCTAATTTCACCGGGCGTTAGAGACTCTCAGTGCGCGGCGTCCGAAGGCCGGACGCGGATGATGATGTCCATGCCCTCGGTCACCATGCCCGACGGCAAAGTCGGCAATCCGGTGACGCGCACGTCTGCGGCATCGATGTCGGTGAGCCTGCCACTTTCGAGGTCGTACATGTGATAGTGCGGCTCGGTGTTGGGGTCGTAGAACACCTTGTTCGGATCCACGATCACTTCACGAATCAGCTTCTTGTCGAGGAACAGATTGAGCGTGTTGTACACGGTTGCCTTCGACGTTTCGGAGTGGCGCTCGTTGACGATCGCCATCACCTGGTCCGCGGAAAGATGCTCGTGGCGCGAGAACAGCGCGAAAGCGATCTCGATACGCTGGTGGGTCGGATTGATGCCGTGGGCCCGCAGCTTTTCGGCAAGGTTGTCGCGAGTGTACTGCGTGATTTCCATATTTGGCATTATAGGATACGAATTGGACTCTGTCTAATTCGAATAAAATTCCAACAAAACAGAAAGTAAGCATTGCGGTCGAACGTGGGAATCGGGCTGCTTTCCAGTTCACCCGGAGCGGACAGAAACAGCCGTCGTCACCTGTTCAAAACCCCTGGCTGACACCGAGCAAGAACAATTCCTTCTCGCAGCGGATCGCCGCCCACCCGCATTGCCGCCTTCGCCAACAGCATTGAGGTTTCCCGGTCTCCGCAATGTTTTGGTTGCGCACGAAGTCGCTGTATGCCGTTTTACGGCGATCATTCCTACCGCATGACCGGAGCATGCGCCCGGCATTGTGATGCCCAAACTGCCGTTCGTCCCGAAAATTCCCCCACTCGTCGGGCCAATTTGCGGACCAAGTCTTCAATTACTAGGATTCGACTAACCAAAAAGGGGGAACAACCGATGCGATTGGTGAAATGCGAAAAGGTGCCGCGGTGGTCTGCCGGTTTCACGCTCATCGAACTCATGATTACGGTGGCGGTGATCGGCATACTCGCCGCGATAGCCTATCCAGCCTACACAAATTACGCCATCCGCGCGCAGCGATCCGTTGCCCAGCAACTCATGCTGAACATCGCCAGCCGTGAGGAGCAGTTTCTGCTCGATTCCCGCCAGTACACGGGCACGCTGTCTGGCGGCATCTTCACGACGCCGCCTGAGGGTTGGACCTGTACCGCTGCGACATGCAGCAACGCACGGTACAACGTAACCGTGGCTTTCAACAACGCCGCCACCCCTCCCACATTCATCGTCACGGCCACAGCAACTGGCGTCCAGCTCAGCGACGGCAATCTCACGCTTAACAATGTCGGCCAGAAAACGCCGACCATTAAATGGTAGTACATCATGCGACTCCAGCGATTGCCCCGAACCGGTAATGAAAGCGCGCTCCCGAGCCACCGGGTGAGAGCGGGTTTCGGCTTCACGCTGATCGAGCTTCTCGTGGCGCTCGTGGTTCTGGCGATAGTCACGACCTTGGCGGCGCCTTCGTTCATAGATTTCGTCAGAAGTAACCGTCTGAAATCCGCAGCGTTCGATCTCGCGGTGAGCCTCAATTACGCCCGTTCGGAGGCCATCAAGCGCAACACCGATGCGACGCTCACGCCGGACGGCGGCGGCTGGAGCGGCGGATGGTCGGTCCAGGCAGGGGGTCAAACTTTCAAGGTCTTCGAGGCTCCGGCCGGAATACAGATCAACCCGGCGGCCGACGGAGTGGCGTGGACCGATCCCGTGACGTTCGGACGCAATGGCCGACCGGCAGGTTTCAGGACGCTGCTCTTCACGGTGAGATTGGCCGACGTCGCTGACAATCGGTTCGTGCGCTGCGTCCTTATCGACTTCGGCGGGGATTCGACGATTCGCGAGGACGCCAATCATGACGGAGACTGCGCCAATGGTTAAGGTCTGTCACCCAGGTCCGCACCGCTCGTCGGGATTCACGATGCTGGAAATCCTGGTCACTTTGGTGATCTTGATGCTCGGCCTGCTCGGGCTTGTAGGCCTGCAGGCGCGCGCAACGAGCGCCTCGATGGAGGCCTATCAGCGCGCGCAGGCGCTCATTCTCGTCAACCACATGGTGGACGTCATCCGGGCGAATCGGCGCGTGGGACCCTGCTTCAACTTTACCGACGAGGCAGCGGGCACTCCGTTTATCGGCACAGCCGAAACCGGTTATGGCATGCCGGCGCCCTGCACGAGCAGCACGGCCGCCGAAAACCAGAGCGCGATGGATGCGCTTGATTCATGGGACGCGCTGCTGCAGGGCGCGGCAGAGAGTAATGCCGCCGGGTCGGTCGGTGCGATGCTCGGCGCCCGCGGCTGCATTTCCTATGCAGCCGGCAGCGAATTGCCCAGTCCGCTTGCACCCTTCGGCCCGCTCACCGGCACCGGCGTTTACACGGTGAGCGTTGCTTGGCAGGGATTGGTCGACTCGGCCGCCCCCGCCGATAACTGTGCGAACAATCTTTACGGCACCGAAACCAAGCGCCGGACGCTGTCGGTCTCGTTTCGACTCGGCAGGCTCAATTAGCCAGGGATGACTCTCATGACCGCTCAGTCAAAGCGCACGCAGCTCGGTCTTTCGCTGATTGAACTCATGATCGCGCTCGCGCTCGGTCTGATTCTCATCGTCGGACTGGGCAATGTCTACCTCAATTCGAGCCGCGCGAGCAAGGAGCTTCAGAAAGCCGGGCAGCAGATCGAAAACGGCCGCTACGCGCTGGAAATTCTCACCAACGAATTGCGCCACGCCGGTTTTTTCGGTGCGCTCGGCGTGTTTGCGGCGCCAGCCGCCGCGTCCGACCCATGCACCACCAACGCAGCGGCGCTGAAG
>DASYUW010000134.1:0-32688 GCA_036000845.1 Burkholderiales bacterium
GCACCGCCGTGGACGTGCTCAACGCCGAGCAGCAACTGAGTCTCGCGCGGCGCGACCTCTCGCAGGCGCTCTACAACACCATCCTGAACCAGCTGCGGCTCAAGGCCGCGGTGGGCAAGCTCGCCGAGGCCGACCTCTCCGACATCAACGCGCTGCTCAAGGACGGCGCACGGTGAGCGACGCATCCTCTTCGCGTATCGGGTTGTTGGGCGGCTGCGTCGCGCTGGCAATTACGGCGCTCGTCTCTGCGTGCCAGCATGAAGACGTGCGCAGTTTCCAGGGATACGCGCAAGGGGAAACCATCCGCCTGTCTGCACCCTATTCGGGCAATCTGTCCAATCTGGCGGCCAAGCGCGGCGCCAAGGTGTCCGAAGGCACGACGCTGTTCTCGCTGGCTGATGAAAGCGAAGTTGCCGCGCACAATGCAGCGAGGAAACGGCTGACGGAACTGCAGACACGACGCCGGGGCCCGGCACGAGATACGGCGGAAATAGAAAGACTGAAGACGCAGGTGGCGCAGACGCAATTGAAGCTGGCGCAAAAATCGGCGTACGCGCCGGCGGACGCCGTGGTCGTAGAAACGCTGTACGCGCAGGGCGACTGGGTGCCGGCGGGGGCACCGGTGGTGGCGATCCTGCCGGTCGACAAGATAACGGTGCGCTTTGCGGTGCCGCTTGCGGTAGCGGCGAATCTGCAGAACGGCCGCAGCGTGACCCTCATATGCACGCGCTGCGGCACGCCGGTCCGGGCCACCGTGACGCACATTTCGCCGTTTGCGCAGCCGGAGTCACAAACCGAAGGCCTGGAAGCGCTGCGATACATGGTCGAGGCGCGTCCGAATCCCGCGCAGGCGGCGTTGCTCAAACCGGGACAGCCGGTAACCGTGGTGCTCTGACCCCACGGTAAAAAGCCGGCGGTTCAGGCATGGTCCTCGAGTCCAACTTTCCTCCAGTGCAAGAATGAGCCGCGCAGCCGGCGCCAGGCCACCGCACGCGACCGCGGTACGTGCCGTATTGCTGGGCACCCTGATCGCGATTGCCGCCGCGTGTGACAAGAAACAGGAGAGCGCGCCGCCGCCACGGCTGGTCAATGCCGTGCGTGTCACTGTGGATACGGCTGACGGCGACGTTGCCTACTCCGGCGAGGTGCGGGCGCGGTACGAGACCAACCTGAGCTTCCGCGTTTCCGGAAAGATCGTGGCGCGCAATGTCGAAGTCGGCAGTTCGGTACGCGCCGGCACCGTGCTCGCCCGGCTCGACCCGGAGGACCAGCAACTCAATACCCGAAGTGCGCAATCCCAGCTCGAAGCCGCCAAGTCGGAGCTCGAGCAGACCAAGGCCGAACTCGAACGCTATACCGATCTGCTGAAGAAGAATTTCATCAGTCAGGCCGAGTACGAACGCCGGCTGAACGCCTTTAACGTTGCCAAGGCCAGGCTCGAGCAGGCGCAGGCGCAGCTCTCCGTCAGCAAGAACCAGGCGGGCTACACCGAACTAGTCGCCGATCACGGGGGTGTCGTGACCGCGATCCTGGCGGAAGTCGGCCAGGTGGTGGCCGCCGGCCAGACGGTCATGAAGCTGGCGCGCACCGACGAGAAAGAAGTCGTCATCAGCATTGCGGAAAATCGCCTCGCTGATCTGAATGCGGCGAGAGAAATCACCGTCACCCTGTGGGCGGATCCGTCGAAGACTTATCGCGGCAAGGTTCGCGAGGTGAGTCCTTCAGCCGATCCGGTTACCCGCACCTACGCCGCCAGGATTTCCATTCTCGACGCCGATCCGGCCGTGAGTCTGGGCATGACAGCGAATGTCTATTTGAAGGGAATCCAACGCGGCGCGGCAATGCTGCTGCCGGCTACCGCCCTGTTTCAGGATGACGGCAAGGCGGCGGTGTGGGTGGTGGAACCCGCCACCAACCAGGTGAAGCTGGTGCCGGTCGAGATCGGTGAGTATGTGGAAGACAAGGTCGCCATATTCTCAGGCCTGAAGCCCGGAGACATCGTGGTGCGCGCCGGCGTGCACAAGCTCTTTGCTGGCGAGAAAGTTCGCATTGCGGGAGATGGTGGAACGGGAACGCAGGCCGAGAAGGCTGCGCGATGAGGGAATTCAACCTCTCGAAGTGGGCCCTGGAGCACCAGTCGCTGGTGCTCTTTTTCATGCTGGCCTTGTTCGCCGCCGGGGTCTTTTCCTATCTCAGGCTTGGCCAGTCCGAAGACCCGGATTTCACTTTCAAGCTCATGGTGGTGCGGGCGATATGGCCCGGGGCTTCACCGCGAGAAATGGAGGAACAGGTCACCGAGCGCCTGGAAAAGAAGCTGCAGGAGGCGCCGTTTCTGGACAATGTCCGCTCCTACACCAAGGCCGGCGAGACCACCATCTTCATCACCCTCAAGGATTCGACCGCGCCGAAGGAGGTCCCGGGCGCCTGGTACCAGGTGCGCAAGAAAATCGGTGACATGCGCCACATGCTTCCGAACGGGGCGATCGGGCCTTTCTTCAACGACGAATTTGGCGACGTTTTCGGCAACATCTATGCGTTTACCGGCGACGGCTACTCCTACGCGGAACTGAAGGACTACATCGAGGAGGTGCGCAAGGAAATTCTGCGGGTTACGAATGTCGCCAAGGCCGAGATCATCGGCGACCAGGAGGAAAAGATCTACGTCGAGGTCTCCCATCGGAAACTGGCCACGCTCGGCATCGACCCATTGTCGATATTCGAAGTGCTGCGCGCCCAAAACGCCATGACGCCGGCGGGCTCGATCGACACGCGGTCCGACCGGATGTATCTGCGCATCTCGGGGAGCTTCGACTCCGTGGAAAGCATCCGCGAGATCGGCATCCAGGCCGGCGGCCGGCTGTTCCGCCTCGGCGACATTGCCCATGTCTATCGCGGCTACATCGATCCGCCCACGCAGAAAGTGCGCTACATGGGGCAGGATGCCATCGCGCTGGCGGTATCCATGGCCAAGGGCGGCGACATCCTGGATCTCGGCAAGGGCCTCGACGCCGCTTTCAAGCGCATCAAGCGCGAGCTACCCGTCGGAATCGAAGTTCACCAGTACTCGAACCAGCCGGAAGTGGTGAGGCGCTCGGTGGACGAGTTCATGAAGACCCTGTCCGAGGCCGTGGTGATCGTTCTCGCGGTCAGTTTCTTCAGCCTGGGATTCCGCACCGGACTGGTGGTGGCGCTGTCCATCCCGCTGGTGCTGGCCGTCACCTTCCTGATGATGAAGCTCTACGGCATCGACCTGCAGAGAATTTCGCTGGGCGCGCTGATCATCTCGCTCGGTCTGCTGGTAGATGATGCCATCATTTCGGTGGAGATGATGGCAACCAAGATGGAGCAGGGCCTGGACCGGGTGAAAGCGGCGAGCTTTGCCTACACCTCGACAGCGTTTCCGATGCTCACCGGCACCTTGATCACAGCCGCCGCCTTCATGCCGGTCGGTTTCGCCAAATCTTCCGCCGGCGAGTACACCTTTTCGATTTTTGCGGTGGTGACCATCGCGCTGCTGGTGTCGTGGGTGGTGGCGGTGCTTTTCACCCCCTATCTCGGCTACAAGCTGCTCCCGGACATGGCGCATGCTGCCGCGCAGCCTTCGGTATTCCGGAAATTCGTTGTCGGGCCTTTGAATCGTGTCCTGCCGCGGCTGGTTCCGGCGCCCGCATTGCCGGCTGCGCACGGCGCCGACGTCTACGGCCGCCCGTTCTACCGCCGTTTCCGCGCGCTGGTGAACTGGTGCGTGACCTGGCGCAAGACCGTCATCCTGATCACCATCGCAGTATTCGCGTTATCCATGTTCGGATTCCGTTTCGTGCAGCAGCAATTCTTCCCGTCTTCCAACCGGCCGGAACTGATCGTGGATCTGTGGCTGCCGCAGGGGGCGTCCTTCCAAGCTACCGAGGCGCAGGTGAGGCGCTTCGAGGACAAGCTAAAAGGCGATGCGAACATAGAGAACTACGTCGCCTACATCGGCAATGGCAGCCCGCGCTTTTACTTGCCGCTGGATCAGCAACTCGGCCATCCGAATTTCGCCCAGCTCGTGATCGTCACCAGGGACAACAAGGCGCGTGAGATCATGGTCGAGAAGCTCAACCGGATCCTCGAGACGGAATTCTCGCTGCTGCGCGGCCGCGTCAACCGGCTCGAGAACGGGCCCCCGGTGGGCTATCCGGTGCAGTTCCGCGTGGTCGGCAACGACGTCCCGGCGGTGCGCAGGATTGCTCTCGGTGTGGCGGAAGTGGTGCGCGCGCACCCGAATACGCAGAACGTCCACCTCGACTGGAACGAGCAGGTCAAGACCATCAGGCTGCGGATCGACCAGAACAAGGCGCGCGTGATCGGAGTCACCTCGCAGGGCCTTTCCACCGTGCTCAATTCCATCCTTACCGGGTTCAGCATCACGCAGTACCGGGAGAAGGACGACCTGATCGAAGTGCTGGCGCGCGCGGAAACCGCGGAGCGGCTGGACCCGGGCAAGCTCGGCGAAATCAACGTTCCGACGCAGTCCGGCAAATGGATCCCGCTGACGCAGATCGCCGAGATCGCCTATGACTTCGAAGAGGGAATCATCTGGCGGCGCAACCGTCAGCACACCGTCACCGTGCGCGCCGACATCCGCGGCGACGTGCAGGCTCCCGTGGTTTCGATGCGACTCAATCCGAAGCTGGACCGGCTGCGGGCGACGCTGCCTCAGCACTATCGAATAGACATGGGCGGGGCGATCGAGGAAAGCGCCAAGGGCGAAAATTCGATCATCGCGGTGATGCCGATGATGCTGATCGTCGTGTTCACGCTGCTGATGATCCAGTTGCAGAGTTTTTCGAAGACGATCATGGTGCTGCTGACTTCCCCGCTTGGCCTGATCGGCGTGGCCTTCATCCTGCTTACCTGGAACGTGCCCTTCGGCTTCGTCGCCAACCTTGGCGTGATCGCGCTATTCGGCATGATCATGCGCAATTCGGTGATCCTGGTGGACCAGATCGAGCAGGACATCAAGGCCGGCCATCCGCAATGGGAGGCAATCGTCGAGGCCACGGTGCGGCGCTTCAGGCCGATCGTGCTGACCGCACTGGCCGCCGTGCTGGCGATGATCCCGCTGTCACGTTCGAATTTTTGGGGGCCGATGGCGGTGGCGATCATGGGCGGCCTGATATCCGCCACCATCCTCACGCTGTTGTTCGTGCCCGCGCTGTACGCCGCCTGGTTCCGGGTCAAGAAGCCTGCTTCAAACTTGAACTCTTGAACCACAGAGAACATGGGGAACGCGGGGAAAATACCGGACCCACCCAAGTCAGGAAGGAGAGAAGGGATGGGATCGTAACAGGCCTCACAATCGATTCGCGCTGAATCGCTGCGGGTCTCGACACTTCGAATAGTGCTCTCTGCGCATTGCGCCGGGACAACGAAAGGAGGAATGGATGGACGTGTTCTATTACTGGAAGAAATTCGACCAGGACATGAAGGAAGGCCGCATCGGGTGGTTGCTCTCCGACCGCAAAAAAATGGGGGAGATGCGCGCGGACTTCCCGGACTATATCTGGGCGTTCCGCACACCGCAGGGTCGCAAGGGCGAATTGCAGCTGATCGCCCGGCTCAGATGGAGCGACACGCCGGTGGTGACGATTCCGCGCAACGACGCGCAATCGGAAATCTATTACGACCCGGAGCACATGGATTCGCGGCGTTTCATCGACGTGGATACGGACTCGCACATCAGGGAGGTGACTTCGATGTTGCGCCGCGAATTTCCTGGCGCGTTCACCGCCAACTTCCAGGGTGACAACGCGTTGCAGCCGATGCGCGGCGATTTTCTGAGGAAATTTCGCGGCATGGCCGAGGCTTATCCGTTCCGGCCATTCCTTGAGGCGGTGACTACGTGAAGAGCGGCGTGCGGGGTTGAAGGCGGGAATCTGACCCTGTTCCCTACACGCGACTGACGCTGTCGTCGTGAATACGGTCATGTCCCGGTCGCGGCGCGCCTTGTGCAAGACGGCGGGATATCGTTCTTTTCTTACAATGCCAATATGAGAAATTTCCGGTCTGTTGCGGTACGGCGGTTCGCTTTTGTCGTTGCACTGTTGACGGGGTTCGCGCAGGGCCCCGTGTCGGCGCAGGAATGCGGCATCGCCTCCGCACATGCGCTCGCCACCCGGGCGGGTTGCGAAATCCTGAAATCCGGCGGCAACGCGTTCGACGCGGCAGTTGCGGTTGCCTCTGCGCTCGCGGTAGTCGAGCCGTTTGCGTCGGGGATCGGCGGCGGCGGATTCTTTCTGCTGCATCGTGGCGCAGACGCTTTCGAGGTGTTCGTCGATGCACGCGAAACCGCGCCGGCCAAAGCCACCCGCGAGTTCTTTCTGGATGATAACGGCCAGCCGAGACAAAGGGCTTCGCTCGAAGGCCCGACCGCCGCTGGCATTCCCGGCACGCCGGCGGCGCTCGACTGGGTCGCCGGCCACTACGGTAGGCTGCCGCTGGCGCGCACATTGCAGCCGGCAATCCGGCTCGCCGAGCAGGGTTTTCCCGCCGATGCGCGCTATGTCTGGGCCACGGGTTATCGCGAGGCGTTGCTGAAGGCGGACGTCAACGCAGCCCGCATATTTCTCGACGATGGCAAAGCGGTCGCCGCCGGCTTCGTGGTGACACAGCCGCAACTGGCGCGCACGCTGCGGATACTGGCCGCGCAAGGCCGACAGGGTTTTTACCGCGGCGACTTCGCCCGCCGGCTGGCGGAAGCGGTGCGCGTCGGCGGCGGATTGTGGGAACTGTCCGATCTGGAGAGTTATCGCGTGGTCGAGCGGCCGCCGGTCAAGTTCAGCTATCGGGGCGCGACCATCACCTCCGCGCCGCTACCGTCTTCGGGCGGGCTGGTGCTGGCGCAGAGCCTGTTCATTCTCGAGCCGCTGGCGCTGGCGAAGTTGTCCGAGACTGATCGCGTGCACTACACGGTGGAGGCGTTGCGGCGCGGCTACCACGACCGCGCCCGCTACATGGGCGACCCCGACTTCGTTGCGGTGCCGGTGGAGAAGCTGGCTTCGCGCGAATACGCAAGACAGCGCGCGGCATCCATCGATCCCGATCGCGCCACGCCCAGCGTTGCGCTCGCCGAAATGGCGGATGTGGCCGCGGAGGGCAAGGACACCACGCATTTTTCGGTAATCGACGCCGAGGGCAATCGCATTGCCGCGACGCTTTCGGTGAATGCGCCGTTCGGATCGGGTTTCGTCGCCGGCGACACCGGGGTGCTGCTGAACAATCACATGAACGACTTCTCTCTGGCGCCGTCCGCGCCGAATATTTACAGGCTGGTCGGCAACGAGGCCAACGCCGTCGAGGCGGGCAAGCGTCCCCTGTCGTCGATGTCGCCGACGTTCGTCGAGGACGAGCGCGGCGTGCTGGTGCTCGGAACCCCGGGAGGCTCGCGCATCATCTCGATGGTGCTGGAGGGAATCCTCGCCTACGTGGATCAGCCGGTCTTCGACCTGCAGCGCATGGTCGGCGCGCAGCGCTATCACCATCAGTATCTGCCCGACCGCATCGAGATCGAGCCGGGCGCATTTTCGCAACAGTGGATCGGGGCGCTCAGGACCAAAGGGCATGCGGTGGAAGAGGGGCGGCGCAAGTGGGGTAACATGCAGGCGGTGTATTTCGACAAGAAAAGCGGGCGCGTCACCAGCGCCAACGACCCGCGCGGCCAGGCCGGCGTGCTGTTTTGAACGCAGCCAGGCAACACGAAGTGGAGGAGGCATGCGAACCAGACGTGATTTCCTGAAAGTTTCGGCCGGCGGCCTGCTGCTGGCCAGTGGGATGCGCGGCGCCGACTCAGCCGTTGCAGCGGACACCCTCGGGCCCGCGGCATTGCCGGCGGGCGCACTGCAATCGGCGCAACTCGCGGTGCTGCCGGGCAAGCTGCCGTTGATCAAGAAGGCCTTCCGGCCGCCGAACTTCGAAACCCCGGTGCGTTTCTTCAACGAGGCGTTCACGCCGAACGACGCGTTTTTCGTGCGCTATCACCTTGCCGACATTCCGCAGGTGAGTCAGCAGCGCTGGAAACTCGCTGTTGCGGGCGACGCGCTGGACAAGCCGTTCGAGATCACCTACGAGGAACTGTCCCGCGATTTCGAGCAAGTCGAAGTCGCGGCGGTGTGCATGTGCTCCGGCAACCGGCGCGGGCTGTCGCAGCCGCACGTGCCCGGCGTGCAATGGGGTCACGGCGCGATCGGCAATGCCAGATGGCGCGGCGTGAGGCTGCGCGATCTCTTGGCCAAAGCCGGCGTGAGGAAGGATGCGCTCGAGATCGTGTTCGATGGCGCCGACAAGGGTTTGCTCGACAAGACGCCGGATTTCGTGAAAAGCATTCCGGCATGGAAGGCGATGGACGAGAACACCCTGGTGGCACTGGAGATGAACGGGGAAAAGCTGCCGCACTGGAACGGCTTTCCCGCCCGCATCGTGGTGCCGGGCTGGACCGCGACGTACTGGATGAAGCATCTCACCTCGATTGCGGCGACTGCGAAGCCCTACCAGGGATTCTGGATGAATCCGGCGTACCGCATCCCCAAGGGCAAGTTTCCGCTGGTCGATCGTTTCGTGTCGCAGGAAACCGAGGTCAACACGCCGATCACCGAAATGGTGGTGAATTCCCTGGTCACCAATCTCGATGAGGGGCAGAAGTTTGCCTTCGGGCAGGAGATCACGGTCGCCGGCGTGGCCTGGGACGGCGGATTCAAGATCGCAACCGTCGAAGTCTCAGAGGACGGCGGCGGGAACTGGCGCGCGGCGCAACTGGCCTCCGACCTGGGAAGATTCTCCTGGCGCCAGTGGTCGCATCGCTTCACGCCCGGGCGTGCCGGCAGCCATACGGTCATGGCGAGGGCGACGAATCGCGCAGGGGCCACGCAGACTTTCGATCTGATCTTCAACCCTGCCGGCTACCACAACAACGTGGTGCAGCGGATCAACATCGAAATCACGTAGGAGTTGCGTATGCGCACGATACTCGCACTGTTGCTCATTGCCGCCGCGCCGGCGCTGGCACAGGAGAGCCAGTTGCGGCTCAGGGACGGGCCCGGCAGACAACTGGTGGAGTCCAATTGCGTCATGTGCCACAGCCTCGATTACATTCCGATGAACTCGCCGTTTCTCGACCGCAAGGGCTGGGAGGCCTCGGTCAACAAGATGATCAAGGTAATGGGTGCACCGATCGCGGAGGCGGACGCGCAGAAAATAGTGGACTATCTGGCGGGCCAATACGGCAAGTGAGGCCCGGACCGACGCGACACGCTACAATGCTGCGCCCCTACAATCTGGCGCTGCGACCTGCATCGCGACACGATAAATAATGGCCCAGCTGAAAACCACCTTCCTCGAATTCGAGCAGCCGATCGCCGAGCTGGAATCGAAGATCGAAGAGTTGCGTTACGTCCAGGACGATTCCGCCGTGGACATATCGGAGGAGATCGCGCGCCTGCAGAAGAAAAGCGGCACGCTGACCAGGGAGATTTACTCCAAGCTGTCCGCCTGGCAGATCTCGCAGGTGGCGCGCCATCCGCAGCGTCCATACTCGCTCGACTATTTCCAAAACATCTTTAGCGATCTCGAAGAGCTGCAGGGCGATCGCGCCTTTGCGGAGGATCCTTCGATCATCGGCGGCCTGGCGCGCTTCGGCAGCCAGACGGTGATGGTGATCGGCCATCAGAAGGGCCGCGACACCAAGGACAAGCTTTACCGGAATTTCGGCATGCCCAAGCCGGAGGGATACCGAAAGTCGCTGCGTCTGATGCGGCTTGCAGAAAAATTCGGCATTCCGGTGATGACGTTCGTGGATACGCCGGGCGCCTACCCCGGTGTGGGTGCCGAGGAGCGCGGGCAATCCGAGGCGATCGGGCGCAATCTGTACGTAATGGCGGAATTACGCGTGCCGGTGGTGGTCACCATCATCGGCGAAGGCGGATCCGGCGGAGCACTGGCGATTGCGGTGGGCGATGTGACACTGATGCTGCAGTATTCGATCTACTCGGTGATTTCACCCGAGGGCTGCGCCTCGATCCTGTGGAAGAGCGCAGACAAGGCGCCGGACGCGGCCGAGACGCTGGGGATCACGGCCAACCGGCTGAAGACGCTGGGCCTGGTAGACAGCGTGGTCGCCGAACCCCTCGGTGGCGCGCACCGCGACCCGGCAACCATGATGCAGACGCTGCGCAAGGCGTTGCAGGAGGCACTCGCCGAAGCCCAGAGGAAACCGATCGAGGAGCTGATTGAGACGCGCTTCGAACGCCTGATGGCCTACGGCAAATTCAAGGAGGTCGCAGTTCGTTGAGCGGGCCTGCGCGGCGCGAATTTTTC
This sequence comes from Burkholderiales bacterium, assembly GCA_036000845.1. Taxonomy (GTDB): domain Bacteria; phylum Pseudomonadota; class Gammaproteobacteria; order Burkholderiales; family JACQAP01; genus JACQAP01. The sequence goes on from DASYUW010000134.1 coordinate 10,348, forward strand.
CCCGATACCCCGCTTCAGCGGGGTATCTTGTTTTGAGGTTGTAATTCTTCATTTACGTAACCATGACCGAGAGGCTCCTGGAGATTGTTTCAGCCGTACTGGAAACGCACGCAGTGCGAGGCCGGCGTGTCGCCGTGGGACTGAGCGGCGGAGTGGACTCCGTGGTGCTGCTCGACGTGCTTGGGCGATTGCGCAATGACTGGCGGCTTGCGTTGTCGGCGGCCCACGTCAATCACCAGATCAACGCGCATGCGCTGGAATGGGAGGGGTTCTGCAAAACGCTGTGCGAGGCGCGCGGCGTTGCATTGACCGTGCGCCGGGTGAAGGTTCCGCGTGATGGCAGCGGCTTGGAGGCGGCGGCCCGCGACCTGCGATATCAGGCATACGGCGGGCTCGAGGCGGACTTCGTCGCACTGGCTCACCATCTCGATGACCAGGTGGAGACGTTTCTGCTGCAACTGCTGCGAGGCGCCGGACCCAAGGGACTGGCGGCGATGCCGACGCTTCGCAAGGCGGAATGGAGGAAGGGCAAGGATGAAGGCGGAAGGGAGAGGGGCAAGGATGAAGGCGGAAGGATGAAGGCGGAAGTAGAGCAGGATCGCGCGAAGCGCGACACTTCATCCCTCATCCTTCATCCTTCATCCTTGGATTCTCCTCCTTCCTCCTTCCTCCTTCCTCCTTGTATTCTGCGTCCTCTGCTCGAGGTGACGCGTAGCGAGATCGAGGCATACGCAAAGGCGCGCAAGCTGGAGTGGATCGAGGACGACAGCAACGCGGATTCGCGCTATGAGCGCAATTTCCTGCGTAACGAACTACTGCCTCGTCTGGAGGCGCGCTTTCCCGCCTACCGCGAGACGCTATCGCGCGCCAGCCGCAATCTCGCAGATTATTCGGAGCTTGCCGAGGAACTGGCCGCACTCGACGCGCGTGCGTTCAACGAAGGCAAGGTCCCCGTTGAAAGCCTGCGCGAACTTTCCGACGCGCGCGCGCTGAATCTCCTGCGCCGGCTGTTTTCCAGCCGGGGGCTGCCGATGCCGAACAGGACAAGACTCGAAGAGGCATTGCGGCAGTGCCGCGCCGCCGGCGCCGACTCTGAAGTCCACGTGTTCTTCGGCAGCCACGGCTTGCGTTGCTTCCGCGGCCAGGTGGGGATCGTGGAGGAATTTGGCGCGATGCCCGTCAACTGGAACACGCGTTGGGACGGCCGCAGGGAGTTGCTGTTGCCCGCCGGGCTGGGGGTCTTGCGCGCGCGAGCGGCACTCGGCGAAGGTATTGCCGCGCGTCATTTCGCACAGCAAGGCGCGACCGTGCGCGGCCGCAGCGGCGGCGAGCGCATGCGGCCGGCGGACGATCGTCCGCGCCGCACTCTGAAGAACCTGCTGCAGGAAACCGCGGTGCCACCCTGGGAACGCGAACGCATGCCGCTGCTGTTCATCGGCGACGCGCTGGCTTGGGTGCCAGGCATCGGCGTGGCCGCCGAGTTTCGCGCCGCGCGTGACGAGCAGGGCATCGTCCCGGAGTGGAAGCGCTGATAGAATCGATCGAGGAGATAGGCCGGATTTCCAAGCCTCGTACAAAAATGATAAGACTGATTCTTGCCGCGCTGCTGTTTACCGCCACGACTTCCGCCTTCGCAGCCGATCCGATTGTCATCAAGTTCAGCCACGTGGTGGCGACCGATACGCCCAAGGGCAAGGCGGCGGAAAAATTCAAGCAGCTCGCCGAAAAGTACACCTCGGGTCGGGTCAAGGTCGAACTCTATCCCAACAGCCAGTTGTACAAGGATCGCGAGGAGATGGAGGCGCTGCAGCTCGGCGCGGTACAGATGCTGGCGCCATCGGTGTCGAAGTTCGGCCCGCTGGGCGTGCGCGAGTTCGAAGTGTTCGACCTTCCCTATCTGTTCCCCGATGCCGAAACCGTGGATCGCGTCGCCGACGGCGAGATAGGCAGGGCCCTGTTCGCGAAGCTTGAATCGCGCGGCATCAAGGGTCTGGCGTACTGGGACAACGGCTTCAAGCAGTTCTCCGCCAACCGCCCGCTGCGGGAACCCAAGGATTTCCGCGGCCTGAAGATGCGCATCCAGTCGTCCAAGGTGCTGGAAGCGATGATGCGCCAGCTCGGCGCGCTGCCGCAGGTGATGGCGTTCTCCGAGGTCTATTCCGCCCTGCAGCAGCGCGTGGTGGACGGCACCGAGAACCCGGTCTCCAACCTCTATACGCAGAAGATGCACGAGGTGCAGGCGTATCTGACGATTTCCGACCACGGCTGCCTGGTTTACGCGGTGATCGTCAACAGGAAATTCTGGGAAGTAATGCCAGGCGACGTTCGCGCCCAGCTGGAGAAGGCGATGCGAGAAACCACCGTTTACGAGCGCGACATCGCCAAGAAGGACAATGAGGACGCGCTCGCGCTAGTGAGGGTATCGAAGAAGACCGAGGTCTACGTGCTCAGCGACGCGGAGCGCAAACGCTGGCGCGAGGCGCTGCTGCCGGTGCACACGAAGTTCGAGCAGACCGTCGGCAGGGACAATCTGCAGGCGATATACCACATCGCCGCCGCAGTCGAAGCTGAGAAAGCCAAGAAGAAGAAATAAACGCAGTGGGCCGCATCCTCAATCGCGTCCTCGATCGCCTCGAGGAATGGCTTGTCGCCTCGTTCATGGCGGCGGCCACGCTCATCATATTCGCCGCGGTTCTCCACAGGCAGTCGTCTGCCATCCCCTGGTTGTGGGACTACACCGTGGCGTTGAATTTCTCCTGGGCACAGGAACTCTGCATCTATCTGTTCATCTGGATGGCGAAATTCGGCGCCGCCTACGGGGTACGCACCGGCATCCACATCGGCGTCGATTTCGTGGTTAACGCGGCCGGTCGGCGGTTCAAGCGCGTGCTGGTGGAGCTGGCCCTTTCGCTGGGCGCGTTTTTCACCGCGGTCATCGCCATCATGGGGGCGCGCTGGGTTTGGTTCATCCACGGCACCGGACAGGTGTCCCCGGACCTGGAGTGGCCGATGTGGGTGGTCTATCTGTGCATCCCGCTGGGCTCGGCGCTGATGTGCTATCGCTTCCTGCAGGTGATGGCGCGTTTCGTCAAAACCGGCGTGCTGCCGGCTCAAACGCACGGGCCCGCCGCGGAGGAGGGGGCGTGAACGTCACCCTCATCCTGCTCATCCTGCTGCTGCTCTTGCTGACCGGCACGCCGATTTCGATCGCGTTGGGAATGACGGTGCTCACTTTTCTCGCGCTGTTTTCCTCTTTCGCGCTGGACACCGTTGACATCGTGTCGCAGCGCCTGTTCACCGGGCTGGAAAGTTTCGCGATCATGGCGGTGCCGTTCTTTGTGCTGTCCGGCACCCTGCTCACCGAAGGCGGCATCGCGGCGCGCATCATCCGCTTCGCACTCGCGCTGGTGGGCTGGATGCGTGGCGGGCTGGCGATGTCGGCAATCCTCGCCTGCGCATTCTTCGCCACCATCTCCGGTTCGAGCCCAGCGACCGTGGTGGCGATCGGTTCGATCATGCTGCCGGCGATGGTCAGGCTTGGTTACCCGAAACGGTTCGCGGTGGGCGTGATCGCCACGTCGGGCTCGCTCGGCATCCTGATTCCGCCTTCGATCGTGATGATCATTTACGCGGTCAGCACCTCGGAGTCCGCAGGCAAGCTATTCATGGCCGGCGTCGTGCCGGGGATTCTGCTGGCCGGCGTGCTGATGCTGGTGACCTACGTTACCGCGCGGGCAAAGAACTTCCCGACCATGGCGCTCGCGTCGGCGCGGGAGGTCTGGGTGTCATTCAAGGAGGCGTTCTGGGGCCTGATGCTGGTGGTGATCGTGATGGGGGGGATCTACGGCGGCATCTTCACACCGACTGAGGCGGCGGCGATTGCGGCGGTGTACTCCTTCATCGCGGCGGTCTGTATCTATCGCGGACTGAAAGTCCGGGACATGCCAAAAGTGTTGCTGTCTGCGGCCAACACCAGCGCGATGCTGCTTTACATCATCACCAACGCCATCCTTTTCTCTTTCCTGCTCACCTCCGAGCAGATCCCGCAGGTGCTGTCGCAGTGGGTGGTGGATCAGCAGCTATCGCCGTGGATGTTCCTGCTGGCGGTCAACGTGGCGCTGCTGGTCGCGGGGCAGTTCATGGAACCCAGCTCGATCATCCTGATCCTGGCGCCGTTGCTGCTGCCTATTGCCAAATCTCTGGGCGTCGATCCCATCCATCTCGGCGTGATCATGACGGTGAACATGGAGATCGGCATGATCCATCCGCCGGTAGGACTAAACCTGTTTGTCGCCAGTCATATCGCCAGGATGGGAATGACCGAAGTGTCGATCGCCTGTCTGCCCTGGGTGTTCGTGCTGCTGGCCTACCTGGCGCTGGTGACCTACGTACCGGCGATCTCGCTGTGGCTGCCGGGCCTGCTGTATTCGTGACAAATCTCAGCGCGGTGCGACCAGCACCGCATTGACGCCGAGTTTTTTCACGTTTGCCAGCGCCGTCTCCGCCTCGCGCCGGTCCTGGAACGGACCCAGTTGCACGCGCGTTTCGGTGTGCGCGGGAAGGCCGGCCTTGGCCAGCTGTTGCTGCAGCGCCTGCGCATTGGCAGGCGACATGAACACGCCGACCTGCACCACGTATGCCTTGCCGGTCACCGCAGCCGGTTTGGTGGCAATTTTGACGCCGGCCAGGGGCGGCGCGGCCGGTTTGGCCGATGCGACCAGCTTTTCGTTGTTGACGACCTGCGGCGGGGGCGGGGGCTCGACTGGATGATCGGGCTGGACCGGTTCAGCGGATGACTCCGGCGAAGGAGGCGCAATCAAGGCCTGTGACGGTTCGTGCGGCGGCGGGGTTATCGCCGGCCGCTGGCGCCAGCGCTCCATCAGCGCCAGACCGCCGATGGCCACGCCGATCAACAGCAGCGCGGCGAGCAGCCGCCGGTTGGAGCGTTGCTTTAGTTGTTCCGGAGTGGACGCGCCGGCGGCCGCATTGTTTGGATTCGCTTTGTTGTTCATTCAGGATTTGTGTCTTCACCCGATGGCCTGATCGTATCACCGATTTTCCGTACTTCGATTGCGCCGCTGGATGCCGCCCGATCGCGCTTTTCAGCGCGCACGGCACGACGAGCGCTTCAAAGTCATTCCTTTCGCTCGAGGGCCATGCTATCCTTATGAATTGTCGCGAAAAACCAAACTACTGGAGAGTTTTTGATGTCCGCTGAACGCACCCTTTCGATCATCAAACCCGATGCCGTGGCAAAGAATGCGATAGGCCAGATTTATTCCCGGTTCGAGAACAAAGGTTTGAAGATCGTCGCGGCCAGAATGCTGCATCTGTCACGAGTGGAGGCCGAGGGATTTTACGCAGTGCACCGGCAGCGTCCGTTTTTCAACGATCTGGTGAACTTCATGATCTCCGGGCCGGTCATGGTACAAGTACTGGAAGGGGAAGGCGCGATCCAGAAGAATCGTGACCTGATGGGCGCGACCGACCCTAAGAAGGCGGCAAAGGGCACCATCCGGGCCGACTTCGCCGACAGCATCGACGCCAATGCGGTGCACGGCTCGGACGCACCGGAAACCGCCGTGGTGGAGATCGCCTATTTCTTCCCGACCCTGAACATCTATTCGCGCTGATGCCCGTCAATCTGCTGGACTTCGATTCTGCACGGCTCGCCGGTTTCTTTGCAGAGATCGGCGAGAAGCCGTTTCGCGCCCGCCAGGTGATGCGCTGGATCCACCAGTTCGGCGAGGCCGAGTTCGGACGCATGAACGATCTCGCCAAGGATCTGCGCGCCAAACTGGATGGCTGCGCGGCGGTCCAACCTCCATCGGTGATATCGGAGTCCATTGCGACGGACGGCACCCGCAAGTGGCTGTTGTCGGTCGGCACCGGCAACGGCATCGAAACCGTGTTCATCCCCGAGGCCGACCGCGGCACGCTGTGCGTGTCGTCCCAGGTCGGCTGCGCGCTCGAGTGCGCGTTCTGCTCCACCGGGCGCCAGGGCTTCAACCGCAATCTTTCGGTGGCCGAGATCATCGGCCAGCTGTGGTGGGTAAACAAGGCGCTCGGCCGCGATCCGAGGGGGGAGCGCGTCATCAGCAACGTGGTCATGATGGGAATGGGTGAGCCGCTCGCCAATTTTGACAACGTGGTGAGCGCGATGCGAATCATGTTAGACGATAACGGCTACGGCCTGTCGCGCCGCCGGGTCACGCTGTCCACTTCCGGCATCGTGCCGGCGATAGACCGCCTGGCCGCGGAGATGCCGGTGGCGCTGGCGGTATCGCTGCACGCACCCGACGATCAGTTGCGCGACCGGCTGGTGCCGATCAACAAAAAGTATCCTCTGAAGGAATTGTTGGCTGCATGCAAACGCTATATCAAGGTGGCGCCCAGGGATTTTGTCACTTTCGAATACGTGATGCTCAACAGGGTCAACGACAGCGTCGAACATGCAAGGCAGCTGATCTCGCTTGTAAGAGGCGTGCACTGCAAGTTCAATCTTATTCCGTTCAATGCGTTTCCGGACTCCGGATTCCAGCGCTCGCCCCCGGACCGGATCGCCGCTTTCCGCGAGGTGCTGATGCACGCAGGCCTGGTGGCGACCATCCGCAAGACCCGTGGCGACGACATCGATGGAGCCTGCGGCCAGCTGGCCGGCCAGGTGCAGGACCGCACCAAGCGCAGCCTGCGCCGCACACTCCAAGCCTCGGCATGACCAGATTGCTGACGATCATCGCCGTGGCTGTCCTGGCCGGTTGCGCATCACAGGGGCAGAAACCTGGGTCGGAGGAACAGACCCGCGCCGATATCCAGAACCGTGCGCGCATCCATACCGAACTGGGTGCGCTTTACGCCGGCGCCGGCCAGATGAAAACGGCAGTAGAGGAATTCAAGGAGGCGCTTGCCGCCGATCCTGGCTACGCACCCGCGCACAACCAGCTCGGTCTGGTGTACATGACGCTGGGCGAGGATCGTCTGGCCCAGCAGTCGTTCGAGCGGGCGCTCAGGATCGACCCCAACGATTCCGCTGCGAACAACAATTACGGCATGTTCCTGTGCCGGCGCAAACGCGACAAGGAAGCATTCAAGTATTTCATGGCTGCGCTGAAAAACCCGCTTTACACCACTCCCGAGAACGCCTACGCGAACGCCGGCGTGTGCGCGCGCATGCAGGGCGACGACGTAAAGGCGGAGGACTGGCTGCGCAAGTCCCTGGCGCTACAGCCGAACCAGCCTCAGGCCTTGTATCAGCTTGCCGAAATCCAGTTCAAGCGCGGCGATCGCCAGGGGGCGCGCAACCTGCTCGACCGCCATCTGCAGGTGGTGTCCAATCCTTCGCCGGACGCGCTGTGGCTGGGCGCACGCATCGCCGAAAGTCTCGCTGATCGCACGGCAGTGGGAAGTTACGGCACGCAGCTGAATAACCGCTACCCGGACGCTGCGCAGACCAAAGCATTCAACGAGGGCCGGTTTCAGTGAACGACGCGGCGACAAACGGGCAAGCGTCCGCGCCGGGCGGTGCCGGTGCGGCGCTGCTGATGGAACGCCGCCGCCAGGGATTGAGCCTAGGGGACATCTCGCGCCAGTTGAAGCTGTCGGTACGCCAGGTCGAAGCGCTTGAGCGCGACGACTTTTCGGGTTTCACCGGCCCGGTCTTCGTGCATGGCTTCATCCGCAATTACGCCAAGCTGCTCAACCTCGAGCCGGAGCCGTTGATCCACGCGGCCGACCAGATTCTCAGTCCGCCGGTGCCAGTGAGCGAGCCGCTGGCCGCGGGTGCGAGCCCGCCGGTCGTCTCGCGCCGCAAGATCGGAATCCCGGCGGCGAGTGCAGGCGCGGTCGTTGTGGTGGTGGTCGTGTTTGCGGTGCTGATCGGGACCCGCGGCGGCTCGAGGCCGGTGCCGGAAGAAGCCGTCATTGCCCCGGTCGAGCAGGCTGCGCGACCCAAGGAACACGCTCCGGCCGCGAAACCGACAGCGGAGCAAACGGCCGCAAAACCGGCCGCAGGCAACGCCGTGGCTGCCGAACCGGGGGAGCGCGCCACCGTGCGCATGATCTTTGACCAGGAATCGTGGGTGGAAATCAGGGACCGTAGCGGCAACACCATCTTCGGGCAACTCAACCCGGCCGGCAGCCGCCGCAGCGTCAGCGGCGAACCACCCTTCGACGTGGTGGTCGGCAATGCCGCCGGTGTACGCCTGACCTACAAGGACGAGAGCGTGGACCTGTCGGCGCACACCCAGGTGGACGTGGCGCGCCTGACGTTGGAATAGTGGTTTCTCTCATGTCCGATTACGAAATCCGCCGCCGCAGGACCCGCCAGGTGCGCGTGGCCGGCGTGGCCATCGGTGGCGGCGCGCCGGTGGTGGTGCAGTCGATGACCAACACCGACACCGCGGACGTCGAGGCTACAGCGCGCCAGGTGGGACAGCTTGCCGAAGCCGGTTCGGAGCTGGTGCGCATCACCGTCAACAGCGCGGAGGCGGCAGCAGCCGTAGTGGAGATCCGCAATCGTCTGGAACGCTCGGGGTGCCGGGTTCCGCTGGTCGGCGATTTCCACTTCAACGGCCACAAGCTGCTGACGCAGTACCCCGATTGCGCGCAGGCCCTGGACAAGTACCGCATCAATCCCGGCAACGTCGGCCGCGGCTCGCGGCGCGACGAGCAGTTCGCGACCATGATCGAATGCGCGTGCAGATATGGCAAGCCGGTACGTATCGGCGTGAACTGGGGCAGCCTCGATCCGGATCTGCTGGGCCGCATGATGGACGACAATGCTCGCCTGCCCGAACCGAAGGATGCCAGCGCGGTAATGCGCGAGGCCCTGATCACTTCGGCGCTGGAAAGCGCGGCGAAAGCCGAAGTGATCGGTCTGCCGGGCAACCATATCGTGCTCTCCTGCAAGGTGAGCGGGGTGCAGGACCTGATCACGGTCTATCGCGATCTCGCGGCGCGTTCCGATTATCCGCTGCACCTGGGCCTGACCGAAGCGGGAATGGGCTCGAAGGGTATCGTTGCCTCGGCGGCGGCGCTCGCAGTGCTGCTGCAGGAAGGAATCGGCGACACCATCCGTGTTTCCCTGACTCCCGATCCAGGCGGGGACCGTGCGCGCGAGGTCGTGGTCGCACAGGAAATCCTGCAGACCATGGGCCTGCGCTCCTTTACCCCGATGGTGACCGCCTGCCCGGGATGCGGGCGCACCTCCAGCACCTTCTTCCAGGAACTGGCGGACAAGATCCAGGGGTACCTGCGCCAACAGATGCCGATTTGGCGAGCGCAGTTCCCGGGAGTCGAGGAGATGCGCGTTGCGGTGATGGGTTGCGTGGTCAATGGTCCCGGCGAAAGCAAGCACGCCAATATCGGCATCAGCCTACCGGGCTCGGGCGAGACACCGGTCGCGCCGGTGTTCGTGGACGGGGTGAAGACCGTCACGCTCAAGGGCGAACGCATCGCCGAGGAATTCCAGCGGCTGGTGGACGACTATGTAACGGACCACTATGGCCGCGCCGAAAAGCGCGCGGCAGAACGGACGCCACAAGCCGGCAATGAATCGGCACGCGCTTCCGGCTGATCGCCGCGCGCCGCCTTACCACAAGACGACAGGTTCCATGACGCAAACGATTCAGGCGGTCCGCGGGATGAACGACATCCTCCCGGACCAGGCCCCGCTGTTGGAGTTCTTCGAGGACACGGTGCGCGATTGGCTGTCGCAGTACGGCTATCGCAACATCCGCATGCCGATTCTGGAAAAGACCGAACTGTTCGTAAGGGCGATCGGCGAAGTCACCGATATTGTCGAGAAGGAGATGTATACCTTCGTCGACCAGTTGAACGGCGAGAGTCTGACGCTGCGTCCCGAAGGCACGGCGTCCTGCGTGCGGGCGGCCGTCCAGCACAATCTTCTCTATCCGGGCCCGCAGCGACTGTTCTATGTCGGCCCGATGTTCCGGCACGAGCGTCCACAGAAGGGACGTTACCGCCAGTTCCACCAGGTCGGCGTCGAAGCGCTCGGTTTCGTGGGACCGGACGTGGATGCCGAGCACATGGTGATGGGCGGAAGGCTGTGGCAGCGGCTGGGACTGGACGACATAGGGCTCGAGATCAACACGCTGGGCAACGCTGCCTCGCGCAGCCGCTACCGCGCCCGCCTCATCCGGTATCTGGAACGCCACGCCGCCGAACTCGACGAGGATGCACGCAGGCGGCTGAACACCAATCCGCTGCGGGTACTCGACAGCAAGAATCCGGCGATGCAGGAAGTGCTCGCGCAGGCGCCGAAGCTTGCCGATGACCTCGACGAGGAATCGCTGAAGCACTTCCAAGAGTTACAGGACTTACTGCGCAACGCCGGCGTCGATTTTGCGATCAACACCCGGCTGGTGCGCGGACTGGACTACTACAATGACGCAGTCTACGAATGGACCACCACCCGGCTGGGCGCGCAGGGCACGGTGTGCGCGGGCGGGCGTTATGACGGCCTGATCGCGCAGATCGGCGGCAAGCCCGCGCCGGCCTGCGGCTTCGCGATGGGAATTGAGCGGTTGCTCGCGCTGCTCGTCGATGCCGGCGCTGCCGCGCCGACTAGAGTCGCCGACGCCTACCTCGTGCACAGCGGGGAGGCGGCCGGCAAGTTCGCCTGGAACGTGGCTGAGACCCTGCGCGGCATGGGCTTGTCGGTGGTGTTCCATTGCGGCGGCGGCAGCTTCAAGTCGCAGATGAAGCGGGCGGACGCGAGCGGCGCACGCTTCGCAGTGATCGTCGGCGACGACGAGGCGGCAAAGCAACAAGTTGCGCTCAAGCCTTTGCGCGAAGCCGGCGAGCAGGCGCAGGTCAGCGCGGATGAGGCGGCACGAATCATCCGCAGCCCCGATTTCTCAACTACATGATGAAGATTCGCAAAAATGGCACTCGATCTTGAAGAACAGGAACAGCTGGATGCGCTCAAGCAGTTCTGGAAGCAGTACGGCACGCTGATCATCACGCTGGCTTTTCTGGCGCTTGCCACCTTCGCTGGTGTCAAGGGCTGGAATTACTACCAGCGCGGCCAGTCGGAGCAGGCTTCGGCACTCTTCGGCAAGCTCGAGGAAGCGGTGCGCAAGAACGACGTTGCACAGATCGGCAGTCTGGGTGCGCAGCTAATTGACAAGTACGGCTCCACGGCCTACGGCCCGATGGCGGCGCTGCTGCTGGCCAAGACCAATTACGACAACGGCGACGCGGCGGCAGCGGCGACCCGGCTGCAATGGGCCATCGACAAGGCCAAGGACGACGAGACCGCGGCGCTGGCGCGCCTGCGGCTGGCCGGCATCCGACTCGACGAGAAGAAGTACGACGAGGCGCTCGCGCTGCTGGACGCGAAGCACGCCCAGCCGTTTGCGCCGCTTTATGCCGATCTGCGCGGCGACGTCCTTGCGGCACAGGGCAAGCTGGCGGAGGCGCGCGCCGCCTACAAGCTCGTTTTGGAAAAGAGCTTGCCTAGCAGCAATTATCGCAACGTGGTGCAGATCAAGCTCGACGCGCTGGGACCGGCCAAGTGAGGGTCGAGCCACTGCTGCAGCGGCTCGCGGCTGCGACGCTGGTTGCTTGCCTTCTGGGCGGGTGCGGGAGCAAGGGACCCAAGCCCGCACGACTGCCGGAGTTCAAGCCTGATGGGAAACTTCGGGTGGAATGGCGGGCCAATGTCGGCAACGCCGGGCGTTACCTGTTCGCGCCGGCGTTTTACCAAGACGGCGTGTATGCGGCCGGCGGTCGCGGCAGGATCGTGCGGCTGAACGCGGCGACCGGCAAGACCGTGTGGCGCGTCGATACCAAGGCGCCCCTTTCGGGCGGCGTGGGCGTCGGCGAAAACATGTTGATGGTCGGTACGGCCAAAGGCGCGGTGCTGGCCTACGACCTGGACGGTAAACTGCTGTGGAAATCCACGGTGTCCAGCGAGGTGCTGAGCGCACCGCAGGCCGCGGATGGATTGGTGGTAGTGCGCAGCGGCGACAGCCGCATCTTCGGACTGGATGCGAAGGACGGCACGCGGCGCTGGGAATACCAGACCATCACGCCGCCGCTGACGCTGCGCGCCAATCCGGGTGTGATAATCGTCGAGGGCTTTGTCATCGCCGGCATGCCGGCGGGTAAACTGGTGGTGCTGAATCTCGCCAACGGCGGGGTGGTGTGGGAAACCGTGGTCGCGGCCCCCAAGGGCGACAACGAGCTGGAGCGCATCACCGACATCGCCGGGGCGCCCCTGGTGGAGCAGCAGAAAGTGTGCGCGGTGACCTTTCAGGGCCGCGCCGCATGCTACGAAACCGAGCGCGGCGGACAGCTGTGGGCACGCGCTGCCTCCAGTGTCGGCGGCCTGGCAGCCGACGAACGCAGCGTCTATGTGTCGGAGGACACCGGTGCCGTGGCGGCGCTCGACAAAAATACCGGCGCCAGCGTGTGGAAGCAGGACAGCCTGTCCCACCGCAGCCTGAGTACTCCTCTGGCCTTCGGCAACCATGTCGTCGTCGGCGATTTCGAGGGAGAGGTGCACTTCCTCAAGATCGAGGACGGATCGTTCGCGGCGCGCATCGGCACCGACGGAGGCGGAATTGCGGCCGCACCCGTACGTGTCGATGACAAGGTGCTGGTGCAGACCCGCAAGGGTGGCGTCTATGCGATTACCGTGAAATAGCAAGGATGAAGTATGAAGAGCAAGGATGAAGGCGGAAGGATGAAGAGCAAGGCGGAAGGATGAAGGCGGAAGGATGAAGGGAAAAACGTCAATGTATTGGAAGCAAGTCGGAGGGCCGGACCAAGGAAGACCGCGTGCCAGTTGGCACGTCGCACTTCGTTTTTCATTCCTCCTTCCTCCTTCCTCCTTCATCCTTGCCCCTTCATCCTTGTCATGACCCCCACGATCGTGCTGGTCGGCCGGCCCAACGTCGGCAAGTCCACGCTTTTCAATCGCATGACGCGCTCGCGCCAGGCGCTGGTGGCGGACATCCCCGGCCTCACGCGCGATCGCCACTACGGTCACGGCAACCGTGACGGCAGATCTTTCCTGGTGGTCGACACCGGCGGATTCGAACCCGTCGCGAGGGATGGCCTGCTCAAGGAGATGGCCCGCCAGACCATGCAGGCGGTGGACGAAGCGGATGCGGTGTTGCTGCTGGTGGATGCTAGGCAGGGGCTGACGCCGCAAGATCGCCGCATCACCACCGAGCTGCGCAAGAGCGGCCGCAGGCTTTGGCTGGTGGTCAACAAGGCCGAAGGGTTGATGCCGGAGACTGCAGCAGCGGATTTTCACGAACTCGGACTCGGCGAGCCGCTGGCCATTTCGGCGGCGCACGGTGAAGGCGTGCGCGATCTTGTCGATCTGGTGCTGGAAGAATTTCCGGCGGAACAGCAGGCCGAGGAGTTCTCCAGACATCCCAAGATCGCGGTGGTCGGTCGCCCCAACGTCGGCAAGTCAACGCTGGTGAATACACTGCTAGGCGAAGAGCGGGTGATCACCTTCGACCAGCCGGGTACCACCCGCGATAGTATTTACATCGACTTCGAGCGCAACGGCCGGTGCTATACGCTGATCGACACCGCAGGGGTGCGCCGACGCGGAAAAGTCGAGGATGTGGTGGAAAAGTTCTCGGTGGTGAAGACCATGCAGGCGATCGAGGACGCCAACGTGGTGGTGCTGGTGCTCGACGTAATGCAGGAAGTCTCCGATCAGGATGCCCACCTCGCCGGTTTCATCCTCGAGGCCGGCAGGGCGCTGGTGGTCGCTATCAACAAATGGGACGCCGCCGACCAGGAGTCGCGCGAGAAAGCCAAACGCGATTACGCCCGCAAGCTCAACGTCCTCGACGTCGCACCGTTGCATTTCATTTCCGCGCGTGCCGGCACCGGCGTGATGTCGATGCTCAAGTCGGCGGATGCCGCGTACGCCTCCGCCATGGCGAAACTTTCGACCCCGAAACTGACCCGCGCGCTGATTGCCGCTGTCCAGAAGCAGTCGCCGCCGCGCTCGGGCGTGTCCCGCCCCAAGCTGCGTTATGCGCACCAGGGCGGCATGAATCCGCCGCTGATCATGATCCATGGCAACGGCCTGGACCACGTGCCGGACAGCTATCGCCGCTACCTCGAGCGCACTTTCATCTCTGCCTTCCAGTTGTCCGGGACGCCGGTCCGGGTGTTCTTCAAGCAGGGCAGAAATCCTTATGCCGATCGCAAGAAGGCTTAGTGTCCTGTTCCGCTGATTCGCGGCTGAAAACCCGGCGAGAACCGGCGCCATGCGGTGTTACGAGTCCTCGCCGTGCGTGTCGGAGCGCGGAAGAGGGGCCCCTCCGGGGATCTGACCGCGCAGACACGCGTCAGGCCGGTGGTGGACACGCTATTGGCCGGTTGCACGGTCGCATCCCCGCAAGCGGGGCGGCTGTCGAGGCGGAGCAGGGGCCCCAACTTCAGTTGGGGATGCGACCTGAGATCAGGCGCAAAAGGGATCGCGCCGCCGCCCTCGATCGCCGCCGAGGTCAGATCCCCGAACAGAAAACGTTCGGGGCCCCTCTTCCGCTCTACGGCGATCCCTGCTCAACGTTGCACCGGCCCCCGCCCCTGTCGAGGACTCGCGCCTTGCCTGACGCCGATTTCGCGGGTTTTCCGGTCGATGACGGATTGCTGTCAAATGGATCATGGGACTGGCTTCCAAGGCTCGAGAGTTATCCTACGAATGAGCGGAACAGGACACTAGGGAAGCTCTGATCCAGTTCCCCTTGCAGGGTTTCGCGGGATGGTATTGTGCGCCAAAATCCAGTAAAGTTAATGCGGGTCAAAAAAACACAATAAGGAGCTGTCATGAGCGCGAAAGGGCAATTGTTACAAGACCCGTTTTTGAATGCGTTGCGCAAGGAGCATGTGCCGGTATCGATCTACCTGGTCAATGGCATCAAGTTGCAGGGTCAGATCGAGTCGTTCGATCAATACGTGGTGTTGCTGAAGAATACCGTGACGCAAATGGTTTACAAGCACGCGATATCCACCGTCGTGCCCGCGCGTCCGGTGAACTTGTCTTTGGAGCACGGGTCCGAAGACTGAGTGGTCCCCGCATCTCCTGTTGTCGCTTTCCCTCGTCCTCCGTCGCCGCGACAATCTGCCGGCGCGGCGGGATTCCGCGTGCCCCGCCGCCTTAGCTGAAAATACCCGATGCTTGAACGCCCTCGCGGCGGCGACCGCGCAGTCCTCGTGAACCTCGATTTCGGCAATGTCGATTTCGCCGAGTCGCTCGAGGAAATCCGCCGGCTGGCCGAAAGCGCAGACGTGAAGCCGGTCACCGTGGTGAAGGGCAGGCGCCAGCGCCCCGACGCCGCCACGTTCGCCGGCTCCGGCAAGGTCGAGGAAATTGCCGCTCTGGTGCAGTCGACCGGCGCCTCGCTGGTGTTGTTCAATCACGATCTGTCGCCGGCGCAGCAGCGCAATCTGGAAAAGCGCTGCGACTGTCGCGTGATCGACCGCACCAGTCTGATTCTCGACATCTTTGCGCAGCGTGCCCGTTCGCACGAAGGCAAGCTGCAGGTGGAACTGGCGCAACTCGAGTACCTGGCTACGCGGCTGGTGCGGGGCTGGACCCACCTCGAACGGCAGAAAGGCGGCATCGGCCTGCGCGGTCCCGGTGAAACGCAGCTGGAAACCGACCGGCAGCTGTTGCGCAAGCGGGTGAAGGTCCTCAAGGACAAGCTCGCCACGGTGCACAGACAACGGCAGACGCAACGCCGGGCGCGGCTGCGGGGACCGGCGCTGTCGGTGTCGTTGGTCGGTTATACCAACGCCGGCAAATCGACGCTGTTCAACCGGCTCACCGACAGCGAGGCTTACGCCGCTGACCAGCTGTTTGCCACGCTTGACACGACGTCACGGCGCATCAACGGTGCGAACGGCGCCATGGTGGTGATGTCCGACACCGTGGGATTCATTCGCGATTTGCCGCCGACTCTGGTGGCTGCGTTCAGCGCCACCCTGGAAGAGACGGTGCGCGCGGATCTGCTGCTGCACGTGGTGGACGCCGCCAGTCCGGCACGCGACGACCAGATTACGGAAGTCAACAAGGTGCTCGCGGCAATCGGCGCGGCGGCGGTGCCGCAGGTGATAATCTTCAACAAGATCGATGCGGCCGGACTGGAACCGGGGGTCGAGCGCGACCAGTATGGTAAAATCGCGGCGGTTCGCGTGAGTGCGCGCAGTGGTTCCGGCGTCGGTTTCCTGCATTCCCTGCTGGGCGATCTGCAAGAGGCGCATCGCAGCGCCAGAGGACTCGCCGCAGCATAGAGAGTTTTCCCCGTTTCGCCTGCCTGTCTGAAGAAAGCACGCATCAATGGCATTGAATGATCCCAACTGGGGTAAGCGCGGCAACGAAGGCCCGCCCGACCTCGACGAACTCTGGCGTCGTCTGAATCAGAAACTTGGCTCCCTTTTCGGCGTCAAGGGTGGCGGCAACGCGCCGCAGGGACCGAGCGCGCGCCAGATGGGCGGCGGTTTCGGACTGCTCATCGTCATGGTGCTGCTGGTGTGGCTGGCCAGCGGCTTCTACATCGTGGATGAAGGCCAGCGTGGCGTGGTCCTGCGCTTCGGCAAGTTTCTGGAGACCAATCAGCCCGGCCCGCGCTGGCATCTGCCCTGGCCGATGGAATCGGTCGAGATCGTCAATGTATCCGAAGTCCGCACCGTGGAAGTCGGGTACCGCATTAGCGTGCGTACCAAGGTTCCCAATGAGTCGCTGATGCTGACTGACGACGAGAACATCATCGATCTGCAATTCGCCGTGCAATACATCCGCGCCAATCCGGAAGAGTATCTGTTCCTCAACCGGGATGCCGACCAGGCCGTTATACAGGTTGCGGAATCGGCGATCCGCGAAGTCGTCGGGAAGAACAAGATGGACTTCGTGCTCAGTGAGGGCCGGGCGCAGGTGGCGGCCAAGGCACAGGAACTGATGCAGGTCATTCTCGACCGCTACAAGACCGGCATTTCCATAAGCCAGGTAACGATGCAGAACGCGCAACCGCCCGAGCAGGTGCAGGCGGCATTCGATGATGTCAACAAGGCCAATCAGGACCGCGAGCGCCAGAAGAACGAAGGCGAGGCCTACGCCAACGACGTCGTTCCGAAGGCACGCGGTACCGCGGCGAGACTTATCCAGGAAGCGGAAGGTTACCGCCAGCGCGTAATCGCCAACGCCGAGGGCGAGGCCTCTCGCTTTCGCCAGATCGTGGCCGAGTACAGCAAGGCGCCGGGGGTGACCCGCGACCGCCTCTATCTGGACATGATGCAACAGGTGCTTGGGAACTCGAGCAAGATCGTGGTCGATCAGAAGGCCGGCAACAATCTGCTGTACCTGCCGCTCGACAAGCTGATGCAACTGAGCGGTTCCGGAACTGGCGGTGAAGTCGGCAAGCCCTCCGTTCCGGAAGTTCCGATGCCGGTTCCCGGCGCGGCGGAAGCGGCGCCGCGCTCGCGCGACGCGTTCCGGACCCGTGACAGGGAGGCGCGATGAGAGCCAGCCTGAGCACGGTGCTGGTCGGCATCGTGGTGGTGCTTATCATTGCCAGCATGAGCCTGTTCACGGTGGACCAGCGCCAGAATGCGATGGTATTTCGCCTCGGCGAGGTGATCAGCGTCAAGACCGAACCAGGCCTGTACGCCAAGATGCCGGTGATAGACAACGTGCGCTTCTTCGACATCCGGGTGCTCACGCTGGATTCGGAGGAGCCCGAGCGGTTCCTGACCTCCGAGAACAAGAACGTGCTGGTCGACTCCTTCGTGAAATGGCGCGTCACCGACGTGCGTCAGTACTACGTCAGCGTCGGCGGCGACGAGTTGCGCGCCAACGACCGCCTGAAGAAGACCGTGAACGCGAGTCTGCGCGGCGAGTTCGGCAAGCGCACCGTGCATGAAGTGGTGTCGGGCGAGCGCGACAAGATCATGGAGGTCATGCGCGAGAAAGTCGACGAAGATGCCGGCAAGATCGGCGTCGAAGTGCTGGACGTGCGCCTTAAGCGGGTCGATCTCACGCAGGAAGTGAGCGAGGCGGTGTACCGCCGCATGGAAGCCGAGCGCAAGCGGGTCGCCAACGAGCTGCGTTCCACCGGTTTCGCCGAAGCCGAGAAGATCCGCGCCGATGCCGACCGCGAGCGCGAGGTGATCATTGCACAGGCTTACCGCGACGCGCAGCGCATCAAGGGCGACGGCGATGCCAGGGCCTCTGCGATCTACGCCCGCGCGTTTCAGCAGAACCCCGAGTTTTACGCCTTCTACCGCAGCCTCGAGGCGTATCGCCAGAGTTTTCGAAACAAGGGCGACCTGCTGATACTCGAGCCGAGTTCCGAATTCTTCAAGTACCTGAAGAATTCCTCAGGCCGCAGCAGCAAATAACAAGCCGCAGTTCGTGAGATCCGGAAAGGTCCGGTCGCGCCGGTTGCGCGACTCGCGGCGGTTTGGCGGTGGGAAAGGGGAGGATGGAAGGCTATACGAGCATCCTGCTGATGGCGGTTGCGTTGATGCTGATCATCGAAGGCGTGCTGCCGTTCCTGCTCCCGGCGGTCTGGAGGGACGCGTTCCGGCGGCTCACCGAAATGTCCGACGGCCAGATCCGGTTCGTCGGGCTGTCCTCGATGCTCGCCGGCCTGCTGCTGCTTTTCCTGACGAAATAGCCCAACATAGCCGCTTTGGAAAACGGCCGGCCGCCGCCAGCGGGCCCGGACCGCGATAGTTCGCTTGCAAACGACCATGCAGAAGTGGCTGCTTCCCGAATACATCGAGGACATCCTGCCCGCGGAAGCGGCGCGGGTGGAACGGTTGCGCCGTCGCGTCCTCGATCTGTTCTTCTCCCACGGCTACGAGCTGGTGATCCCGCCCATGCTCGAGTACCTCGATTCGCTGCTCACCGGCACCGGCCACGATCTCGATCTCAGGACCTTCAAGCTGGTGGACCAGTTGTCGGGGCGGCTGCTGGGTCTGCGCGCCGACATAACGCCGCAGGTGACGCGTATCGACGCGCACCTGCTCAACCGCCAGGGCGTCACCCGTCTGTGTTACAGCGGCACGGTGCTGCATACGCAGCCTGCCGGACTATTGCGGACCCGCGAGCCGCTGCAGATCGGCGCAGAGCTCTACGGCCATGCCGGCCTGGAAAGCGACATCGAGATTCAGAGCTTGATGCTGCGTGCACTGCAAGTTGCGGGGTTGAAGGGCATCCACCTTGATCTCGGCCACGTTTCGGTATTTGGCGCGCTGGTGACGCGAGCCTCTGTTGCCCCGGAACAGGAGGCGGAGTTGTTCCGGGTGCTGCAGGCGAAAGACGTGCCGGCGCTGCGGGAGTTATCGGCAGGTCTCGATGCCAAGACACGCGAGGCCTTGTTACTTCTGCCCCAGCTCTACGGTGGGCCGGAAGTGCTCGCGACTGCGCGTCAACGTCTGCCGGCGTATCCGGAACTGGGCGCGTGTCTCGATCTGCTGGAAGCGATCGGGAGGCAACTCAGCGGCGAGGTCAAGGAACTGTGCTTCGATCTGGCGGAGCTGCGCGGCTACCACTATCACAGCGGCGTGGTGTTCGCCGCTTACGCCGGCGCGCGCCCCGAGGCGATTGCGCGCGGCGGCCGCTACGACGAAGTCGGGCGTGCCTTCGGCCGGGCCAGGCCGGCGACTGGATTTACCATGGATTTGCGCGATCTGGCCGACATGGGCAACGGCGACGTCAAGCCGATGCGCGTTCTCGCGCCTTACAGGCGCGGCGACGCGGCTCTGCAGGCAGAGGTCGCGCGCCTGCGCGCCAGCGGAATTATCGTGGTTATGGAACTGCCGGGACATGAAGCCAATCGCGCAGAACTGGGTTGCGAGCAGCAACTGGTGTTGCGCGCCGGCGCATGGAAGCTCGAGCCCCTGAATTGATCGACGCAAGGAATTTTTGAATCAGAGGTGGTAATGGCAAGCAATGTGGTGGTCATCGGCACGCAATGGGGTGACGAGGGAAAGGGAAAAGTCGTCGACTGGCTGACCGATCACGCCCAGGGCGTGGTGCGTTTCCAGGGAGGCCACAACGCCGGGCATACGCTGGTAATCGGCGGCAAGAAGACCGTTCTGCACCTGATTCCGTCCGGAATTCTGCGGCCCGGAGTGCGCTGCTACATCGGCAACGGCGTGGTGGTATCGCCGCAGGCGCTGCTGGACGAACTGGCAACGCTCGAGAACGCCGGTATCGAAGTGCAGGGCCGGCTCACCATCAGCGATGCCTGCCCGCTGATCCTGCCGTATCACGCGGCGCTGGACCAGGCGCGCGAGAGCGCCAAGGGCGAGGGCAAGATCGGCACCACCGGACGCGGCATCGGTCCGGCTTACGAAGACAAGGTGGCGCGGCGCGCGATCCGTCTTCAGGACTTGTTCCACCGAGAGCGTTTCGCCGCGAAGTTGGGCGAAGTGCTCGATTATCACAACTTCGTGCTCAAGCAATTCTTCAACGCACGGCCGGTTGATTTTCAGAAAACGCTGGATCAATCGCTGGAGTTGGCGGAACGCCTTCGCCCGATGACGGGCGACGTGCCGCGACTGCTGTTCGAGGCGGGCAAGCGCGGAGAGAACCTGTTGTTCGAAGGCGCGCAGGGCACGCTTCTGGATGTCGACCATGGTACGTATCCCTACGTCACATCGAGCAACTGCGTTGCCGGCGCGGCGGCCGCAGGAAGCGGCGTCGGCCCGCAGGCGCTGCACTACGTGCTCGGTATCACCAAGGCCTACACCACCCGGGTGGGCGGGGGGCCGTTCCCGACCGAACTCTACGACGACATCGGCAAACATCTCGCCAGCCGCGGCAACGAGTTCGGCGCGACGACCGGGCGGGCGCGGCGTTGCGGCTGGTTCGACGCCGCGGCACTGAAGCGTTCGATCCAGATCAACGGTGTGTCGGGATTGTGCGTCACCAAGCTCGACGTACTCGACGGCGTCGAGACGCTGCAGGTCGGCGTGGGCTATCGCGTCGGTAGGGAAACGCTGGATATTCTTCCGTCCGGGGCGGATGCGCTCGCCGAATGCGAGCCGATCTACGAAGAAATTCCGGGCTGGACCGAGAGCACGGTGGGCATCAAGCGCCACCAGGATCTGCCGAAGAATGCGCGCAATTATCTAAAGCGCATCGAGAAAACCTGTGAGGTACCGATAGACCTGATCTCGACCGGTCCCGACCGCGAGGAAACCATCGTGCTGCGCCATCCTTTCGCGCCTGCGAAGTAATCGATACGGCGGGAGTTTGCGAAGCGGATTGCGGGAGGATTTCAGGCTGGTGCGAGAAGAGAACGCAAACTTCTTAGCTAACGCACTGATTGCTAAAGTCAGCAACCAATGTGGATTGCCGAAATACCCCCAAAAGTACCCCCAAAGGGCTTGGCTTTCTCCAAGCCTTTGATATTCTGGCGCGCGCGGCCAGGATTTGAACCCACGACCCCTTGGTTCGTAGTTTGTCCGCCGTGCGTAATTCACTGATCAAGTTGTTTTACGGCAGCCGGCCGTTCCATGCTTCTACTCTGTTTCGTACGCTTGTGCGCGCTCGGTCCCCAAAAAGTCCCCACGCATGCGTATCAGGGTGACGCATCTAATGGGTTTTGCGGATGCCGCCAGGACCCGTCAGCGTTACGAGGCGCCGCTCGGCTGCGAGGCCGAGAATCTTATGCAGGTCAGCATCGCGGCCACTGAGTTCCGAGACCGCCTCCGGGAGATAGGTGAAAGCAGCGGTCGGGGCAGTGAACGTGATCTGTTAGACATTCCCGCAACTCATGCGAAGCATTCCGAGATATCGTTTGTGCCCTATCACGCGATGCGGAAAATGCATTCCGTAATGAATTCCTGGAATGCTCGGCGCGTCAGTCAATGGCGCTGCCGGACCGTTACTGGAGGGCTTGACCATGCAGATCGAGATCAATCGTTCCACCCTGAGCCTCGCACGTGAGGGACGGGTGGCAATCCGCGGCCAGGACACCGGCATCGTCTGTCACGCGGGCAGCAGGGTTGACGCTGCTAACCGCACTGAGCGCTTCCGAACTCACCCCGCTTGCGCATGAAACGGAGACTTTCGAATGCCAATCGCAAAAATTCATGTCCTCGAAGGGCGATACGACGAGCGCCGCCTCACCAAGGTGTCGGAGGCGGTCCAGGAGGCGCTGATCAGCATCCTGAAGATTCCCGCGGACGATTTTTATCAGATCATCCATGTGCTCCCACGCAACCGGTTCCTGCACACGCCGTCGTTTCTGGGGCTGAAGTACTCGGACGACCTGATCTTGCTGGAGCTGACGTTCATCTCCGGCCGGCCGAAAGAAACCCGACTCGCTC
>DASYUW010000135.1:0-13482 GCA_036000845.1 Burkholderiales bacterium
CCAAGTGCCGGTCCCCATACGCTACAAGGGGCTCGCGCTTGATGAGGGTTATCGAATCGACTTACTGGTAGAGGGAAAGCTCATCTTGGAATTGAAATCAATAGACAAGATACAGCCCATACATACGGCCCAAGTCTTGACCTATCTGAAAATGACGGGACTCAAAATGGCACTGATGCTCAATTTCAACGTATTGTTAATGCGATCCGGGATCAAGAGAATTGTCCACCAACTCTGATCATTCTTTCTTTGCGCTCTTTGCGTCTTTGCGGTGAAAGTCATTTCGAATGGCCGATTACAAAAACACACTGAATCTTCCCGATACGGCATTCCCGATGCGCGGCGATCTGGCCAGGCGCGAGCCCGGCTGGGTGAAGCAATGGCAGGAGGCCAGGCTTTATCAGCGCATCCGCGAGGCCGCCAGGGGGCGGCCGAAGTTCATTCTTCACGACGGTCCGCCGTACGCGAACGGCGATATCCACATCGGCCATGCGGTGAACAAGATCCTCAAGGACATCGTGGTGAAATCGAAGACGCTTGCCGGTTTCGACGCGCCCTACGTTCCCGGATGGGACTGCCACGGACTGCCGATCGAGCACCAGGTCGAAAAGGTGCACGGCAAGAACATCCCGGCGGCGCAGTTCCGCAAGCTTTGCCGCGAGTACGCGGCCGAGCAGGTCGAGCGCCAGAAGGCGGGCTTCATCCGTCTCGGCGTGCTCGGCGACTGGCATAATCCGTACCGCACGATGGATTTCAAGACCGAAGCCGACATCATCCGTGCGCTTGGCCGCATCCGCGAACACGGCTTCTTGTACCAGGGCGCAAAGCCGGTGCACTGGTGCATGGACTGCCGCTCCGCGCTGGCGGAGGCCGAGGTGGAGTACGAGGACCGCACCTCGCCAGCGATCGACGTGGCGTTCAAGGTCGCGGACAACAAGGCACTGGCCCGCGCGCTGCGTTTCTCGCATATCTACGAGCCGGTGTTCGCCGTGATCTGGACCACCACACCGTGGACGCTGCCGGCCAACCAGGCGGTGGCCGTTCATCCCGAGTTCGAATACGTGCTGGTGCGCTTCCGGGCGGGGATATTCATCCTTGCCAAGGAACTCGCAGACAAGTGCATGGATGCTTACCGGGTGGACGATCGCCAGATCGTCGCCGAGTTCAAGGGTGCGGACATCGAAGGCGTGTTGCTCCAGCATCCGTTCTACGAGAGACAGATTCCGGTTGTGCTCGGCGAGCATGTGAATCTGGATACCGGTACGGGACTGGTGCACACCGCGCCTGCGCACGGCCTCGACGACTATGTGGTCGGCTCGCGGTACGGATTACCGGTGGACAACCCGGTGGACGACGATGGCGTTTTCTTTGCCAAAGTGCCGCTGGTCGGCGGACTGTCGGTGTGGAAGGCGAACGATGTCGTCATCAAGGCGCTTGAGGACAAACAACGCCTGATCCGCATCGAATCCGTCAGACACAGCTACCCGCATTGCTGGCGTCACAAATCACCGCTCATCTTCCGCGCCACCCGCCAGTGGTTCATCGGCATGGAAGTGGGCAGTCAACGGACGCTGCGCGAGATCGCCAAGGCGGCGGTGGACGCGACCGCTTTCTATCCGGGTGGGGGCCGGGCGCGGCTCGAGGCGATGATTGCCACCCGTCCCGACTGGTGCGTGTCACGCCAGCGCAACTGGGGCACGCCGATGGGATTCTTCGTGCACAAGGAAACCGGCGAACTGCATCCACGCACCGGCGAATTGCTGGAGCAGGTTGCGCAGCGCGTCGAGAACGAGGGCATCGAAGCCTGGTTCTCGCTGGAGCCGGCAGAATTGCTCGGCGGAGGCGCTGCCACCTTCCGGAAGGTGCCGGACACGCTCGATGTCTGGTTCGATTCCGGCACGACCCATGTCGGCGTACTCGAGCGGCGCGCGGAATTGACCAAGCCGGCCGATCTTTATCTCGAAGGCCACGACCAGCACCGGGGCTGGTTCCAGGCTGCGCTGCTCACCGGCTGTGCGATCGACGGCCGCGCCCCCTTCAAGGGCCTGCTTACGCACGGCTTCGCGGTGGACGGCCAGGGCCGCAAGATGTCGAAATCGCTCGGCAACGTGATCGCGCCGCAGAAAGTGATGGATACGCTGGGCGCGGACATCCTGAGGCTGTGGGTGGCGACGACCGATTACTCCGGCGAGCTGTCGATCTCGGAGGAAATCCTCAAGCGCGTGGTGGAGAGCTACCGCCGCATCCGTAACACGCTGCGCTTCTTGCTGGCCAACCTCGATGACTTCGATCCGCAAAGCCACCTATTACCGGTGAGCGAGTGGCTGGAAATCGACCGTTACGCGCTGCAGATGGCCGCGCGTCTGCAGGAACAGGTCGTGCGGGAATACGACAACTACGAGTTCCACCTGGTGATGCAGAAGCTGCAGGCCTTCTGTTCCGAAGACCTGGGCGCGTTCTATCTCGACATCCTCAAGGACAGGCTTTACACCGCGGGCAAGAATTCGAAGCCGCGGCGTTCGGCCCAGAACGCTCTGCACCACATCACCCACAGTTTGCTGCGGCTCATGGCGCCGGTGCTCTCGTTTACCGCTGACGAGGCCTGGGCGATTCTCACCCGCGATCCGGGCGACAGCGTGCTGCTGCGCACTTGGTATGCGTTTCCTGGCTCGGGTATGGATCTGCTCGGCCGCTGGGAGAAAATCCGCAGCATCCGCGCGGAGGTGCAAAAGGAACTGGAAGCGGTCCGTGTGGCAGGCAGGATCGGCTCATCGCTGCAGGCGGAAGTCGAAATCCACGGCGACGGCGAGCGCTACGAGGCGCTGAGTTCGCTGGGAGACGACCTGCGCTTCGTATTGATCACCTCTCAGGCCAAGTTGATCAAGAGTGCCAACTCGGGGATCGTGGTGAATGCCAGCCCCCACCGCAAGTGCGGGCGCTGCTGGCACTACCGTGCCGACGTGGGACATGACCCGGCGCATCCGGACATCTGCGGTCGCTGCACGTCCAACCTTTTCGGCGCAGGCGAGTCCCGAGTCCATGCGTAGCATCGCGGTGTGGCTGGGCCTGAGTGGGCTGATCGTCGTGCTCGATCAAATCACCAAGCAGGTCATCCTGCACACGATCGCCTTCGGCCAGACGGTGGAGGTCTTGCCGCCGGTTTTCAGTCTGGTCCTGACCTACAACCCCGGCGCGGCGTTCAGCTTCCTTGCGTGGGCGTCGGGTTGGCAGCGCTACTTCTTCATGACGATCGCACTGGCGGCGTCGATCCTGATCGTCTACATGATGAAGAAGCATGAGCGGGATCGCTTTCTGTGCTTTGCTCTGGCGCTGGTGCTCGGTGGCGCGGTGGCCAATCTGATCGACCGTGCCGTTTATGGGGCAGTGGTGGACTTCCTTCTGTTCCGTTGGCCGGGAGGCCCGCGGTTGCTGGATCCCTGGCCGGCTTTCAACCTGGCCGATTCGTGCATTACCGTCGGCGCGGCGTTGCTGATCTGGGATAGTTTCCGCCGTTCCCGTGTCAAACCGGTCTAGAGAGACGAGTACGTAAGTCACACCGCAAAGACGCAAAGAACGCGAAGGAAACCTGGGCAACGAGAGAAAATGGTTCATAACGTTCGATGCCTGAACCGCCGATACTCGCGACGAAAGTGGGTTCTGCACAATGCAGGTTGTCCCCGTCTGTTTTTCTGCTCTTCTTTGCGTTCTTGGCGTCTGTGCGGTGGCGGGTTTTGAGGTGAGTACATGCCGAATTGGATGAAAATGATCGAAGCCAAGACCGCGCTGGCGAAGCGCGGCGCCAAGCCTTCCAAGGCCGGGGACAACCCTCGCATTCCGCCTGGACAGAAGCAGGTTTTCGACTTCCCGATTCTCGACCTCGGGCTGGAGCCCGAAGTCTCGACCTCGAACTGGACGTTCAGGCTTTTCGGCATGGTCGAGGTAGAGCTCGAGCTGAACTGGAAGACATTCAACGAACTACCGCAGATCGGACTGACCGCTGATTTTCACTGCGTCACGCGCTGGTCGCAGCTAGGCATGAACTGGAACGGCGTGCTGGCGCGCGAGGTCATCATGCTGGCACGGCCGCTTGAGCAAGCCAGGTTCGTGACGCTTCACAGCGCCGACGAGTACACCACCAATCTGCCGCTGGAAGCGCTGCTCGACGACGATGTCATTCTCGCCCGCAGCGTATTGGGCAAGCCACTCGCGCCGGATCATGGCGGCCCGGTGCGCCTGGTCGTGCCGAAGCGATATGCCTGGAAGAGTGCGAAGTGGCTGACCGGCATCGAGTTTCATCAGGAAGACCGCCCGGGTTTCTGGGAGGTGCGCGGGTACCACAACGATGCTGATCCCTGGAAGGAACAGCGTTTTTCCGGCGGCGAATTATGAGTGGTCGCGCCAACCCTGACCCGGTCGTATAATTTCGCTCCTTCCGGAACCTCCCAGGACGTCATGCAAGTCATCCTCGCCAATCCCCGCGGCTTCTGCGCCGGCGTAGACCGCGCCATCGACATCGTTGAGCGTGCGTTGCAGCTTCACGGCGCGCCGATCTACGTCCGTCACGAAGTCGTCCACAACAAATATGTGGTGGACGATCTGCGCGCCAAGGGCGCGGTGTTCGTCGAGGAACTGGCAGAAGTACCGGAAGGCGCCACCGTAGTTTTCAGCGCCCACGGCGTTTCTCAGTCTGTGCGCCGCGAGGCCGAGACGCGCAAGCTCAAGGTCTTCGACGCCACTTGTCCGCTGGTAACCAAGGTTCACGTCGAGGTCGCCAAGATGCACGACGGCCACCGCGAGCTGATCATGATCGGCCACGCCGGGCACCCAGAGGTCGAAGGAACGATGGGGCAGGTCGAAGGCGACATGTACCTGGTCGATTCGGTCGCGGACGTGGAACGATTGCAGGTCAAGAATCCTGACGACCTTGCGTTTGTCACACAGACCACGCTTTCGGTAGACGATACCCGCGCGATCACCGAAGCGTTGCGGCGCCGTTTTCCTAAGATCATCGGGCCGAAGAAGGACGACATTTGCTACGCGACGCAGAATCGCCAGGATGCGGTCAAGGCCATGGCCGCGCGTTGCGACGTGGTGATCGTGGTCGGATCGCCGAACAGCTCGAATTCGAACCGGCTGCGGGAAGTCGCGGCCAATCTGGCCGTCCCGGCATTCATGCTGGATAACGCCGCGGACCTGAAACCCGAGTGGATCGAGGGCAGGGACCGGATTGGGGTGACCGCCGGCGCTTCGGCGCCTGAAGTGCTGGTGCAGGCGGTGATCGCAAGGCTGATGGAACTGGGCGCCGAGACGGTGAGGGAACTGGATGGTATTTCGGAGAAAGTGATATTTCCCCTTCCGAAATCGCTTCTGGGCTGAGAAACGCCGCGCCGGTTTGCCGGTAGAGCGCCGAACCAGGCGCGCGGTGTTTTCAAATGCAGTAAAAAAATCGGCCCCTGATCAGGGGCCGAGAGTGATTCAAGATTAACCGAAGTGGTACTTCGCTTTAGCCGCTTACTTCACTGGCCGCAGCCTGCGGAGCTTGTCTTCCTGTACTTTGCTGACTGCCTCGATCGCAGCTGAACTTTGCGCGTGTTGGCCGACCATTTCGACCGCCGTGTCCTTGCTGCCCTGCGGGGCTGGATGCATGTTGTTTCCACCGCTGGGAGCGGGTCTCAGGTCACCGGCATAAGCGAAGGTCGCGGACAACAGAAGAATCGCGATGATAGTGGAGCTTTTCACAAACCCGATCATGGTAGTGCTCCCTTTCCAATTTAAAGTGTTCCGCCCGGTTTCGCTTTCGTGGCCTGACGACGGGCAGTTGTCGTCAAGGTACAACTAAGAACATGCAGGGCTCATGCCAGGTTGTTCTTGGGGCAGTCCAGCCGGAATCTGCCTTTTTTCGGCAAAACCGGCTGCGTTTTTGCGGCACCGAATCGTGCGTGCCTGAGGCTCGCTTTTCGAAGCCGTCAACGCCAATAAAAACGACGCTATATCAGTGTGTTAGCGCGTTAGCGTCGATTGGGCATTGCGCAAGAAAGGGGGGTCGGGATCGAACGTGATTTGAACGGTACGCTGGCTGCGCACCGTCTGTTCCCCCTTGCGTGCCGGAGAAAAGCGCATTCCATTTAGCGCCTGCAGCGCAGCTTCCTCGAAAATCCCCGGCGGATCGGCACTTACTACTTCGGACCGCACCAGCGACCCGAATTCATCGATGAAAAGTCTGAGCTTGACTTCTCCCGACACGCGTAGCTGGAGCGCCTCATGTGGATAAACCAGCAACGCATCGCCGACAGCCTTGGCCGGTTCGTCCACCTCGCGCGAGCTGTAGTAGTAGTCGAGCAGCGGCAGAGCCGGCCGGACTTCATGGGTAGGTGTGTCGGGCAGGATATCGCGCGGGACTTCCGGCGGCAGCATCGATAGCGGAGGTTGATCGCCACGCGTGGCGTCATCGACCGGCTCACCGGATTTGGGTGGGGGCTGGACCGGGGCCGGCGCCTTGGGCCGCACGCGTGGCATGGGCTGCTGCAGCGACACCGTCAGTGTGAAGGTAGCGGCTGACGGAGCACCCTCATACGGCCTCACCCACTGAGGCAGCAACTGTGCGAGAAGCAGATGAGCGCCAGCGGACAGTACCAGCGCCAGCGCCAGCCGGCCGAATTCCTCGATCTGTGCGCTCGGATATCCGGTGCCGGTCGTGGTCAAGGACGTGTTCATGGCCTTCAAGGATGGGAAATGCCTGCCCGCCGGATCACGGCGGGCAGGCAGAGCAGGAAACCGGACTGGCCCTAGTCAATCTCCTTGTACCAGTAGGTGCGCATGCGGGTTTGCAACGCTACACCCTTCGCATCCTCGCAGTTCACGCCGGAGCACAACGCCTGCTTGTACAAATCCCCGTCCTTGACGACCACCGGCACCCCGGTGGGCAGGTAGCCTCCGGCTTCGTTTACGCTGTACCGGTCCGCGGCCGTCAAGCCGGCGTTGCCGCTATCCAGGTTAAGTACCGCGGAAGCATTGCGGAAATCCACCTGGTATTGCCGCGCCTCGCCGAGGTTGCTGCAGCTCGCCGACGATACCGTCGTCGGCAGGTTGGTATTGAAGAACGTCGTGCCGCCGAGCGTAACTGCTCCGCTCACTACTTTCTCCCCGGCGCTCAGCCTGATGAACCAGCCACTGGCGGAGTTGAGTTGATCCAGTGCGATGTCGGGGGTAACGCCCGTCGGGCAGGCGGACGCGTCCTGGATGCAGTCAGTGGTCACATCGGCAAGTGCGCTCTCGGTCAATGTCGCGTTGGTGCCGGCGGGACTTAGGGCCGGCCTGGTCGAGACGTCGCCGGTGACGGGTACCGTGCCGGTTCCGATGTCCTTGAACATGTACATCCTGTTGTTGACGGTGGTATCGAACGGATGCTCGCGGTCGCCGCTGCCGACCAGAACCGCGTCGTAGCCGTCGCCGCTGACCACATCCGGCGGATACAAGAACTTGCGGCGATCCCCGGCCACCGACCAATTGCCTATCGCGGCCACTTTTGTGACGGTCCAATCATTCGGATCGACGGCATCGAAGTCCACGCGCCAGAGATTGCCGCAGGTGTCGCCGACGTAACCGCGGTTGGTGACGAATCCGCCGAGATTGCTCAATGTCGCGACGTCGGAGGCGATGGAGCAATCCATTCCGGGCACGATCACCGTTGGCGCCGTGAGTCCATCTCCCGGGGACCTGCCCAGCGCGCGCCAGACCAGAGCGCCGGTCTCGGCGTTGACCATGTAGATGCCGCGCCCCATGCTGCGGGTGAACGTCCCGCTGGCGGTGGTGACGGTGTCCGCCGTTACACCGGTGATGGAGGAGGCGGGGATGTCCTCGATCTGCGCGTCATAGCCGGCGCCGAATATCGCCACCGGAAATGCCGTCGCGTTGATCCTGTTGACCACCCTCGCTTCGGACCAGGTCTGGCCGAGTTCCGCGAAGCCGGTTGTGCCGTTGTCGATCTTCCACAGCAGCCGGGGCGCCTGCGGGTCGGTCACGTTGAAGGCGTAGGTGAACCGCCCGCCGCGGCGCATGACTGCGTACACATAGGCTTTGTCCGAGCTCGTGGCAGAACTTATTGCGCCGTCGCCGTTGCCATCGAGCACGAAGCTGGTGAAGTTGCCGTCCGCGAAATAATCGCGCTTGTCGGTGCTGCTGATCGGGGGAAAGTTCTTTTGCTGACGCGGCAATTTCGTGAAGAACTCCGCCGCCACGAAACTCCAGGCCTCCTGCCCGGGCTGGATGGTCTGGCTTGCATCGCTCGCGAAACCTCCCTTGACGGCACGGATCATGGCGTCGTTGCTGCCGTAGAACACGAAAACGTCGTTGTCGTCGCCGAAACGGTTAAAGTTGATCACCGCCGGCTGCGAGTGCAGCACGTCGCTGTGTATCGACGCGCGCACGTCGGTCGCGGAGCCGTTGACGTTCTCGTCCTCGAAATTGTCCCGCCCGCGCACCCAGTTGATCAGGTCGTCGCTGGCGGTGCTGCTGCCGGTCGGCAGCGAGGCGCGAATTGAGCCGGTGGCGTTGCCTCTCTTCACTGATATTGTGTAGGAGAAGGTATTGGAATCGATCACAACGATGGCGGCGTTCGTGACGTTGAACTCGGCGGGCGAGGCCCCCGTGATGGTGACCAGGTCAGTCCCGGCGAATCCATGTGCCACCGATCTGGCGACCGCGGTCGTGGTCTCTATGGACGCAAATGCCGAGGCCGTGCTGGCGCCGGTGCTGCCGTTCAACCCGTCCACGTCGGGGTTGCTGGCCATGCCCGTATAGGTAAAGTTGTCGACGTCGATCCTGGTGATCGTGTACGTGCCGTTATACGCTGTGGGAATGGCCCCGGAAATGATCACCGGATCACCGGTGGCATAGCCGTGAGCGGGCAGGTTGGCATAGGCGCGGCCGGTACCGCTTGCCGGACGCAACGTGTAGATGCCCGAAGGCGACGGACAATCGACGCCCGCTGTACAGCTCAGGTTGTAGGTGAGCGTGTTGGCGTCAACCACCGTCGCGCTCCAGGACGAGTTGCCCGCGCCGCTGTTGGTGAGCGGCGAGTTCGTCACGGAGCCCTCGATGATGATGTTGACCGAGCTGCCGGTGGCGCCCAGCGAATGATTGGACGCGGTAACAGTCACCAGCGAACCGGTGGTGTTGGCGGACACTGTGGTGCTGGCACTGGTATCCGGCGGCAGGTTCGCAGACGGCTGCGGATTGGCCGCGCCCTGCGTCACGTCGTAGGTCAACGTGGTGCCGCCGGTACCGCTCACCACGGTGAACGTCCCGTTGTACTCGGGCGGGTTCGCGCCGCTGATGACCACTTGCTGGCCCGCCGACAGACCGGTGGGGACGGTGGTCGTTACCGTAACGATATTGCCCGCGCCCTTGGTGGCTTTTACCGAGGTCGAGGTATTCGGCGGCAGCGGGCAGGCCACCCTGAATCTGAAACTGGTGGTGGTTGGTACCGCCGTGACCGTGAACAAGCCGTTGTACGAATTATTGGATGCGCTGCAGGCCGGCAACGCAGTGCCATCGTAGTACTTCGCCGGATCGGGATTGGCGCCGTAGATGGCAACCCTGTCGCCGACGATGTAACCATGCGCGGTGGTGCCGGTGACCGCGGTCGCGGTGGTGCTTGTTGCGGTGACCGTGATCGTGCCTCCGGCGACAGCCGGCGCGGCAAGTCCTTCCGCGGACAGCAGACCGTAGGTGAAAGTCTTGTTGACCGTATCCACAGAGGTGACGCTGAAGGTACCGTTGAATGCAGTCGGGGTCGCGCCAGCGATCGTGACGTTGTCTCCGACGGCGTAAGTCATATTAGCCACCGTGGCTGTGGCGACCGTGCCGGTTGGTCCGCTCGGGCAGCCCGCTCCGCTCGAGAGGAGCCGCCAGTAAGAACCGGAGGAGAAGGTCGCGGAGTTGGGCAGCCCCAAGGCGCCGCCGTCGAAGTTGTACCCGGTCACCGTGTTGCCAAGGTAAACGTACGATCCCGTACTGGTAATCGCGGTGACCTTGGTGTCCAGCAGGGCGCTGCCGGTATTGTCGAAATACAGGCAGTTCCCGATCGCGAGTGTCGCATTGGCGGGAGTGGGGATGAAAACCCATTTCCCGCCGGATCTCTGGATCGTGGCGATCGCGCCGGTGGCGCTCGGGCGCGCGTCGAGTTTGGTCACCGGCTGCGAGTCCGCGGTCGTCAAGCTGGTCACTGCGAGCGTGGTGCCGCCGTTTGCGAGCGTCGCGGAAATCGGAGTGCTGGTGACGTTGATGAGGTTGGCGCCGAGCCGGTCGGTCAGCGATGAAATTGCCTTGGTCTGCAACGCGGTCAGCGGCGTGACCACCCGGCTGGTCAGTCCCAGCGAGCCAGCGTTGATGTCGGTGTTGCTGGTGGCGAAGGGGGTTGCCGATAGCAGGGAGCCGGCTACGCACGCGCCGGTACAGGTGTACACATTGCGCGTGCTCTGGTCGGTGGCGAACGCGGTACGCAACTGTTGCGCGACGCCGCCTTTTTCGATCAGGTCGCCGTCCGGCGCATCGGATGCGCCGCCCACTCCGTTATCGGCCGCCGGCCGGTAGCCCCAGAAGCTGGATGTCCTGGTCCAGAAGCTGACTGCGTCTTTCGTGATGAATCCGGACTGCGGATTGACCGCATTCTTGGGCGGGGTGGCGGCGTCGGAGAGAAATACGCCTTCGACATCGTCGAATCCTAGGTTGTAAAGCTTCAGATTGCCGAGCCAGCGCGGGTCGCGTTCGCCGTCAGGGCGGAACATGCCCACGTACACCTGGTTCAGGTTGGTGCCGCGCACGTTCACGCTCACCGGCAACGTCGCCGCGGCGAACACGCTGTTGACGCTCTGAATCTCGTTCAGTATTGCCGTCAAGGCCGCGACGATGTCCGCGCCGCCGCCGCCTGAAGACACGCCGAAATACTTGCCGGATCCCTGGTTGGCCATGCTCTTGAGATAGGCAGTCATTTCCAGATCCGAACTATTGCTGCCCGGATTCACCTCGATCGTGTAGGTGCGAATGTTTTGCCTGACGCCATTGGTGGTGTCGCCGTCGAGGTCGGCATTGTTCAGTGCCAGCGCGTACTCGTCGGCCCATTCTGAGATTGCCTTTCCACCGCTGACGCTGACCGGTATCTGCGTCATGCCGGGGCTGAAGGTGTCCAGCAATGTCTTCGAAGTCGTGAGGTTGGTCGTGTTTTCATTCGCCGGACCGTTGCTGATATAAATGATGTAATTCTTCTGGCATACGTTCGTGATCGGGCTGGTATACACAGTGGCGGGCGAGCTGGCGAAGGAGTTGCCGGGGCGGGCACCCGCGGGGTTGACGCTGCTGCCGTTGTAATCCCTTCTCTTCTGGGAGCGGCCGGCATTGCCGACGATACCCTTGAAATAGGCGTAGGCCTCGTACATCGCCAGGCTTAAGGCCGTGTTGTTGCTCTTCTCCGTATTGCCGTCGAAGCCGTTTACGATGGTATTGAGCACCGTGCGGTTTGCCACCGATGTGGCGCTCTCCGGGCCAACGGCGCGAATGCCGTACAACGGGTAGCCGCCGTCGATGTTCCCATACCCTGGTTCGACCGCACTGGCGCCGGTCTGGGTGTAAAGCATCAATCCGATGTTGACGTTATCGGACAAGGCGCCGACTACCTGGACAAGCGCGGTTTTCTCGGCGGCAAAGACGCTGCTCCAGTTCGCCGTGTTGTCGATAATTATCAGAATATTCGGCGCCACCGGATCGATGGCCGGGTTCATCATGAACAGGTCGGTATCGTCGTTTACCGGGTCGAAGGTCGCCTGCGGGTGCACCGGCGCCGCCGCAAGAGCAAACAGCAGCGAAATGGTGAGGACGATGAGCGATCGGGTACGCATGATCTTGACTCCGTTCATAGTGAATTCAGATGTGTGTCAATTAACAAAATCAGATGCAGTTTCCGGCTGGCAACGGGATTTTTACGCCCTGATTGATCGTGACTCTGGCGCCGCTAAGCCCGTCGGTCGCTGTTGCGTTGAAATCCCAGTAGGTGAATTCCGGCGCAATGTTCTGGTGGGTTCTGGTGTACCCCCCCGCCACGGTGTAGTACTTGCACCCCGGCGCCGAGACCGTCACGTCGAAGCCGTTGATCGTCGCCGTCATGGCAACGGCAGTGACGGAAAATACGGTGGGGTTCGTGATCTCCTGCTCGATCGCCTCCTGCACGGCCGACTCCAGTAACCGCTGGATCTGGGCATTGCCGACGATTCGCAGATTCACCGAGCTGAGGTTAATTCCTGTCACCGCGAACATCGTGATCACGACCAGCATGATCAGGCTGACGAGCAAGGTCGCGCCTTGCTGATACCGGTGAAAGTGAAGCGTTTTCATAACGGGATCTCCTTGCGCCCGCCCATGTTGGACAGAAGCACTTCTCCCAGGAACAGGTGACGCTTGAACGCGTCGTTGGCGGCCGCCTTCACCAGCGGCGTCGCGGAACCAAGCAGGTAGGACTTCTGGTCGACGTGACCGGGCGTGGACTCGGTGTTGCGGGCAAGAACGAAGATACGCCCACTCATTCCGTTACCCATCTGCGCCAGGGTCGGGCCCGCGGCGTAACTGTCCACGATGCCGTCGCCTGGCAATCCCGTCAGCAGGTTCACGTCCGTGGGGGAGTCATCGATGCCCATTTCGAGCTTGAATACTTCGATTCCCGCCACCAGCGGAACCTGCACCATCTCCAGTGCCGCGGTGGCAGGGTTGATCTCGAGCGAAAGCATCTTCAACGTCGGGATGGTGTCGTCGGTATTGGTACAGGCGCCGCCGGCTCCGGAACCGGCGCGGCAGGGCGCAACGAAGAAAACGTGCACGTGGAATTTGCGAATCGTCGCTGCGCTGCCATCCATTTTCCTGATAGTGGCCGCGGTCACGCCGTCCGCCATGCTGGCCGCAGTAATTGCGGTATTGGCGCCGAACTGGATGTCGGCTTCAATTGAATTGGCCTGCACGTACACCTCTCCCGCCTCGGGCACGTCCCCGACCGCGAGCGCGTTGGTGTCCGCCCGCCTGACGACGACGACGTCCGAGCCGACCGCGAGGTTGGCGTTGGCAAGCAACCCGGCTGCGCAAGTCGTAGTACTCAGATCGGGGCGTGAAGCGAGGTCCGCGGCGCGAAATACCTGGAGCGGAAGATTCATCGACTCCTTCAGCGCCGCTGCGTTGGTGGTGCAGGGGTCGGACGCGGCGGCCGGCGCCGCAAACACGCCGAGCGCACCGAAAAAACCGGCGTGACGCAAATCGTTGGTGAGAATTTCCAGCGCGTAGCGGCCGTTTTCGATCTGCTGCCCGGCTTTCTGAAGCTCCTTGCTAGCGCGGCTCGAATTGAGGTAGACATTGCCCAGTCCGACGATGAGAACCAGACCGAGCGCGAGCGCGATCATGAGTTCAATCAGCGAAAGACCGAGCTGCGTGCGCTTTGACTGAGCG
>DASYUW010000136.1:0-17290 GCA_036000845.1 Burkholderiales bacterium
GGCGGCTGCCGCTTGGCCGAAGCAGGCCGCGGTGAGCATGGCCGAAAACGCCGCGGAGTATCTCACCGAGGAAAAGGCGGTACTGGTTACGCCTTTGCAGGCCGCCGAGTTCATGCGCGAGGTGGACGAATTGCGCGATGCCGTTGAGCGCCTGGACAAGCGCATCGAGCACCTGTGGCGGCAGATTCACGGCAGATAGAAAAACAACGGAAGCGCGGCGCGATCGCAGTCACCTGTCATGCACCTGTTGCGGCTGCTCAAGATCGTGTACGTCTCGTTGCGCTTCGGGCTGGACGAATTCTTCCTCGGCCATGCCCGCGTGCGCGGGTTGCGGCTGCTGACTGCGGGGCTGCTGTTCTGGCGCCGCCTCGAGCGGCCGCGGGGAGAGCGTCTGCGCCTCGCGCTGGAAGCGCTCGGGCCGATATTCGTGAAGTTCGGCCAAGTGCTGTCCACCCGCCGCGACCTGATCCCACTCGACATCGCCGACGAGCTGGCGAAACTCCAGGACCAGGTCCCGCCGTTCGCGGCAGAACGGGTGTTCCAGACCCTGCAGCGCGCCTACGGCAAGCCTGCCTCGGAAGTGTTCGAGCGCTTCGATGCGATGGCGGTCGCCAGCGCCTCGGTGGCCCAGGTGCATTTCGCGGTGCTGCCGGGCGGGCGCGAAGTGGCGGTGAAGATTCTCAGACCGGGAATTGCGCGCGTCATCGTCGAGGACATTGCGCTGCTCAATGTCGCCGCCGGGCTGATCGAGCGGCTGTGGAAGGATGGCCGCCGCCTCAAGCCACGAGAGGTCGTCGGCGAGTTCGAGAAGCACCTCAACGACGAGCTTGACTTGCTGCGCGAGGCGGCAAATGCGAGTCAACTGCGCCGCAACTTCGAAAATTCTCCCCTCCTGCGGGTGCCGGATATTTTCTGGGACTACTGCAGCAGCCAGGTAATGGTGATGCAGCGCATGAGCGGCACGCCGGTAAGCCACGTGGGGAAACTGCGGGAACAGGGAATCGACATACCGAAACTGGCGCGCACCGGCGTTGAAATATTTTTTACCCAGGTGTTTCGCGACGGCTTCTTTCATGCCGACATGCACCCCGGCAACATTTTCGTTGCGCCGGACGGGCGCTATATCGCGCTGGATTTCGGCATCATGGGCACGCTCACCGAGGTGGACAAGAACTACCTGGCGCAGAACTTCCTCGCCTTTTTCCGGCGCGACTACCGGCGCGTGGCGCAGGTCCACATCGAATCCGGCTGGATCCCGCGCGAGACGCGCGCGGACGAATTCGAAACCGCGATACGCGCCGTTTGCGAACCGATCTTCGACAAGCCGCTGAAGGAGATTTCCTTCGGCAAGGTGCTGCTGGGACTGTTCCAGACCTCGCGCCGCTTCAACATCGAGATCCAGCCGCAACTGGTGCTGCTCCAGAAGACCCTGCTCAACATCGAAGGCCTGGGCAGGGACCTGGATCCTGACCTGGATCTCTGGAAAACGGCCAAACCCTATCTCGAGCGCTGGATGTCGGAGCAGGTCGGCTGGCGCGGTCTGTTGCGCAACCTCCGCAACGAGGCGCCGCAGTGGGCGGTGCTCCTGCCACAGTTGCCGCGCCTGGTGCATCGCGCGCTTTCGGATCGTCCCGCCAACGACCTGCGCGCGACAATGGACGCGTTGCTGCAAAGTCAGCAGCGCCACAACCGCCTGCTGACCGGAATCCTTTCCGTCCTGCTGATCATTCTGCTGTTGCAGATCGCCGCCTGGCTGATCTGAGCGCCGCTGCGGCTTAGCGGCAATCCTTGGCGATCCTATGTGACGTTTAATGAAATTGTCACAATCGGCCGCCAGAATCCCGCCCGTTGATGTACCGGCGCTTCGGCCGTGTGCAGCTTCCTACCAGATTCGGGCGTTACCGCCCTCCGGAGGTCTGCCGGAAGGTGGTCGCGCAAGGTTTTTAACTTAGGAGAAATCAATGGGACTCAGTACCAAAATAAACAACTCCGGTCTGCCGAACTTGGCACCGAAGAAACTTGTGCTGGCAGCCTCGATCGCTGCGCTGTTCTGTGGCATTTCAGCCCCGGTGTTTTCCGCGGATAGCGAGGCGCTGATCGACAAGCTTCGCGAGAAAGGCGTCCTTAGCGAAGAGGAATACCAGGAAATGCGCACCGAAGCGCGCGCCGAGCGTCGCGCCCAAGCGCTGAAGGAAGCGAATGAAGAGGAAAAGAAGGCCAAGAAAGCGGAAAGCGCCGCGACCGAACTTACCGGCCGCTTCAAGGACGGCTTTTCTTGGGAGTCCGGTGACAAGCAGCACTCGATCTCACTCAGCGGCCGGGTTCATGCGGATTTCCGCTCGTTCGATATCGACTCGACTAGCTCAAACACCGCAGACACATTCGACATCCGTCGTGCCTATCTCGGCGTCAGCGGCAAGCTCTACAACGACTGGACTTTCGAAGCCACCAGCGACATTGCCGCCAGCACGCTCGAGTACGCGTATGTGAACTACAAGGCGAGCGATTCGCTGCAGTTCCGCATGGGCGCTTTCAAGATGCCGTTCAGCTTCGAGGAACTGACCAGCTCGCGCTTCATCGATTTCCAGGAACGCTCGCTGGTGAACGCGTTCGTGCCCGCCAAGGATCAGGGCCTGATGATTCATGGCGAGCCGCTCAAGAACACGTTCGGTTATGCCCTGGCGGTGATGAACGGCAGCGGCAAGAACACGGATGAAGCGAACGCGGTTGTGGACGACAAGGAGTTCATCGCGCGCGGCGCGCTGAATTTTGGCCCGATGGCGAATTTGTCGGATGCGGTTCTGCACTTGGGCGTCGGCTACACAACCGGGACGCTCCCCGGGAACGCCGCGTTGACCAGTGGCATTCGTACCGAAGGCCGGGGCATTACGTTCCTGACCGTGATTGCACCGACCGGAGCGGCCGCAAACAGCGAAACGGATCGCGAACGCTTGGGCTTGGAAGGCGTGGTGGCATGGGGGCCGCTGAAGCTGCAGACCGAGTGGGTCAAGTCCGCGTTCGAAAACTCTTCGGTCAACTACGACCGCGAAATCGACGCCTATTACGCCGCGCTGAGCTGGCTGATCACCGGCGAGAAATACGCCGACTTCTATACGCTCGGCGGCATGCGGGCGATCGTTCCGAACAAGCAGTTCAAGAAGGGCGCGGAGGGCATGGGTGCGTGGGAACTCGGCGTGCGCATGTCAAAGATCGACGCCGGCGATCTCCTTGCCGGCGAGTTCACCGGCACCAAAGAAGCGGATGCGATCACTGTCGGTCTGAAGTGGGTCCCGGTGACCCCGGTGCGTGTCTACCTCAACTACACCCAGACCGACTTCGATACCCCGATCGCCATCACCGGCGGCACCGCAGACCAGGAAAAGGCCATTACCTTGCGCACATCGGTGTTCTTCTAGACGTTCCATGCCACCCGGCCGGGGTCGGGTGGCAGGCTTGAGCCGGTAACACCTTCAGCCGCGGGGTCCACCAGGACCCGCGGCATTTTTTCGCCTCAGGCCGGCGCCGGAAGTCAAAATTGTCCCCGTTATTTCAAGCCCTTGCTAGAATTCCCGCTTTGCAAAATCAGGGCGGGACACAGGGCAGGGCATGGCGCTACTCGAAATTGGGAACGTCACCCGTCGTTTCGGCGACTTCACCGCCGTCGACGATGTCAGCATCAGCATCGAAGCCGGAGAGTTCTTCACCCTGCTGGGCCCCTCAGGCTGCGGCAAGACCACGCTGTTGAGGATGATCGCCGGGTTCGACGCGCCCGATGCCGGGAAAATCGTCGTCGACGGCCAGGACATGACCGGCATTCCGCCGGAAGCGCGCAACATCCATACGGTGTTCCAGAGCTACGCGCTGTTCCCGCACATGAATGTCGAAGACAACATCGCCTTCCCCTTGCGCATGGCGAAAGCGGACCAGGCGCAAATCAGCCGGCGGGTGGAAGAGGCGCTGGAAGACGTGCGCCTTACCGGCATGAACAAGCGCTATCCCAATGAACTCTCCGGTGGCCAGAAGCAGCGCGTGGCGGTGGCGCGGGCGCTCATCAACCGGCCCAAACTGCTGCTGCTCGACGAGCCGCTGGCGGCGCTGGACGCAAAGCTCAAGGAAAGCGTACAGCTCGAGCTGATCGACCTGCAGAAAGAAATCGGCGTCACTTTCGTCTATGTCACCCATGATCAGGGCGAGGCACTGGCACTGTCGCATCGGATCGCGGTGATGAACCACGGGCGGGTTGAACAGATCGACGAGCCGTCGAAAATTTACGGTTTCCCGAAGAATCGCTTCGTCGCCGATTTCATCGGCCAGTGCAACCTGCTCGAGGGCAAGATCAAAGCCTGCCAGGGCGAGCGCATGACCGTGCATCTCGACGGCATCGGCGAGGTCTCCGCGCTCAACGTGGAAAGCGATCAACCGGGGTTGCAGGGCGTGCTGGCGTTGCGCCCCGAGAAAGTGGCGATCGGCCGCGACCTTCCCGTCGGCCCGGACCTGAACCGTTTTGCAGGCAGGGTGTACGACTTCCTTTATCTCGGCGACGTCACCGTGTATATCGTCGAGCTTGCCGGCGGCAAACGCGTCGAGGCACTGCTGCCCAACTCCGCAGCGGGGCGTACCAAGTTCTTCGAGGCCGGCGACGAAGTGCAGGTGGGCTGGCGTTTCGACGCCGGGCATTTTCTGAATGACTGATATCGAAAAGCTCGATTTGCCGTTGTTGAAGAGATTTTCCCGGCGGTTTATCGGGTTTCTCTGCCGTGTGACGGAACATGACATCCGGAGTTAAACAGAACCGCCTGCACAAGTGGCTGATCAGCGGCCCGCCGCTCACCTATCTGCTGGTATTCTTCGCCATTCCCGTGCTGATCATGGTGGCGGCGTCGTTCCGCCACCCGGGCGATTTCGGCGGCCTGGCGCCGCTGCTATACAGCGACGAAGCTGGCGCGCACCTCGGCCTTACCGCGGAAAGTTACGGCCGCTTCTTCTCCGACTTCCTTTACACCCAGCTTTTCATCAAATCGTTTGCCTACGCGGCGGTTACGACGCTGGTATGCCTGGTCATCGCCTACCCGCTGTCGATGCTGATCGCCCGCAGCGCGAAAAAACACCGCGATCTGCTGGTGCTGCTGGTGATCCTGCCGTTCTGGTCGAATTTCCTGATCCGCGTCTACGCATGGATGATCATCCTCGGGCCGCAGTCGGTGTTCGTGCGGACGCTGAACGCCTTCGCCGGTTTCTTCGGCTTCGAGCCGGTGTCGCTGCTGTTTACGCCCTTCGCGGTCATCGTCGGCCTGGTCTACGTGCATCTGCCGTTCATGGTGTTGCCGCTGTACGCAAACCTGGAGAAGCACGACCCGGCGCTGCTCGACGCCGCGCAGGATCTGGGCGCGAATGCCTGGGAGCGCTTCTGGCGGGTGACTTTCCCGCTGTCGCTGCCCGGGGTGTACGCCGGCGCGGCGCTGGTGTTCATCCCCGCGCTCGGAATTTTCGCCATCCCCGACCTCCTCGGCGGCACCGAGGGCATCATGATCGGCAACGTGATCAAGCAGCAGTTCCTCGACACCCGCGACTGGCCGTTCGGGAGCGTGCTGTCCATGGTGCTCACGGTCATGGCGGTGGTCCTGGCCGCACTGGCTGCGTGGGTTGCCACGAGATCGCGGGTATGAACCGCCGTTCACCCTGGCTCTGGCTTGCCGGCATGCTTGCCTACGCTTTCCTGTACGCGCCGCTGGTTATCGTGGTCGTATACTCCTTCAACGACTCGCGGCTCAATGCCGAATGGGTCGGCTTCACGCTGTCCTGGTACGAGAAGCTCTTCGGCAATGAAAGAATGCTCAAGGCGGCATGGAACTCGCTCGTGATCGGCCTGACCGCGAGCGCGGTCTCCACCGTTCTCGGCACCATGGCCGGCTACGCGATGTACCGCTACAAGATGCGACTGCTGCCGGTGCTGGTGCTGGCGCCGATCGCGATTCCCGAAATCCTCATGGGCGTCTCGCTGCTGATCTTCTTCGTCATGCTCAACATCACGCTGGGCATGGTGTCGATTGTTCTGTCCCACATAGCCTTCTGCGTCGGCTTCGTCGCCATCGTGGTGCGCTCGCGGCTCGCCGGCATGGATGAGAGCCTGACCGAGGCGGCCCGCGATCTGGGCGCCACGCCGTGGCAGGCTTTTCGCCTGGTGACCCTGCCGCTGATCATGCCGGGGGTGGTAGCCGGCGCGCTGATGGCGTTCACGCTATCGATCGACGACTTCGTCATCACCTTTTTCACCGCGGGGGTCGGTTCCTCTACGCTGCCGCTGCAGATCTACACCATGGTGAAGATCGCCGTGACCCCGGAAGTCAACGCCGTGTCAACCCTGCTAATGCTGTTGACGTTGGCGCTGATACTGATCGCCTCGAAGTTGGCCCCCGGCGCCCTGCGCAGCCAGTGAAGGCGACTGCGAACCGCCGTGCAGCAGGCTGCGCCATCGAAAAGCCTCTGGACTGCGGGGCGCGCTTTTCTTACTCTAGGCATTTTTGAGAACGGATTTACCCAAACTGCGGAGAGCGAACATGAAGAAGCTGCTGCTGTCCCTGCTGCTTGCAAGCCTGCCGGCACTCGCAAAAGACGAGTTACACCTCTACAACTGGAACGACTACATCGCGCCGGAGACGGTGGCGCGCTTCGAGAAATCCTGCAAATGCAAGGTGGTGCAGGACTACTTCGGCGACAACGAGGAAGTAATCGCCAAATTCTCCGCCG
This sequence comes from Burkholderiales bacterium, assembly GCA_036000845.1. GTDB lineage: Bacteria > Pseudomonadota > Gammaproteobacteria > Burkholderiales > JACQAP01 > JACQAP01. The sequence continues at coordinate 6,748 of DASYUW010000136.1, forward strand.
GCGCCAAGGGTTATGACGTCGTCGTGCCCACTTCGAACTACGTCGCCGGCATGGCCAAGGCCGGCTGGCTGCAGCCGCTTGACAAGAGCAAGATCTCCAACTTCAAGAACGTCATGCCGCAGTATCTGAACACCGAGTTCGATCCGGGCAACAAGTATTCGGCACCGTACGCGATGTCGATCACGCTCATCGGATACAACGAGCAGAAAATGAAGGAGCTGGGCATTACCGTCGATTCCTGGGCGGTGATCTTCGATCCCAGAATCCTCGAGAAGATCAAGGGCCGTGTGACCGTGCTCGACAGCCAGAGCGAGCTGATGGCGGCGGCGCTCAAGTATCTCGGCTACTCGGTCAACGACCGCGATCCCAAGCACTGGCAGCAGGCCAGGGACGTCATCATCAAGGCCAAGCCCTATTGGGCGGCGTTCATGGCGCAGGGTTACATCAAGGAACTGTCCACCGGAAATCTCTGGGCGGTCCACGGTTACTCGAACGACATCTTCCAGGCCGACCTCGGGGCGCAGGAAGCTAAGCAGAAATTCCGAATCCTCCACAGCCTGCCGAAGGAAGGCGCGGTGCTGGCACTGGACGCGATGGTGATCGCGAAGAGCGCGCCGCGGCCGGACCTGGCGCACCAGTTCATCAATTACATGCTCGACGGCAAGAACTCCGCGGACCTCACCAACATGATCGGCTCGGGCAATCCGAACGCCGACGCAATGAAAACCATCAAGCCGGAAATCAAGAACAACAAGGCGGTGTTTCCGGATGCGGAATCGGCGAAGCGGCTGGAGCAGTTAAAGGACATGACGCCCAAGGAGCGCCAGCTGCTCAACCGCATCTGGACCGAGATCAAGGCGAAATAGCACGGGATGGCGCACAGTGCCGCCGCGAGTTTGGTCAGAGCTTCCCTAGACGCCGGTGGCAGGGGTCTTCGCCGAGTAGGTCCGTTCGAGCAGTTCGAGAAGCCGCTCGACGTCCTGTTCCGGTAGGAACTGGATGCCGGCGGCGCGTTCCCGGCCGCTGCCGGAGTCGAATTGGCGGGCGAGATGCTGGATCCCCTGCGCAGCGCTTTGAGGTGCACGCAGGCTGACCCGATACCCGCCTTGTCGGCGCACCAGCAATGCCACCGCGCGTGCCGGATGACGCAGTGACAGGTCGTTGGCGAATGCACCGGCGACGCGCCGGCACCAGGCTTCGTCCGGCATGAAGACGGCAATGCAACCCTCGCCTCGATGCATTACCGGCAGCCTGCGCGCCTGCTCAAGGTCGCCGGCGTAGGCGCGGCGCAGTACATCGAATTCGGGCGAGCGCGCGGCAAACGCGAGCGGGTCGGCATGGCCGCGCAAGCGACGGTAAAGCTCGGCGGGATGAAAATGCAGGTCCGCCAGTGATTCTCCGTAGGCGTTGTAGTTCAGGCACTCTCCCAGTTCGCGCAGCACTTCGAGATCGTGCGCCGAATAGTGCAGGCCGGCGCCTGCGGCAAGCGCGGATTCCGGCAGGTTGTCCCCGAACGCAGCGACGACCGCCCACGGACGGTGCTCTCCGCGCAGGTAACGATCGACGATCAGGCTGGTGCAGACCGAAGGTGCGGTGTCGATGTGCGCTTCGAGAAGGGGATGACTGGGAACTGCGCCGGCGAAGTGGTGATCGAAATACCGGCAACGTACCCCGGCCTCCAGCATGCGCATCAGCTGGCCGCGATTCGCTTCCAGTGAAACGTCGAGCACCGTGATTTCGTCTCCGGGCCGGGGCTCCACGCGAGCGAGCAGTTCGATATCGCGCTTGACTCCGGTGACGAGCACCGCGTCGCGCGGCTCGGCAAGGCGCAGTTGATGCAGAGCGCAGATGCCGTCGGCGTCACCGTTGAAGATGTCATAGAATCTCAATCAGAGTTTCCAATGGCTGCGGTTTCGTTTGATCGCGCTGGGCGCACTCCACACAAGAACATGAGCGGTCAGTTTTTCTCGCCGACGACGCGTTACTCGCGCAGATCCAAGCTGGTGCGTTACCTCTCGGTAGCTTACCCGCTGCTGGTGGCGTATGCCAGCCTCTACCCGTTCTCAGGCTGGCGTGCGCCGGTGGAGGACGCCATCGCGTTCGTTCTCGCGGACTGGCCGTTCTACGTCACCGTTTCCGACATCACGCTCAACGTACTCGCCTATCTTCCGCTCGGACTGCTGCTCACCCTGACGTTCATGGGACGCACGCCACGTTGGGCGGCCGCGATGCTCGGAGTACTGGCGGGGACGCTGTTCAGTTTCCTCATCGAGCTCGCGCAGGGTTATCTGCCATCGCGCATTGCCTCCAACGTGGATCTGCTCACCAATGCGGGCGGGACGGTGCTTGGTGCCGCCGCAGCCTACGCGCTCGGGGAACGCTGGCTGCTTTCCGGCGAGCTGTTCCGGCTGCGCGGACGTTACTTTCTGCCCGGCGCAACGACGGACTACGGCTTCGTGCTTCTGGCGCTATGGCTGTTTACCCAACTCAATGCGGAGATCTGGCTGTTCGGCAACGGCGATCTGCGCCATCTGGTGCCGGGCGAAGTCAGTGTGAGTTATTCGGCCGAGTCCTACCGTTACCTGGAAGCCGGCGTGGCCGCACTCAACTTTGCCGGCGTGGCCTTTCTGCTCACCGCAATCGCGCGATCGTTCCTCGGTGCCGCGGTCTCGCTCATCGCGCTGACCACCGTGGCCCTGGCGCTGAAAACGACCGCTTCCTCGGCGCTGTTCATTCCTGGCAATCCTTCGCTGTGGCTGACGCCGGGGTCGTTGCTGGGTCTCGCGATCGGCGTCGCGGCCTGGCTGCCGCTGGCTCGCGCGCCCAGGAACGTTCTCATCCGGGCTGCGGTCGTCTGCCTTGTGCTCGGATTGATCGTGGTGAACCTCGCCCCGGAGAATCCCTATCTGGTCGCGGCGTTGAAAGTGTGGCGGCACGGACATTACGTCAGTTTCAACGGCATGACGCGGCTGCTGTCGGCGCTGTGGCCGTTTATCACGCTCGGTTACCTGATTCTTCTTGCGCGCCAGGCCGGAGGCATGCCGGCCGCCCGGCCTAGGGAAGGCAACGACGATGAATACAAGTCCGGATTCGCTGAGTGATCTGCGCAAGCGGTTGCGGCAGTTTGCCGCCGAACGCGACTGGGAGCAGTTCCATGTTCCGAAGAACCTGGCCATGTCGGTGGCGATCGAGGCCGCCGAGATCATGGAACGCTTCCAATGGCTGACCCCGGACGAAAGCGCCTCGCTGCCCGAGCCGCAGCGCGCTGCCGTGGCACACGAAATCGCCGATGTTCTGCTTTACCTTGTGCGGCTCGCCGACGTCCTGGACATCGATCCGGTGGAGGCCGCGCTGGACAAAATGGCGATCAATGCGCGCAAGTATCCGGTCGTGCGCGGCATATAATATGCGGTCAGTGCACAGGATCCTTCCGGTGAGCCATTACAAGTATCACGTGTTCTTCTGCTGCAACCAGCGCGAACCCGGCGCCGCATGCTGCAATAACCATCACGCACAGGAAATGCGCGATTACGCCAAGGCCCGCGTCAAGTCGCTGCAGCTCGCGGGCCCGGGCAAGGTGCGAGTGAACCAGGCGGGCTGCATGGACCGTTGCGACGAGGGCCCGGTGATCGCGATTTATCCTCAGGAGATCTGGTACACCTACGTGGACAAGAGCGACATCGATGAGATCATCGATGAGCATCTGGTCCACGGCCGCATCGTCGAGCGCCTGCGCATTTGAAATCTGCAGCACAGCAACGAATCTCGATTGACGGACCCGCGGGCAGCCTCGAGATCGTTGCCAATGATCCCGGGGAGGCACGCCGCGGCGTGGCACTGGTTGCGCATCCGCATCCGCTGTATGGCGGCACGCTCGACAACAAGGTTGTGCAGACCTTGGCGAAAGCCTTCTTCGCGTCGGATTACTGCGCGCTGCGATTGAATTTCCGCGGCGTCGGGGCGAGCGACGGCGTATTCGACGAGGGCCGCGGCGAAATCGAGGATTTTCTGGCGCTCGCGGAGCATGCGCGACGCACATATGGCGAGGGTGAGTTGGCGCTGGGCGGATTCTCGTTCGGCGGCTTCGTTGCCGCCTCCATCGCAGCACGACTCGCGCCGAAGCATCTGGTGCTGGTGGCGCCGGCGGTCGGCCGCTTCCCGGTCGGCGCGGTTCCCGCCGGAACGTTGGTGGTGCACGGCGAGGAGGATGACGTGGTGCCGCTCAAGGACGCGCTCGATTGGGCCCGTCCGCAACAGCTCCCGATCGTGGTGCTTCCCGGCGCCGGCCATTTTTTCCACGGGAATCTGGTGACCTTGCAGAAACTCGTCGAACAACACTGCCGCGCCTGATCCAGATCTTTGGCTTTGCGAACTTTGCGTCAACGCTTTTGAACTAATCTCGTCTTCAGATGCCGCTTCTTGAAGTTAAAGACCTGCGCAAATCCTACGGCGACCTCGAAGTCGTGCGCGGCGTGACCCTTTCGCTGGAGGCCGGCGAGTGCCACGGACTGCTCGGACCCAACGGTGCCGGCAAGACCACCACGCTGCGCCTGTGCCTGGGACTTGCCGATCCGGATGCGGGGGAGATCTCACTGCTTGGCCTCCCAGTGCCGAAGGCCGCGCGCGAAGCCCGTATCCGCCTGGGTGTACTGCCGCAGATCGACAACCTCGATCCGGATTTCACTGTGTTCGAAAACCTGCTGGTGTACGGGCGATACTTCGGCCAGGCCGACTCTGTCACGCGCGGCCGCATTCCCGAACTCCTGGAGTTCGCCGGGCTGACCAATCGCGCGAACTCGAAGATCCAGACACTCTCCGGCGGGATGAAGCGGCGCTTGTCGCTGGCGCGCGCGCTGATCAATGACCCAGACCTGATATTCCTGGATGAGCCGACCACCGGACTCGACCCTCAGGCCCGCCACCTCATCTGGGAGCGGCTCAAGCAGTTGCTGAACCTGGGCAAGACCATCCTGCTGACCACGCATTTCATGGACGAGGCCGAACGCCTGTGCCGGCGCTTGTCGATCATGGACCACGGCCGCATCATCTCCACCGGCAGCCCGCGCGAACTGATCGCGCGCCACATTGAGCCGGAGGTGCTGGAGGTGTACGGGGACGACGTGTCGGGATGGGCGGCCGAACACGGCGACAAACTTGCCATGCGTGCCGAGCATACCGGCGAGACTGTATTCTGCTATACCAGCCGCGTCGACCCGCTGATTGCCACGCTGCAGAATCGTCCCGGCTTGCGCTATCTGCACCGGCCGGCGAATCTGGAAGACGTTTTCCTGAAACTGACCGGACGCGATTTGCGCGACTGACGGCGATGAAAAGGCAAAATCCCAAGGCTCACCACGAAGACACGAAGAACACGAAGGTTCACGAAGAAAAGCAAAAAAGGTGGCCCTGTCTTTCTTCGTGTTACTTTGTGCCCTTCGTGTCTTCGTGGTGAGATTTTTGGTTTTCTCACCATCCTCTGCGGTGAGAGCGCTTCAGGTTTGACAAGGGTGCAGCCGCAACCATGAGAGCGAAAGATTTCCGCCCCCCGGTCCTGAGCCGGCGTTTCGCGCACGTCTGGCGCCGCAATTTCCTGGTCTGGCGCAAGCTTGCGATTCCCTCGATGCTGGGCAATCTAGCCGACCCGATGCTGTATATGCTCGGGCTCGGCTATGGTCTGGGTGCGCTTGTCGGCAAGGTCGGCGGATTGCCGTACATCACCTTCCTCGCGGCCGGGACGGTGTGCTACAGCACCATGAACACGGCGACCTTCGAGGCGCTGTATTCTGCGTTCTCTCGCATGCACGTGCAGAGGACGTGGGATGCGATCATGAACGCACCGATCAACCTCGATGATGTGGTGCTCGCCGAGGCGGTGTGGGCGGCGAGCAAGAGCTTTCTCTCCGGTTGCGCAATCCTGATCATCATCTGGGTGCTCGGGCTGTCGCACTCGCCGCTCACTTTGTGGATCGTCCCGCTCGCTTTCCTGGTGGGGCTGACGTTTGCCTGTCTCGGACTGGTCATGAATGCGGTTTCGCCGAGTTACGATTTTTTTCTTTATTACTTCACACTGCTGATCACGCCGATGGTGCTGCTCTGCGGCGTGTTCTTCCCGACCGACCAGTTGCCCGGGGTGCTGCGGGCAGTCTCGGCGGTGCTGCCGCTCACCCATGCCGTCCAGCTGGCCCGTCCGCTGGTCGTCGGCGTCGCGCCGTCCGAGCCTGCATTTCACGTGCTGGTGTTATTGGGCTACGCGGCGGTCGCGTTCTATGTCGCATTGGTTCTGACGCGGCGGCGGCTGCTCTCCTGAGGCGAGGCGATGCTCTGGATCAAGTCGTTTCACATCATCTTCATGGTGGCCTGGTTCGCGGGGCTGTTCTACCTGCCGCGGCTGTTCGTCTACCACGCAATGAGCGAGGACCGGCCGAGCATCGAACGTTTCAAGATCATGGAGCGCAAGCTGTTCTTCGGCATCATGACGCCTGGCGCGGTTTTGACGCTGCTGTCGGGTGCATGGTTGTGGCTGGGGTATGGCTTTCACGGCGGTTGGCTGGTTGCCAAACTGGCGCTGATCGCGGTGCTGGTCGCCTACCATGTGTATTGCGGGAAACTGATGTACGCCTTCAAGCGCGACCGTAACCGCCACGACCACGTGTTCTACCGCTGGCTCAATGAGTTCCCGGTGGTGGTGCTCGTTGCCATCGTGCTGTTGGTGGAATTGCAGCCGTTCTGAGGCCCATGACAGCACTGGCGCGCGGCCTTCTGATCGCGGCCCTGTGGTGCGCGTGCTCGCTGCAGGCGGCACAGGTCACCGCGCGCATCCTGCTGCAAAACTCCCCGCTTGCCGGCTTTCAGTACTACCAGGGCAAGGAACTGTGGGGACAGATGAAAGTCGGCGATGTGCTCGCGCTGATCAGGGAGCCGGACAACCCGCATGACCCGCTGGCGGTGAGGGTCGAGTGGAACGGCCACAAGCTCGGCTATGTGCCGCGCAAGGAGAATGAAGCGGTGGCGCGCCAGCTCGACCGCGGCAATCGGCTGCAGGCGCGCATCGTGCGCCTGATCAAACACCGTGATCCCTGGAAGCGAATCGAATTCGAAGTCTTTCTGGGTCTCTAGAATATTGAAGCAAGAACGATTCTTCACCCCCTGCCCCCGTGGGCTTGAGCCATTGCTGGCCGCCGAGCTCGGCGAACTGGGCGCCGCGGATGCGGGGCCCGTCGAAGGCGGAGTGGGTTTCGGCGGAACGCTGCCGCTCGCGTATCGCGCGAATCTGCACAGCCGCATCGCCAGCCGGGTGCTGTGGGAGATCGGCGCCGGCCACTACCGCAACGAGGAAGACGTCTACCGCGGCGTGTACGCTCTCGACTGGCAGCGCCTGTTCGATCCCGGGCTCAGAATCCGGGTGAATGTCGCGGCGGTCGCGAGCCCGCTCAAGAGCCTGGAATTCATCACGCTGCGGATCAAGGACGCGGCCTGCGACAAGTTCCGCGCGCAAACAGGCAGCCGTCCCAGTGTCGACACGGCACAGCCCGACGTGCGCATCCACGCTTTTCTCGACGCGGAGCGGTTCACGATTTATCTCGATACCTCGGGCGAGCCGTTGTTCAAACGCGGAGCGAGGCAGATGGCGGGCGAAGCGCCGCTGCGAGAGAACCTCGCCGCAGGAATTCTGAAGCTCGCGGGCTGGACGCCAGGCACGCCGCTCCTCGATCCGATGTGCGGCAGCGGCACGCTGCTGATCGAGGCCGCGCAGATCGCGCGCGGAATCCCGGCCGGATGCAATCGCAGATTCGCATTTGAAAAACTACGCGCCTTCGATGCTGCGGAGTGGGCCCGCATCAGGAACGAAGCCGAAGCGCATATCAGGAATGACGCCGGGACGCCGGTCTTCGGCAGCGATCTGTTCGGAGACGCACTCAAGCTTGCCCGCGAGAACCTGGCTGCAGCAGGACTGGCCGATGCGGTCAGCCTCAAGCAGGCCAACGTGCTGGAAATCTCCGCGCCGGCCGCCGAAGGCGTGCTGGTGACCAATCCGCCTTACGGGGTGCGCCTGGGAGAGCAGGAGAAACTGGCTGCGTTCTATCCGCAGCTGGGAAACGTGCTGAAGAAGAAGTTTGCCGGCTGGCGCGCCTGTCTGTTCACGGCCGACCTGCGCCTGCCCAAGCTGATCGGGTTGTCGCCATCGAAGCGCACGCCGCTTTACAACGGTCCGCTGGAGTGCCGGCTGTACGAATTTCGCATGGTCGCAGGCTCAATGCGCAAAAAGCCGGGCGCGAGGCGCGAGGCGTGAGGCGCGAGGTGGTGGAAGCGGCCGAAGCCGCCTTGTCTCGTGCCTCGTGCCTCGTACCTCGGCCCTCGAGCCTGTAGTCAAACGATATTCAGGTGATCCACTCCAGTGGTGAGGTCGCGGTCCTGCGCTTCCTTGCCGTGCAGCTTGATCTGCAGCCGCAGTTCGTTCATCGAGTCGGCGTTGCGAATCGCGTCCTCGTAGCTGATCCTTCCGGCCTCATAGAGGTCGAACAGCGCCTGGTCGAAGGTCTGCATGCCCAGTTCCCTCGACTTTTTCATGATTTCCTTGATCTCGTGCACTTCGCCCTTGAATATCAGGTCGGAAATCAGCGGCGAGTTGAGCAGGATCTCGATCGCCGCCGCGCGGCCCTTGGTGCCCTTGAGCGGAATCAGCCGCTGTGAGACCAGCCCCTTGAGGTTCAGCGACAGGTCCATCAACAACTGGGCGCGGCGTTCCTCCGGGAAGAAGTTGATGATGCGGTCGAGCGCCTGGTTGGCGCTGTTGGCGTGCAGAGTTCCCATGCACAAGTGGCCGGTCTCGGCGAAGGCGATGGCGTGCTCCATGGTTTCGCGCTCGCGGATTTCGCCGATCAGGATCACGTCCGGCGCCTGCCGCAGCGTGTTCTTCAGCGCCGACGCCCAGGAGTCGGTGTCGACCCCGACTTCCCGCTGGGTGATCAGGCAGTTCTTGTGATCATGCACGTACTCGATCGGGTCTTCGATGGTGATGATGTGACCGTAGCTGTTCTCGTTGCGGTAGCCGATCATCGCCGCCAGCGATGTGGACTTGCCGGAGCCGGTGCCGCCGACGAAGATCACCAACCCGCGCTTGGTCATCGCCACGTCCTTCAGCACCGGGGGCAGCCCGAGATCCTCGAATTTCGGGATGGTGGTGGTGATGGTCCGCAGCACTACGCCGACGCGCTGCTGTTGCACGAAAGCGTTCACGCGAAAGCGCCCGATCCCGGGCGGGTTGATCGCGAAATTGCATTCCTTCGTGCCTTCGAACTCCTGCGCCTGTTTGTCGTTCATCAGCGAGCGGGCCAGCTCCTGGGTGTGCTGCGGGGTAAGGCTCTGGTTCGACACCGGCGTCATCTTGCCGTCTACCTTGAACGCCGGCGGGAAACCTGCGGTGATGAAAAGGTCCGATGCCTTTCTCGCCACCATCCCCCTCAGCAGTTCATGTATGAATTTGATGGCCTGATCTTTTTCCATCGAATGCTCCTGGCAGAGTTTTCAGAATCGCCCCCAGCGCGCTCAGGCGAAAGTGTCCTTGTTGGCCGCTTTGCTGCGGGCCTCTTCTTTCGCGATGAGGTTTTTCTTCACCAGGTCCCCGAGGTTCTGGTCGAGCGTCTGCATGCCCAGATTCTGGCCGGTCTGAATGGCCGAGTACATCTGCGCCACCTTGGCCTCGCGGATCAGGTTGCGGATTGCCGGAGTGCCGATCATGATTTCGTGCGCGGCCACGCGACCGCTCCCGTCCTTGGTCTTGCACAGCGTTTGCGAGATCACGGCGCGCAGCGATTCCGAGAGCATCGCGCGCACCATTTCCTTTTCCGCCGCCGGGAACACGTCGATGATCCGGTCGATGGTCTTTGCTGCCGAGCTGGTATGCAGAGTGCCGAATACCAGGTGGCCGGTTTCGGCCGCGGTCAGCGCCAGCCGGATGGTTTCCAGGTCGCGCAACTCGCCCACCAGGATGATGTCCGGGTCCTCGCGCAGCGCGCTTCGCAGCGCATTGTTGAACGACAGCGTGTGCGGCCCGACTTCGCGCTGGTTGATCAGGCATTTCTTGCTCTCGTGAACGAATTCGATCGGGTCTTCGACGGTCAGGATGTGGCCGAACTCATTCTCGTTGATGTCGTTGACCATTGCCGCGAGCGTGGTGGACTTGCCCGATCCGGTGGGGCCGGTCACCAGCACCACGCCGCGTGGATACTGCGCAATCTCCTTGAATATGTTCGGCGCCTTTAGTTCCTCCAGCGTCAGCACCTTGGAGGGAATCGTCCGCATCACTGCGCCGGCGCCGCGGTTCTGCACGAAGGCGTTGACCCGAAAGCGCGCCAGATTCGGGATCGCGAACGAGAAGTCGCACTCCAGGTTCTCTTCGTAAAACTTGCGCTGACCGTCGTTCATGATGTCGTAGATCATCGCATGGACGTCCTTGTGTTCCATCGGCGGCAGATTGATGCGCCGCACGTCGCCGTGGACGCGGATCATGGGCGGAAGCCCAGCCGACAGATGCAGGTCGGAA